>CAKZJX010000001.1 GCA_937120535.1 uncultured Anaerolineae bacterium
CCTTTGTTGTTGAGGACGCGCGAAACCGTCTGCCGGGATACTCCCGCCTTTCGGGCGACGTCCTGGATGGTCAGCCGCGAGCGCAATGGAGGCCTCCTAGAGAATGTGAACGTTCACATTATACACCATCTTGTGAGTTTTGTCAATACCCGTGGCCTTGTTCAATAAGTACCCCTGACGCGCAAGGAGAGCCCGGTAGCGCAGACATGGGAGGGAAATCAGCGATGGAATCAACCGCCGATTGAAGGGTAAAACGGCCTGCTTGTGGCTGTTCTAGAGACAGTTCGTACCACCCAAAGAGACTTATTGAACAAGCCCAGCCGCCCCCCTTGACCTGACCTCTAAGACCTGATATGATAAAAACACCCTTTTAGCACTTGAGAGGCGAGAGTGCTAATTTTGGTAATCTCCCGCCCTGGCTTGTTTATCGGATAGACATGGCGACTCTGACAGAACGACAGCACAAACTGCTCCTTCTCATTGTCCGCGATTATATTGAAACCGCTCGGCCGGTTGGCTCGAAGCGGCTGGTGGAGCGGTATCGCTTGAGCATCAGCCCGGCCATGGTTCGCAACGAGATGGCTGCTCTGACGGAGATGGGCTATCTGCGCCAGCCCCATATCTCGGCCGGCCGCGTTCCCACCGAAGATGGGTATCGCCTCTTCGTGGCTCATCTGATGCACCAAGCTGAATTGCCAGAGGCAGTTCAGCAGACTATCGTGCACCAATTCCATCAATCGCGGCCCGACATCGAGCAATGGATGACGCTGGCTGCCTCGATCCTGGCGCGCCAATCTCAGGCGGCTTCGCTGGTCACGGCTCCGCATCCGGAGCGGGTGCGCTTCAAGCACGTCGAGCTGATCTCTACCCAAGGGCGGCAGGTGTTGATGGTGCTGGTGATGGTGGGCGGCGAGGTCTCCCAGCAGATCTTGACGCTGGCTGAACCAGTGCCTCAAGAACGGCTGAGTCAAACAGCAGCTCGTCTTTCTGCAGCCCTGAGCGGCCGAGCTCTCGACGAGATCATGGCGCTCCCGCCGCGCAGCGATGCCCTTGAGCAGGATATCTCAACCCTGATCATCGCCGACCTGCGGCGCGCTGAAGAACGGGTGAGTGGACAGATTTACACCGATGGGCAGATCAACCTGCTGGCCGAGCCAGAGTTTGCCGAGTTGGGGGAGGCTCGCCGAGCGCTGCGTTTGCTGGAGGAGCGCACATTGCTCCAACAGGTGTTGGCGCAGGCGATTGCCGGATCGAACGTGGGTGGCTTGCAGGTGCTGATCGGCGGCGAGGGAGAGTGGGAGGAGCTGCGCCAGTGCTCCATGGTGCTAACGCGCTATGGCGTGCCCGGTTTGGTGACCGGTATGTTGGGCGTTCTGGGGCCGATGCGCATGTCCTATGCTCGCACCATTCCAACCGTTCGATTTGTCGCTTCCGTGCTGAGCGATCTGGTGACCGAGATCGTGGCCAGCGATGAGCCTTCTCCCTCCTGAGCTATTTCGCCTCTCTTGATGGTCAATTCATTTACACATTCTTCTCTCGTGGGAAAGAATAAGGACTATGGCGAACGACAATCACAAACCCTCTCTCTCTGAAGATCTCTCGCAGAGCCTTTCGGCTCAAGAAACCTCTCAGCCAGAGGAGATGCCGCCGGTAGAAGCGGCGGAGATCTCGGCAACGCCGGAGCATCCCGATGTGGAGACGCTTCTGAAACGGCTGGAAGAAGCCGAAGTCAAGGCAGCTGAACATCTGGACGGTTGGCAGCGCACCCAGGCCGAATTCATTAACTATCGAAATCGAGTTCAACGGGACGCAGAGATTCAGCGCGCTACCATGAAGGCTGAGATCCTTCAAAAGATTTTGCCGATCTTGGACGATCTCGACCTGGCTATGCACAATATGCCGGCCGACGATCCCTGGGCGAGCGGCATCGAGCTGATCGTCCGCAAATTCCATTCTCTCTTGGCTGCGGAGGGCGTCACCCGCATCGAGGCCGAAGGCAAACCTTTTGACCCCAACTTCCACGAAGCGATCTCGCACGAACCGCACGATACGGTAGAAAGTGGTCACGTGATCGAGGTAGTGCGAAATGGCTATATGATCGGCGAGCGGGTGCTTCGTCCGGCCTTGGTGCGAGTCGCTCAATAACCAGCCCTATAAGCAATTCATCCATCCACCCATTGTCGCAAGGAGCAAAATGCATTCATGCCAAGGATTATTGGAATTGATCTTGGGACGACCAATTCGGTAGCAGCGTTTATGCAAGGTGGGGAGCCGGTGGTCATCCCCTCAGCCGAAGGGGAACGACTGGTGCCCTCGGTGGTGGCGATCAACAAGAACGGGGAACGCCTGGTTGGCCGTGTGGCGCGCAACCAGGCTATCACCAATCCGAGCAACACGATTTTTTCGATCAAGCGTTTTATGGGGCGCAAGTTTGACGATCCCGAAGTCGCGCGAGCACGCTCAGTGGTTCCATATGAGGTGAATGCTGCTCCGAATGGCGATGCGTGGGTGAAGATGGGCGATCGCCTGTATAGCCCGCCAGAGATCTCGGCCATGATCCTGACCAAGATCAAACGGGATGCCGAGGCCTACTTTGGGGAGCCGGTGACTCAGGCGGTGATCACCGTTCCGGCATATTTCAACGATGCCCAGCGCAATGCGACGAAAGATGCCGGCCGAATTGCCGGCCTAGAGGTGCTGCGCATCATCAATGAACCCACGGCTTCGTCTTTGGCCTATGGGCTGGACAAAAAAAAAACGAAATTATCGTGGTTTACGACCTAGGAGGCGGTACCTTCGACGTCTCGGTGCTTGAAGTAGGCGATGGCGTGTTTGAGGTCAAGGCTACGGCCGGCGATACCTTTCTGGGCGGCGATGACTTCGATCAGCGAATCATGAACTATCTGATCGACGACTTCTGGCGCGAGACGCAGATTGACCTGCGCCAAGACCGCCAGGCGCTTCAACGGTTGAAAGAAGCTGCCGAACGGGCCAAGATTGAACTCTCCAGCATCTGGCAAACTGAGATCAACCTGCCATATATCGCTGCTGACTCCTCGGGCCCCAAGCACCTGGTGACTCTGCTCACCCGTGCTAAGCTCGAGCAGTTGACTGCCGACCTGGTGAAGCGTACCCTAGGCCCCATTCAACAAGCCCTCAACGACGCTGGAGTCACTGTTGACCGTGTCAACGAAGTGGTATTGGTGGGGGGGATGACCCGCATGCCGGCTATTCAGGAATTGGTGCGCAACTTCTTCGGCAAGGAACCCCACAAAGGGGTGAACCCCGATGAAGTCGTGGCCATCGGCGCGGCCATTCAGGCCGGCGTTCTGAGCGGTGAAGTGCGTGACATCCTGCTGCTCGATGTCACTCCGCTCACCCTTTCCGTGGAAACGCTGGGCGGGATCGCCACTCCTCAGATCCCACGCAACACCACCATTCCCACCCGTAAAACCCAGGTCTTCTCTACGGCCACCGACAACCAAACCCAGGTTGAGATTCACGTGGTTCAGGGTGAGCGCCCGTTGGCCGCCGACAACAAATCCCTTGGCCGATTCGTCCTAGATGGCATCCCACCGGCCCCACGCGGCGTTCCCCAGATCGAAGTCACCTTTGACATTGACGTGAACGGCATCCTCAAAGTCACCGCTCGCGACAAAGCCACCGGCCGTTCCCAACACATCACTATTATGGCTTCCTCCGGCCTTACTGAAGAAGAGATAGAACGCATGCGCCGTGAAGCCGAACTTCATGCTGAGGAGGATCGCAAGCGGCGAGAATGGATTGAAACCTGCAATCAAGCCGATGGCCTCATCTACACTGCCGAAAACTCCTTGCGCAACATGGGCGATCGAATTCCGGCCGAAGCGCGTAGCGAGGTGGGGGCGCGCATTGCCGAGGTGAAAGAAGCGATCACACGCCAAGACTCAACTGGCCTTCGATCGGCCATCGAGAATCTAGGGCGGGCTCTGCAACGAATCGGCACGACTATCTATCCCGAAGGAACCACCTCTCCCCCTCCTCCCGGCCGTTCCTCCTCTGATGACCCCGTGCCTGGGGAGGACATCTCCTAACCACTCACGCATCCCGAGCAGGAAGAGGCGCATATGAGTTATCGAGATTATTATGAGATTCTCGGGGTGAGCCGAAATGCTTCGCCCGAGGAAATCAAGAGCGCCTTCCGCAAACTGGCGCGTCAATACCATCCAGATGTGAACAAGTCGCCCAATGCCGAGGAGAAGTTCAAAGAGATCAACGAAGCATATGGCGTTTTGTCTGATCCTGAAAAGCGTGCTCGTTACGACCGCTTTGGACGCGAAGGTCTTGGTGATGTTGGTGGATTCCACGATTACACCGTAGACTTTAGTGATCTATTCGAGGAGCTGTTCGGCTCGTTTGGGTTTTCCACTGGCCGGCGAGCCCGCCGAATGCCGCACCGTGGACGGGACATCCAAATGGAAGTCACCCTGACCTTTGAAGAAGCGGTGTTCGGTGTTGAGAAGGAGATCGAGTTTTCGCGTAACGAGGTCTGTTCGCGATGCGGGGGATTAGGGGCCGAGCCGGGCACTTCCCCGATTCGCTGTGCGACCTGTCAGGGACGTGGTGAAGTTCGTCAAATTCGCCAAACGTTCCTAGGCTCTGTGGTGCAGGCAATCACCTGTCCACAATGCAACGGTCGCGGCGAGATCATTCACTCTCCGTGCCAGGCGTGTCGTGGGACGGGTTTAGAGCACAAGCGCATCCGCAAGAAAGTACAAATTCCGGCCGGCGTGGATGAGGGCACCCAGATCCGTCTGGCTGGGGAAGGAGAACCCGGCACCAACGGCGGCCCCCACGGCAGCCTGTTTTTGGTCCTGAAGGTTTTGCCTCACCAGTTCTTCAAGCGCCGTGAGAACGATATTTTGTTGAACATTGATATCAATATTGCCCAAGCCACTTTGGGCGCCGAGATCAAAGTGCCCACGCTAGATGGTGAGGAGACCTTAAAGATTCCGCCTGGCACGCAACCCGGCAAAGTGTTCGTGTTGCGTGGCAAAGGGGTTCCCTATTTACGTCGCACAGGTCGCGGTGATCAGTTGGTGATTGTGAATGTAGAGATTCCGACGAAATTGACCCGTGAGCAACGCGAACTGATGGAGAAATTGGCCGCCACCCTGGGAACCTCGGCTCGGCTAAAAGAGAAGGGATTTTTGGACTGGTTGAGCGAGACCTTAGGAGGGCGGGGAAATGAAATGAAGTCGTAAGGCAGCAGATTTGACTTTTTGAGGCTATAATCAGGGGGACGGACCATGGATTTCATCGGTACCCTTCTGGGTGGCGCAGTGTACCTATCCGCTTCAACACCGGCGGGTTGGCTGATCTGGTTGGTTCTGATCATCGCCACCGGTTACGCCATCTATCGTTGGCATTACCTCCAGCCTCCTCTTCAGGACGGGTGGAGGTGGGGGATCTTCGGAGGATTGCTCTTCCTTGCCCCGATCACGAACCTGTTTCTCGGGGTTCGTCTGTCGGCCGGTTCGGTATTGCCCTTGCCGGGGGTGCCGGCTGAACCGACGTTACCGGCGATAATGTTGTTCGGCGCGTTGCCGTGGATGTTGGCTAGCGGCCCACTGGGGCCCCTGGGTGCCGCCTTGCTGGGGGGCGTTGCCGGCCTGGTGCGCGGCGCTTGGGATACGCACACCATCTTTAGTCCGGTCGAGATGGCGTTCTTGGCTGCCCTGTTTGCTGCAAATGTGCGTCAGCGCTTTCGCACCTTGGCCTATGAATTGCTGCGCCAGCCCCTGGTAAGCGTCCTTGTTCTCATCCCCCTGCGCATGATTTTGTACGTTTTGGGGATTCTGCTGAGCGTCCAGGGACAGATGGCGATTCGTCTCGATTACGCTATTAGCAACGTTGGGATGGTGGGATTGGGGTTTGCCGGCGAGGTGTTGTTAGCGGGCTTGGTGTTGCAGGTGGTGGTGGCGGTCTTCCCAGCGGCTTGGGGACGCAACGAACCGTTGCAACCTTCACCTTCAGAGGCCAGCTTAGAGAATCGTTTCTTGTTTGGCGGCGGCTCGTTTATTGTTATCCTCCTGTCCGCTCTGCTGATCGGCGACTGGGTGGTGGCCGGACGGGCCGCTCAAAACATGTTGCGCAATCGCCTGGCCGCCGTAGCCGGTGCAGCTTCCCAGAGTGTGCCGTTTTTTCTGGAGACGGGTCAGAATCTGGCGGTACAACTTGCAACCGACCCGCGCCTGTTGGATGCACAAGGACGGGAATTATTGGCCATTTTGGGCCAGCGAATGCAGGCTAGTCCCTATTTCGATCAGTTTGCGGTCTTGGATGTGCCTAGCCGGACGGTTGTGGTAGCCTATCCGATGACGGCCCAGGAACAGTTCTCCCTGTATCCTGAGGAGAGCATCGGCGTCGCGTTGGCTACAGATAGCAGTGTGCTGATTCAGGTATACACGATCCCTCCTGTGCAGCGCGGGGTGAGCGCTGCACGTGTGACCTTTCTCACGGGCATTGTGGACTCGACCGGTCGTGTTCGTCGGGTGTTGATCGGCCGCACCGATCTGGGAACCAACCCATTAACTCAGCCGTTGATCAATAGCTTACGGCAGATGGCCGAAAGCCAGGGCAGCGGTATGTTGATCGATGATGTGGGGAAGATTCTGTATCACTCCGATCCGGCTCTGATCGGCTCGACTTACGAGGGGCCGGCCAACCCAGCCGTGCCCTTTACCACCCATATTGCGGCCGACGGAACGCGCCAGTATGTTTATTACCAGCCAGTGGAAGGCCGGGCTTGGGCCATCGCTCTCACCATTCCCGCTTGGCAGGTGCAGGAGCTGGCGTTGCTGATCGCCTTGCCGCTCTCGGCCTTGATCCTGTTGTTGGCCGTGGTTGCTCTGGCCTCGATGCGATTGGGATTGCGCGCAGTGACTGGCTCTTTGCAAAACCTGGCCATCGAAGCCGATCGGATCGCTCGAGGCAACCTTGACCATCCTCTCAAAGTGGAAGGGGTGGACGAGGTAGGCCGCTTGAGCCGCTCCTTTGAGCAGATGCGTGCCAGCTTGCAAGCGCGATTGGATGAACTCAACCGACTCCTAGAGGTCAGTCAAGGCGTGGCCTCCAGTTTGGAGATGCGTGATGCGGTCCAACCTGTGCTTGAGGCCGCTCTATCCACGGGGGCTAGTGCGGTGCGCCTGGTGCTCTCGCCTACAGTGTTGCCCAAGACGGTGATTGAGCTGCCGTCACGCTTCTCCCTTGGGCCGGCCAAGAACGAGTATGCTCATCTCGATGAGCCGATTCTGCAGCAGCTCCAAAAGCAAGATTGGCTGATCCTGACCAATCTCAGCCGTACGCGCCTGCTCGACCTGTCTCCCGATTTGCCCTATCCCGCCTCGCTCTTGGCAGTTGCTCTACGTCACAGGAATCGTTATTATGGTGCGATGTGGGTAGCCTATGAACAGCTGCGCAGGTTTTCTGAAGCCGATGTGCGTTTCATGAGCACCTTAGCCGGCAATGCGGCCTTGGCTACAGCCAATGCCCACTTGTTCCTCAAAGTGGAGGCCGGCCGGCGTCAGCTAGAAGCGGTGCTGAACGCCACACCGGATCCGGTGTTGGTTACCGATCCCCAGAATCGGTTGGTGTTAGCCAATCCGGCAGCTGTCAAGGCCATCGGCATAGATGCTTTTCAACAAGGCTCCCAACCAATTGAGCGCTGGGTTCACCACAAAGGTCTGCTTGACCTGCTGTTTGGCGCAGACAAGGAACGTCATTCGGCAGAGATCACGCTGGAGAACGGACGTACCTATCTTGCCACCGCCTCATCGGTGATCCTGGAAGGGCGTTCCATCGGGCGTGTATGCATTCTGCGGGACATCACCCACTTCAAAGAGCTCGACTCGATGAAGTCGGAATTCGTTGCCACAGTTAGCCATGACCTGCGTTCGCCGTTGACGCTCATGCGAGGCTACGCAACCATGCTAGAAATGGTGGGCGATTTGAATGAGCAACAGCAAGGGTATGTGCGCAAGATCGTGTCTGGTGTGGAAAATATGTCTCGATTGGTAAACAACCTGCTTGACCTTGGGCGGATCGAAGTAGGGGTTGGGTTGCAAGTCGAGACCGTGGTGATTGAGGATGTTCTTGATCGCTTGGTGAACGCACTACAGTTGCAGGCCAATCAGAAGAACATTTATCTTTCAACGGCAATCCTCGATGGCGCTCCAGCAGTGGTTGAAGCCGATCAAGCTCTTCTCCATCAGGCGATTTACAACCTTGTGGAGAATGCTATTAAATACACGCCGAACGGAGGGAATGTCGTTCTGAGAGTGCGTCCTGGACCGAATACGGTTATTTTTGAGGTTCAGGATAACGGAATTGGAATTGCTCCTGGCGATCTACCTCATCTTTTTGAGAAATTTTATCGCGGGAGGCAGCGCGATGCTCGTGCTCAGCACGGTTCGGGTTTGGGATTGGCTATCGTGCGTTCGATTGCTGAACGTCATAATGGCCAGGTATGGGTGGAAAGTGAACTTGGGAAGGGCAGCACTTTCTTCCTACAGATTCCGCTGAGTCAACCGAAAGCTGATTCGCTGTCCTGAAAATTCGGCTATAATAATAAGGCCTCCACGTTGGAGGGCTTTTCTTTATGTTAGTGATGTCATCATACTCGAGTTTAGACAAACGCTATCGTCCTGACGGTTCGTCAGGGTAAGAACTTGCACCTTACCAATCGCATTTTCAGGCCGGCTGCGCCGCCGCAGCGCCCTTCTTGACCACTTT
>CAKZJX010000002.1 GCA_937120535.1 uncultured Anaerolineae bacterium
AAGGGGGAAGCTGAATTGGAGGAGAAGTCAAAAAACCAAAGTTGGGCTGCCCCGTGTCGTATCCGTCTTCTGGTTTGCTATTTGTATCATATTTCCAACTGATTCTTCCATTGCTCGTATGATTGAGTTCTAGGGTTTTGTCAAAATAATTTGAAGCAGACCAACCTCTTTCGGTTTCAAAGTCATCGTTGAATGGAGCAGATAGGGGCGTTGTTGAGTTGGATGCCGGCGGGATGGTGAAAGAGAAATTCGTTGACCAGCCACTTGTCCCGCTTGCGTTCCTTGACTGAACCCGCCAAGAATAACTTCCTGATGGAAGTGACTCGACCTGCCAGTAGGGAACATTTAGCCAAGGTGAGAGAATGGCGGATGAACCGGAACGAGTCAGTTCAAGACGAAATTCACTGCCGCGACCAAGATTTTCCCAATGAAAAGTTATCGAGCTACCAGATGGAAGGATGGCAGCGTTCAATGGGGAAACCGGATAGGGGGTAGCAGGGAGAGCACTGCGTGAGGAGACTACTAGAGAGGAGGTCGAATCTGTTCCAATCCAATTATCAGCTAGATTAGAATCAGAAGTCGTAAATGTTTCCCCTCTACTGCGATAATTACTATTGAAGAAGAGAGTTGCAACCACGTTTGAACCGACCAAAATCGAGGAAGCGTTTTGTTTTCCGACAGCACCTAAATCAGTGAAACTTCCGCTGTTAAATAAAGTGCATGCGCCTTGATAATCTTCATCTGCAAAGATAGCAATTTGATCCGGTAAGGGATTACAGGCTGGTGAAGGTGGAGAGGGACACTCATAGCGTTTGAAAAAGTGTTTCAAACCGGTTAGGCCAAAGGATTGATTGCCAGCCTTATCGTAAATGCGTAAGGCTACAGAGATAGGCCCATCAGGTACGTCAGAATCGCACATGTTCCAATCATAGGTAAAATATTCCGATGTGAAGATTTGTTCTAAATCTCTCCAAGCGCCGTTGTAGTTGACAATGAATTTTGCCCCGAAGATACCGCTAAGATCATCCTTTGCCCATCCTTCAAGGTGTACTACGGACGAGTAGATGGTGTCCCCAATTTGAGGAGTTAGGATGTCGCCATAAGGAGGCACTTGATCTCCCAAATAGTAATTCCTTGATGTGTATTCCGAACGAAATTGTTCACAGATGTCATCAGCGCGACAATAAGGTTTGTCTGCGAGAATGCGGGGACGGCCACCGTTGATATCAACATCCTCGAAGGTGATGTCTACGGATGTGCCCCAATAAGAAGCAGG
>CAKZJX010000003.1 GCA_937120535.1 uncultured Anaerolineae bacterium
TCTTCGCCCAACAGCCGCGCATACCGGTCCAGCATGCGGTCAAGCCCGAAATCGCGGGCAACGATGGCGCGCGCACGCACGCCCAGTTCCGCACAGTGCCGCCGGTCCGCAAGCTTGTGCAATGCTGCCGTCAGGGCACCCACGTCACCCGCTGGGAACAGGTAACCGTTTTCCCCGTCCCTTACCTGCTCGGCCGCGCCGCCGATGGCGCTCATCACCAGCGGCTTGCCCATGGCCATCGCCTCGAGGGCGGCGATGGAAAATGTCTCCACTTGATGCGATACGATGGCCATGCAATCGCAGGCGGCGACATAGGGCCGGACATCGGCCTGAAACCCGGTGATGGCCACGTCCCTGTCCAGCCCGTGGTGGGCGATTGCAGCCCCGATGGCCGAGCGGCGCGGGCCGTCGCCAATGATCAGGCATCTGGCGGGCAAGCCCTCCGCCTTGAGACGCGCGATGGCTTCGATGAGGTCCTCATGTTTTTTTTCCGGTCGCAGGGCGGCGCAGATGCCGATGACGAAATCACCGGTGGCGAAGCCGAGGCGTTCACGCAGGATGGCTTTCTCCTGGGCGGTGTAGCCGTCACGAAATCTTTCGGTTTCGATGCCGTTGTGGATGACCACGCCACGGTCATGGCGCAGGCCGCGCCCCTCCCAGTAGGCACGCTGGGCCGCGCTGACATAGACGATACGGTCGCTGCGGTTGAAGAAAGGACGATAGACCCAGCGCATCTGCCGGTCTTCGCGCGCGGGTAACTCGGTGCTGTGGAAGACTGCGACGACTCGGCAGCGGTGACCGCACAGCCAGCGCGCCAGATGGCCGTAGAACAATGGGTAGGTGTTCACGCAGACCAGCACGTCTGGTTTGTTACCTTTGACCCAATCGGCCAGTCGCCGCAAGCCGGCGAGATCCCACCCCTTGCCGAAATCGGCGCACCAGACGGGGCCGGATGCCGGGTCGGCCTCATGCAGAAGATGTTCATCGCGTTTGAGGTAGGCCAGGGCGGTCTTGAAACCCCGTGTGACTAGACCATTGAACAACTGGAGGGTGTGCTTTTCCGCACCGCCGAAGCGCAGGGAGTTGACGATGAATCCGAGCGTGGTGACAGATGCACTCATGCCCGTCGCCGCTTCGCATAGGCCTGCTCGATGGCGACAAGGTAGGGCTCAAGGACAACATCGTCGCCGTGGTGGCGCTCCATATAATCGCGGCAACGGGCGGAGATGCGCAGCCACTCGTCATCGTCCGTGAGCAGCCTTTCCACGGCCTGCTGCATTTCGTCCATGCTTTGGACGGCATAACCCAAGCCCTCGCGCCGGATCAGGCCATCGGGGTCGAAGAACGCCACCACGGGCACACCGCGCCGCCAGGATTGTAGGTAACTATTGGGGAAGCCTTCGCTGTCTGAGGTGTTTATAAATACACGCGCGCGGTCGTAGAAATCGCCCACATCGTGATAGGGAATGCGACCATGGAAAGACAGGTTTGGCAGGCCTGCGGATTCCCTCTGGATGGTTTCATACAAAGCTTGAAAGCCTGGTTGCGGTCCGCCCACCATATGTATTTGCCGGCAAGGCAAACGACGGGCGAGTTCAAGTGCTAAGTCAGGGCGCTTGAAATCACGAAGGTTATTGACCCACAAGACCGGTATATCGCGGTCAGTTAAGTCAAGTTCACGGGAGGGCGGGTCGACCAGCATGTCTGCCACGAGACTGGCGACGCCATAGTTTTTCAATAAAGCCGACTGCTGTGCACCATGTTGTGAAAGTACAACATGGGCCCTGCGCAGACCGTAACTATAAAGCCATTTGTCACGGCGATAGCGAATCAGGAGTCGTTCTGGATCGGCATCCGTGTCATGCGCCAACCGGAACACCAGTCCACGGCCATGTACACGGCAGAACATGGCCATCAGGCCGACCATCATGCCGGCGCAACTGGTGTAGTAAACGTCTGCATCCGCTTTCTTTAGTGCTGACCATATTCCAGTCCAGCGCGGGTGAATAAACCGGATGACAGGTAAGCCAGCCCCGGGCTTATAGGCCTTGTAGGTGGTGATACCGTCCCATACGGCAGCATCCGGCTGACCGTAATCACCAACTACCATCGAAATGTTGTAACCACGTTTGGAAAGCGCTTTGGCCATGAGGGTTTGCTGCACTTGCTCGCCGCCTATGCCGTAATTGTTGTATTCGCGGGCCAACACCGGAAGGTTTTCTAACCCGACCAGGCAAACTTTCATTTTATTTTTCTGCTGTTTTGTTGATTAAAGATGCATGTCCAATAGCCAGGCCAAAGATGATCCACATCGTCCATTGTGGATAAGTGGGTACAAAACGGTCATCCGTTACCCCCTGTACCAACAGTAGCAAAATGCATACTGCCCCCCCTTCGAATAATCCTCGCCAGAATGGATCCGGGTGCTGCCTTTTCAATTGCCGCAACAGCCGCCACATGGACCAAAAGAAAATGGTGACTATGACAGCGCCGACCAACCCCAGGTCCAGTAGCAACCCAAGATAGGCACTATGTGGGTGTCCAACGGGCAGCATGGCGCCGCTGAGGTTGGCCGGTGCCCACATGGTGGAACCCAGTCCGTGGCCGATGAGCGGGCTGTCCCACACCCAGGGCCAGAGATGGCGCCAGATGTCATCCAGCCGACCGGCGGTGATGGTGCCGACGTCCCGCCGCTCAAGGCCAGTGGTGGCGCGCTCGATGAAGGCTTCTGGCAGTAAAAACGCCACGACCAGCAGCACGACCAACCCCAGACCCAACTGGGTGAATCGGCGCCGCGTCACGAGGAAGAATGCAGTGACCACCAATAGACCGAGAAAAGCGCCACGGGAGAAAGTTAGAGCGGCTGTCATAGCCGCCAACCCTGCCGCAGCGAACAGCAACAGGCGGCGACTGTCCTTTTCCATGCCCATGGCGGTATAGAGCAGCACCGCAAACATCATGTTGGCCATGAGACCCAGTTCGTTGGCGTGCATGCCGATCCAGGACAGAAACCCGCGCGCGCGCGTAGAGGCCAGGACCTGCAAGCTTAGACCGGAGAGCACCAGGTAGGTGGTGATGACGCTGAACAGGATCGTGGTCGCCAGGGCGATGGCCCAGATCAGCGACTTCGCACTATCGCCGTTGCGTACGTGTACGGCTGCCAGCCAAGCGACGATGAGGATAACCAGTGGTTTGAAGAACACGTCCAGCAGATAGCGAGTGCGCGTCATCGCTTCGTACTGACCTTGGGGGTTGAGCTGCAAGATGGACTTTTCCGCGCTGAAACTGCCCATGAAGGCGCCAAAGGCGATCAGGGCGAGGTAGAGCAAAAAAAGCTTGGGTATCGGCACCAGGACGATGCGACCACGCTGGAAGGCGTAGGCAGCGAACAACCCGACCACGGTGGCGGCCAGCAAAACATTGACAGGATTGAGGCCGGTGATGCCCAACACTTGCCGGGGGATCAGGTAGGTGGCGGCAAAGGGCAGTAGCAAGATCAAAAGCCATACACCCAGACGGTAGTTGAACAAGACTAACAGGCCGAGTCCGACCACCGTGAATACGATTGCCGGGAAGACGCCGCCCAACAGCGCCAGAAAGGCACCGAGGATGAAGGCCAGCATTCCACCGGCCAGTGCCATCCAAGTACTGGCGGATGACAAATACCGAGTTGAATAAGAATGGCTTGTATTGAAGTATGCCGGATTCATCGTCAGTCGATCAGGCGCGCCCAAGCAGTTTTCTTGCAAAGTCCGGATCTATGGATCGGAACAAATCATTGGCGAATCGCAAATGTATGGCGTAAGCCTCGGAAGGTTGTTCGGAAAGATTGGAGATACGGATCAGGTAGCCGTCTGGTATGTATCCTGAGAGGGCGTATTTCAATTGGATGAGCTGACGGTCAATTTTGCTGAGTACAACGTAATCCCCCATGGTGAACCAGTAGGTGACCGGCTCTTTTCTGGGACCCTGAACCGCGAACATACGCGTGACCGGCACATGTGAACCCAGAATCTCGACGCTGGTGTGCTCCAGGTCGTTGATCTTGAAACCCTGCGCGGCGTAACAGACCTCTTGCCGGTGCGCGCGCAGCTGCTGATTCTGCGTGCTGCCATACGTCACGGAGAGCATGACCCGCTCGCCCTGGTTATTGACGTAGGTCCGACTGACGATCTGGTCGTAAATCAAATCCAAAGTGGCCTGGACATCGGGTGACGGAATGACCGGTCTGATGCTCTCATCCACCCGCCAGTCGCCGAACTGCTTGGGAATCATGACTTCCAAGTCGATCCTGGGCCCCTGGTCGGCTAGCTTGGCTTTGGGGGTGAGCACGTAGGCCAGGCCGGCGGCGAGCAGCATGAAGAGCCCGATGAGCAGGTGTTGCAGGTTGAACCTGGGCAGGGCG
>CAKZJX010000004.1 GCA_937120535.1 uncultured Anaerolineae bacterium
CGCCGTCGTGCAGTCTTGGCTACCACTATCATAACCCCGCCGTCAATCCCCAACCACATATGTGGAGCTATTTAGGGATGGCGCTGCAAGGGGGCAAGTCGGTCAGGCAGTGAACATGAGCTAGACATCAGTATCTTTGTGATCGTGCGGCTATCGTTGAGCTCAGGGGCTTAGATATGTAGTCGCATAGTGAAGCAATTTTCCAGAAAGCGAGATTTCTGGAAAATCCTCGATAATGATTTCAAACATGCTCTTAGAAATGAGCGAACCAAGAGTTATGAAACAGATTATCCAAAATTTGGACACGGGTGTTACAGAACTCCTTGCGGTTCCCACTCCGCTCTCTCGTCCTGGTCACCTCCTTGTCGCCAGTCGGCGTACCCTCATCTCTGCTGGCACTGAGCGCATGCTCGTTGAGTTTGGCCAGGCTAACTTGCTGGCTAAGGCCAGATCACAGCCTGAACGCGTCCGCCAAGTATTGGACAAGATCAAGATCGATGGTCTGCTGCCCACGCTTGAGAGCGTTTTCGCCCGCCTAGGTCAGCCACTGCCGTTGGGTTATTGCAACGCTGGGGTGGTGCTCGAAGTCGGCGCGGGCGTCGAAGGCTTCGCTCCCGGCGACCGAGTGGTTTCCAACGGCCCCCATGCCGAGATCGTCTGCGTGCCCAAGAATCTCTGTGCCCATATCCCTGATATCGTAAGCGACGACGAGGCCGCGTTCGCGATATTGGCCGCGGTGGGCTTGCAGGGTATCCGCCTGGCCAATCCTACCCTGGGCGAAGCGGTGGTCGTCACTGGCCTTGGGCTGTTGGGCCTGATGACCGTACAGATGTTGATCGCCAATGGTTGTCGCGTGCTGGGGATTGATCTCGATCTGCACAAGTGCGCCTTGGCCCGTCGGTTCGGCGCGGAGACGGTGGACCTCAGCACTGGCGCCGATCCGATTGCGGCCGGCCTGGCTTTTTCGCACGGCCGCGGGGTGGATGCTGTGTTGATCACCGCCTCGACCAAGAGCAGCGAGCCGATCCATCAGGCTGCCCAGATGTGCCGCAAGCGCGGTCGCATCGTGCTGGTGGGCGTGACCGGCCTGGAGTTGAATCGAGCGGACTTTTACGAGAAGGAGTTGACTTTCCAGGTCTCCTGTTCCTATGGGCCGGGCCGTTATGATGAGAACTATGAACAGCGAGGGCATGACTACCCCTTCGGCTTTGTGCGTTGGACAGAGCAGCGCAACTTTGAGGCGGTACTGGAGCTGATGGCCAGCAAAAAGCTGGATGTGACGCCCCTAATCTCGCGTCGCGTGCCGCTGGATCAGGCGCCGGAAGTTTATCGGCAGATTGTGACAGATCACTCGTTGTTGGGCGTCCTGTTGACTTACCCGGAGACGGGCGTAGACATGCGGCGGACGATCGAGGCCAAGGGTCAGGGGCCAAGGGTCAGGCGGCAGGTGGCAGGGGACAGGGGGCGGCCCATGGTCGGAGTCATCGGCGCGGGGAATTTTGCGTCGCTGGTCCTACTTCCGGCGCTGATCAAGACCGGGGCGCAATTGAAGACCGTGGCCAGCGCGGGGGATCCGGGCGCGGCGCTGGCGGCCCGCAAGTTCGGGTTTGCCCAAGCTACCTCGGATTATCGCACGATCATTGACGATCCTGAGATCAACACCGTCTTCATCGCCACTCGCCACAACAGCCATGCCCGGATGGCCAGTGAGGTGTTGCGCGCCGGCAAGCATGTCTTCGTCGAGAAGCCGCTGGCGCTGAATCGAGCCCAACTGGCAGAGGTGCGGGCCGCGTATGAAGAGAGCGCCGGTTGCCATCTGATGGTCGGCTTCAACCGCCGCTTCTCGCCGCTGGCGCGCAAAATGCACGATCTGCTGGCCGGCCGCGCCCAACCGGTCACGCTGATCTACGTCATCAATGCTGGCATCATTCCTGCTGACCACTGGACGCAAGATCTCGAAGTGGGCGGCGGACGGATCATCGGCGAAGGGTGCCATTTCATAGACCTCCTGCGCTACCTGGTCGGCGCGCCGATCGTCGGCCTGGAGGCACGCATGATGGGGGATGCGCCTGGCGTGACGATCCGCCAGGACAAGATGACCATCATGTTGGAGTTCGCCGATGGCTCGCTGGGCACGGTGCACTATTTCGCCAACGGCAGCAAACGTTTCCCCAAGGAACGGGTGGAGGTCTTCAGCGAGGGGCGGGTGCTGGTTTTGGACAATTTTCAATCCCTGGTCGGTTACGGCTGGCCTGGCCTGGGTCGGATCAGATTGTGGCGCCAGGACAAGGGCCATGTAGCGGAAGTAGCGGCCTTTATCGAGCGCGTCGCCCGCGGCGGCGAGCCGTTGATTCCCTTTGCCGAGCTTGAAGAGGTGACACTAGCCAGTTTCGTCGCAGTGGAACGGGCGGTACAGGCCGGCCGTCCTCTGGAGCTTTCGCTATGACCATCCCTATCCTTCACGTTGTCGGCGCGACCTGAACTCCATGGGGGTTGCACCAGTACTAGCCGCGCTGGTGCGTCACGCTGGCGTGCAGCAAATACCGGCCGACACTATGATGTCAACATGTCGGACGTCTTCTTTCAGCAGCTCAGCCTCTCTGCGCCGCATGTCAATCTGGAGGTTGGCTCCGGCAGCCATGTGCAACAGACAGCGCAGGTGATGAGCCGCTTCGAGCCGGTTGTCCTGGAACGCAAGTCCGATCTCGTCCTGGTCTATGGTGATGTCAATTCGACCGTTACTGTAACATTGGTGTACGCCAAGCTGGGTATGCGCGTTGGCTATATGGAGGCTGGCTTGCGTTTGTTCGACTGCACTATGCTGGAGGAGATCAACCGTCTGGTCACCGACCAGATCGCCGATCTCTTGTCCACCCCTTCGGAAGATGGTAACATCAACTTGGTGTGTGAAAGGATCCCGGCTGAGAGGGTCTATCTTGTTGGCACCGTCATGATCGTCACATTAGTTCGTCTGTTGCCAACAGCGTTGGAAAGGTGGAAGGATGAAAGGTTCCGGGTTCCTGGGTTGGAGGTTGAACGGGAACGTTATGTACTGGCGACATTCCATCGTCCCTCCAATGTGGATGATCCAACCATGCTCGCCGAGATCATGGTGGCATTGACCGACATCTCGCGACAGATCCCCCTTGTCTTCCCGACGCATCCGCGCACAAGGCAACGGCGAGCAGACCTCAACCTTCAACCCTCAACTTTTCATTTTCACCTATTTGACCCTGCCGGTTATCTTGACTTCCCCGCCTTCCAGTGCCATGCGGTTCTGGTCATCACCGATTTGGATGGGATTCAAGAAGAGACGAGCTATCTGGGCGTTCCCTGTCTCATCGTGCGGGAGAACACCGAGCAGCCTGTTATCGTCACCTTTGGCACCAATCAGCCTGTGGGCCGTGACATGGCGCGCCTGCGCCAGGCGGCGGCGCGCATCCAGGGCAGCAACGTTAAACCTCACCGAATTCCCTTATTGTGGGATGGCAAAGCCGGCGAACGCATCGCCGAACGGATCGCGTCGAGATGTTGAGTCGCCTGCGCTACGCTTTTCTGGCACAACGCTACCTGGGGGCGCGTTGGCTGGCTTTCCGCCTGGGATACGCCGCTCGTTTGCGCCTGGGTTGTCTGCGGCGGCAGACACCTTTGGCACAGTGGGATGATCAGCTGTTCGGGACTTGGCTCAGCTCTGCTGCTCTTGCCGATCCCGAAGTCTATCTTCACTATCGGCGGCAAAGTGTTCCTCGCTTCTTTTTTGCGCCGGCTGATCGGTTGTGCTATGCGCCCCTCTTTGCGCAATGGGACAATCCCGGCGCCACACCTGTTGCTATCGCCGATGACATCTGCGCCGGTCGGTTTCGCTATTTTTCACACGCGGTGATCGAGACAGGCTTCCCCCCTGACTGGCATGTTAATCCTCTGACGGGGCAGTGCATCGCCCCCGATCATCACTGGAGCGAGATCTCAGATTTCGAACATGGCGACATCAAGATCATTTGGGAGGCCAGCCGATTCGGTTTCACTTATGCATTAGTCCGGGCCTACTGGCGCACAGGCGACGAGCGTTACGCTGAAATCTTTTGGCGTCTGGTTGAAAGCTGGCGCGCGGCCAATCCGCCCAATCACGGTCCCAACTGGAAGTGCGGCCAGGAGACGAGTTTTCGGGTGATGGCCTGGTGCTTCGGCTTGTACGGTTTTCTCGACAGCCCTGCCACAACCCCGAAGCGCGTAGCAGATCTGGCACAGATGATCGCTGCCTCGGGTGAGCGCATTGCAGCCAACTTCACCTACGCGCTCAATCAGAAGAACAATCATGGCATCAGCGAGGCGATGGGATTGTGGACGATTGGGTTGCTTTTCCCGGAATTCAAACACGCTGCGCGGTGGGCAGAAATGGGCCGGAATGCATTGGAAATGCAGGCAGTGGAGCTGATTTACGATGATGGTGCCTTTTCCCAACACTCGGTCAACTATCATCGCCTGATGCTGCACGATTATCTGTGGGCCTTACGTCTGGGTGATTTGAACGGACGGATGTTCTCTCTGGAGCTGCGACAAAAGATCAAGCGGGCGGTCGATTTGCTGTATCAGATTCAGGATGAAGCCAGTGGGGGCGTGCCCAACTATGGCCAGAACGATGGCGCATTGATCTTGCCCCTCGACAATTGTGATTATCGCGATTATCGTCCCGTGCTCCAGGCAGCACACTATCTGTATGAGGATTGTCGTTGCTATGAGTCTGGGCCATGGGATGAGCCCCTCCTTTGGCTGTATGGCCCGGAAGCACTGAATGCGCCGGTGCGGAGGCCAGGCAGGAGAAACCTGGCCGCGCCAATTGGCGGCTATTATACGCTGCGATCGCCGCATGGATTTGTCTTCACACGTTGTGGCGCGTTTCGTCATCGTCCTGGTCAGGCCGATCTGTTGCATGTAGATCTGTGGTGGCAAGGCCATAACATTGCAATAGATGCAGGCACCTATTCCTACAACGCGCTGCCTCCCTGGGACAATGGCTTGGCCAGGACAGTTTATCATAATACGGTGACAGTAGACGATCGGAACCAGATGGAACAGGTCGGTCGGTTCTTATGGCTGCCATGGCCGTGTGGCCAGACTCTTTATTGTAGTGCTTCAACAACTGGTTTTCTGACCTATTGGGAGGGTGAACACGATGGCTATCGGCGCCTGAAAGCGCCCGTGCGTCACCGGCGCGGCATTTTGCGGTTGGACGATGGCTGGTGGGTAGTGTTCGACCGACTCCAAAGCGCGGGAGAGCATACCTATTGCTTACATTGGCTCTTCCCGGATGTGCCTTATAACTGGGATGTGGAAGACGGTCATCTGGCTCTAGACTTCACCTCCTTTGCATATCACGTTTGGCTGGCTGCTGGGCCGACTGAGCCTTCTTATTCTCTAGTGCGTGGTGACGAACGCTCTCCCCGCGGTTGGCGCTCATCCTATTACTATGGTCGTGAGCCAGCTCTCTCGCTAAATGCAACTGTGTGCACCACTACGACTAATTTTTGGACCCTCTTCGGCCCGGCCCAAGGAATGATCGAAGTGGATGCCCATAGTTTGTGCTTGCGGACAGAAGCCTGGGCAGCCCAACTTGCTCTTGGCCGGAATGACGCTGAACCATTGATCATAAACGTAACTATGATGGGCACTATACAAGATCATTTGGACGGTATTCAATGCATCTCCTAATAATTCACCAAGCTTTTGCCTCCCCTAACGAATCAGGTGGCACACGTCATTATGAGTTCGCTCGCTACTTGGTACGGAATGGACAACGTGTGACTATTGTTGCCAGCAACCTAGAATACAAAACGGGGAGATATATAGTCGATGGCCCTAGTATGGTTGTACAGCAAGACTTGGAAGGTATCGCTATTTTGCGTGCTTATACTTATCCAGCGTTACATCGCAGTTTTATCTGGCGCGTCGTGTCGTTTTTTAGTTTTATGATCACCTCTGTCGTAGCTGCATTACGCGCTGGGCGCGTGGACTTGATCATGGGAACGTCGCCGCCGATCTTTCAGGCTGTTTCAGCTTGGTTAGTAGCTACGCTGCGGCGTCAGCCATTTCTATTGGAGATTCGGGATCTCTGGCCCGAATTCGCGATTGACATGGGTGTGCTAAATAACCATGTTTTGATCATCCTATCGCGTTGGTTAGAGCAGTTTCTCTATGATCGAGCCACACATTTGTTAGTAAATTCTCCGGCTTATCGTGATTATTTGCTTGGTAAAGGGATTTCTCCTGATAAAGTGAGTCTAATCCCCAATGGTGTGGATCCTGACATGTTTGATCCTTCTGCCAGGGGCGAGCGTTTACGTTCTGAACTGGGGGTGGCAGACAAATTTGTCGTCACCTATGCAGGGGCGTTGGGGCTGGCGAATGACATCCCGACAATTTTGCGGGCGGCCAATCGTTTACGCAATCGTTCAGAGATCCATTTCTTGTTGGTCGGTGATGGTAAAGAGCGGTCTAATCTCGAAGCGCTGGTACTTCAGTTCAATCTGACGAACGTAACTTTTATTGGCCCTCGCCCCAAGTCGCAGATCTCGGAAGTGTTAGCCGCATCAGATGCCTGCATTGCGATACTACAAAATATTCCAATGTTTCGTACAACCTATCCAAATAAAGTCTTCGATTACATGGCAGCTGGCCGTCCGACGATCTTGGCAATTGACGGTGTGATTCGCCAAGTCATCGAAGCGGCTGCTGGTGGCATCTTTGTTCCACCTGGCGATGATGAGGCGTTAGCGGCCGCCGTGTATGCTCTGAGTCAGGACCGAACGCGTGCCCAAATGATGGGCCGGGCCGCGCGCGCATATGTAGTCGAACATTTTAATCGGCACCAGCAAGCTGTGCAGTTTTCCAAACTGATTTGCCAATTAGCCACCAAAGGATGATTTGACGAGTGAGCTGGAGATTTTATCGCGGACCAGGCAAACGGATTTTTGATCTGGCGCTTGCAATTCCGACTCTGATCGTGCTCTCGCCAGCGTTGGGTTTGATTGCTTTGCTTGTGCGCTTCAATCTCGGTACGCCAGTGCTTTTCCGCCAACAACGTCCCGGTTTGCACGGCAGGCCTTTCATCCTCTTTAAATTCCGCACCATGACCGATGCCCGTGATGCCCGTGGAAACTTATTGCCTGATGCCCAACGCCTGACTCCTTTTGGTCGTTTCCTGCGCAGCACTAGCCTGGACGAATTACCCGAATTATGGAATGTGATTAAGGGAGACATGAGTTTGATAGGACCTCGTCCTTTACGAATTGAGTATCTGCCGCTTTATACTCCTCACCAGGCGCGTCGCCATGAAGTGCGCCCTGGTATTACTGGTTGGGCGCAAGTGAACGGTCGAAATGCGCTTTCCTGGGAAAAGCGGTTTGATCTTGATGTCTGGTATGTGGATCATCTATCGTTCTCGCTGGACCTGAATATTATCCTTCGGACAATTCGCGCCATTATCAGACGCGAGGGCATAAGTGCGGAAGGACATGTGACCATGTATCGCTTTACCGGAACTCAAACTTCAGATTCATCTAACCATACTGTGAGTGGAGGAATGATGTGAAAGTCGTGTTAGTTGGCGCAGGTACATATGGGCAAGTATATCTTAGTTATTTGCGGGAGCATACCGACTTTGAGATAGCGGGGTTTCTTGATGATAACCCCGCTTTGGTTGGTAATACAATCAAGAATATCCCTGTTTTGGGCACGACCACTGATCTCATAAAATACAAGATAATGGGGATCGAGGGCATTTTCGTACCTATTGGCAATAATATAGCGCGAGTTCGTATACTTGAGCAGGCGAAAGCGATAGGTCTTGCAACGCCGAATTTTATTCATCCGACGGCAATTATCTCCAAGGATGCACTGGTTGGAGAAGGAGTTTATATACTAGCGGGTAGCATCGTGATGCCTTATGTAGATATACGTAATTATGTAATGATCAGTATGGGTGTTAATGTGGCACACCATACAACTCTGCGACCAGGAGTATTCTTATCAACAGGCGTTGACATGGGAGCAGGGGTTGATGTGGGAGAGTATGCCTATGTGGGAATGGGAGCAGTGATCATGACTGGTGTAAAGTCTATTGGCAGCCATGCAATCGTGGGAGCCGGTGCTGTAGTGATTCGTGATGTACTTGAAGCTACAACTGTGGCGGGCGTGCCGGCCAAACCACTACAAAAAGACTGAGATGCCTCGTCTCTATCTCTTTCCACCCCACATGTCCGGCCTAGAGCAGTAGTTCGTTCAGGAGATATTTGCTTCTAACTGGATTGCGCCGCTGGGGGCCAGCAAGTAGACGCGTTCGAAAGCGCATGATTTGTCGCTGTGAACTTTGCTTACCTGGATGAGTCCGGGAATGTGGCCCCTTTGCGGGCAGCCGTTTTCTGGTGGTGGCGGTATTAGTGACGGAAATCCCCAGACCGATTGAGTTGCACGTCAAGCGCGCACGTCAAAGCCTGGGGCGCAGAGTGCCGTCGGAGGAATTAAAAGCGACCTGATCGAAGCCGCAGGTGGTGAGCAAGACAAGCGTTAAAAACACAAAAGCGGCTCCCCCTGGGCCCCGATTTCAATCTGTCCCCCCACATTTCAGTGGGAGCTAGGACCCTTCTACGAAGGGCCAGGGTCACCAGGATTTACGATACCGCTTCCTATATAAATAGTATACAGATCATCGGCAGAATGTCAAACAGGGGCACAAATTTGACCTCATCTCGTCTCTACCTTTCTCCTCCCCACATGTCCGGCCTGGAGCAGCAGTTCGTTCAGGAAGTCTTTGCTTCTAACTGGATCGCGCCGCTGGGCCCGCAGGTGGACGCGTTCGAGGCCGAGTTCGCCGCGGCCGTCGGCGCGCCCTATGCCCTGGCGCTCAGCTCCGGCACGGCCGCGCTGCACCTGGCGCTGATCCTGGCCGGCGTCGGCCCGGGCGACGAGGTGCTGGTCTCCACCCTCACTTTCTCGGCCAGCGCCAATCCGGTGGTCTACCTGGGCGGCCGGCCGGTATTCATAGACAGCGAGCGGACCTCCTGGAACCTGGACCCGGCGCTGGTGTGCGAGACCATCGAGCGCAAGGCGCGTCAGGGCAAATTGCCCAAGGCAGTGATTCCGGTGCACCTCTACGGCCAGAGCGCGGATCTGGACCCCATCCTGGAAGTCTGCAACCGTTACGGCATCCCGGTCATCGAGGATGCGGCCGAGGCGCTGGGCGCCACGTACAAGGGCCGGGCGCCGGGCACTTTTGGGATGATGGGCGCTTTCTCCTTCAACGGCAACAAGATCATCACCACCTCGGGCGGGGGCATGCTGGTCTCGGCCGACAAGGGGCTGATTGACCATGCTCGTAAGCTGGCCACGCAGGCGCGCGATCCCGCGCCGCACTATCAGCATTCGGAGATCGGTTACAACTACCGCATGAGCAACCTGCTGGCGGCCGTGGGCCGCGGCCAGTTGCGCGTGCTGGAAGAACGAGTACGGCGCAAGCGGGAGATCTTCGACGCCTACCGAGGGCTATTAGGCGACTTGCCCGGCATCGTTTTCATGCCTGAAGCGCCGTGGGGCCGCTGCACACGCTGGCTGACGTGCATCACGGTGGACCCGCAAGCGTTCGGCGCCACGCGCGAGGACATCCGTCTGGCATTGGAGGCCGAGAACATCGAATCGCGGCCACTCTGGAAGCCGATGCACCTGCAGCCGGTCTTCCAGGGGTGCGAGGTCGTCGGCGGCGCGGTGGCCGAGGCGTTGTTCCGCGATGGGCTGTGTCTGCCGTCGGGCACGGCGATGACCCAGGCGGATATTGAGCGGGTGGTAGCGGTGGTATGGAGGACACACCATCCCGTAAAGACGCCATCCGTTGAAACGGACGGCTTGTGATGTGCAAACCCGCATGGCGGGGTTCGGTGTGTCCCCGGCGGCGGATTCATCCGCTGTCGTCTGCGACGCGACGCCATCCGTTGAAACGGACGGCTCTTGGCGCCTGGACGCTTGCCCTGGTCATCCCTTGAGTCGAGGATGGTACCGAACTCCTATTGAGCGCGGGCGGCGACCGGCGTAGAGTATGGCGTGTTGTACGGGCGATCGCCTGTACACCGGAAGCCCCTCGTCAGCCAGCATCGCCGTTGTCATCGTGGCCCGTCCCCGCGACGGGAGGCTGGCGAGGGGCTTTGCGTTGTGGGATGGCTTCAGCGCTCGATTTTGCCAGAGACTGCGGCTACATCAGCGATCAACAACATGCCGAACTGGCCGCGATCTGCACCGAGATCGGCAAAATGCTCGGCGCGATGATCAACAACCCCGCACCCTTCCTGATCTTTGACCGCTGACCTCCGCCCTCTGACCTCTACCTTCTGCCCACAACAAAGCCCGACAGTCAGCCAGCTTATGGCCTACAGGTTGACACCCTTGCCCTGGGCCATCTTGTTTGGCCGGTTGAGCCGACGCCGGGTATAATCGCTCTACCACAGCGATGGCGGAGGCGGACAGCGAGCGGGTGGTGCGAGTGATTCGCAAGAGGGGGCGATGATCGACCTGGTGGTCGGGACACGGAGCAGGACAGCCAGGTGCCGAGCTGGTCAAGGCGAGCAACTGATCAAAGTGCAGGCAGTTGCTAACAGGCGCTTGATGCAAGCGTTACGGCAGGGGCTGGATGCAGGGGAAGAGGAGTTCATGGGAGCCATGAATGCCTGAGCCAACCACAATTGTCTATACGCGCCATGCTGAGGAGAAGTTCGCACTTTTGGCGCGCTACGGTTTCCCAATAACCCGACAACAGGTGGAAAACACGATTCGTGCGCCTTCTTTGGTGGTAGAACAATCTGGTGGTAGACTGATCGGGCAGAAAGAGATCGGCGAACAGCATCTGTTGCGTGTTATCTATCGGCTGGAGGGAGATGTCGCCATCGTAATCACCTTCTACCCGGCGCGTAGGAGACGATATGAAACTCAGTTATGATCGTTCCGAGGATGTCTTGACCATTGAGACCGCAGAGACCGGCGTTATTGATTATGCCGAGCAGGCAGGCGATTTTATCGCCCATTTCAGCCAGGATGGCCGTCTGTTGGTATTAGAGATTTTGAACGCCAGCGAATTCCTGGCCAACGTTTTCAAGAGCACGATGCGCGCTCCGGGCGAAAAACTACTGGTTACTGCTTGATGACTTGTTCAGAGTGCTGATCGAAGGACCCTTCTCCGCCCCTCCCTTCCCACCTGAATTGCAAGAGCGGCAGAGGCTTTTGGTGGAGCGGGCACTCCAGCTTGAAAAAGTCTACGGTGATCCTGTCGCTGGACTTGCCGAGCTATTTAGCACGCTGCCGCCGGACGAAGACGACTTTTGGGTCGAAATCCACGAGGCCTGGTGATGGCGGTGTACGATCTTGCCGATTCGGACGCGCCGCTGCCGCCCCAGATGGTGTTCGACAGTTCCTTTTTGCTCGCCTTACGTCCAGCTGACGACAATCCACAGGCAGCGGCAGTCCAGGCTTCTGTTCGTCGCTTGCATCCCTATATCCGGCGCTTGCTGTGGTCCTGGATTATGGGTCAGGTTGCATCAGATCTGATACGGTGTATAATTTTGCCGTAGAGAGGTGGGGACACGATGAATTCAACGACGACGCAAATAGAAAAAACATTTTTGGCGCTCCCACAAACCGAAAAAGACGCGATCATCAGCTACGGCGCTGCCATTCGATTGTCCGCGCTACGCCAACGGTTGTTCTTGGCGCAGAGCAAGCTTCGCCACTTTGAAGAAAAGTGCTCGACCACGCTGGAACAGCTGGAACAGCGTGGGCTTGCCGATGACGCGGATTTTCGGATGCACGAAGATTACCTGATGTGGCATCATTGGGCGGATGTGGCTGCCAGAACGAAAAAGGATATCGCGCTTCTAGAGCCACTCGCGGCGCAGGGAATTCCCGGCGGGACCAGCGGGAATGTTGGCGACTGAGCGGTTGCTGCAGATCCAAGCCGCCTTGGGCGCGCAGGTTGAACGGATCGCCGTCGTCGAATTGGATGAAGAGACCCTGCGGCTCGTCCTCTATCTCAAGGATAGCACGAACTTGCGCGTCGCGGAAGAGGCATTGCGCCTGACTGACCTGGTGTTGCGTCGGGTACAGGAGAAGATGGGAGCGTAACGAGCGTCAAGTGGCTTATGCCTGAATTGCGTCGGGTGTCGGAGCAAGAAGCCGTTCGCGCATTAGAACGACTTTTCGTAAGCCAGGCAAAGAGGCGGCCACGTTGTATTGAAAAATGGATTTGATGATGGCATACCGGCCGACTATTACACTGCCGCCGATTGCGAGACCGCGATCGGCTGTGCAGAGGCGATCCTGCGGTTCTGTGCGGATCGCCTTTCTCGATAGAGCGCGCGCGATTGCCGAACTGCGCGACGCGGCGCAACGCTTGTGTGCGCGCGACGAGCGCGTGCTGGCGGTCGGG
The DNA here is from genome assembly GCA_937120535.1 of uncultured Anaerolineae bacterium. Lineage (GTDB taxonomy): Bacteria > Chloroflexota > Anaerolineae > Anaerolineales > Villigracilaceae > Denitrolinea. The sequence goes on from CAKZJX010000004.1 coordinate 12,461, forward strand.
TTGTGTTGACCTGCTGCTCGCGTTCTGCCCACCGTTTCTTGTGGCTTGAAAAGCCCGGTCCCGGAGCAAGGGTGCGCTGAT
>CAKZJX010000005.1 GCA_937120535.1 uncultured Anaerolineae bacterium
CCAGTTCGACGACCGCATCTTCGCCTTGTCGAGCGACGGCGCGAACTTCCTCTTCCGTGGGTAGTCGTAGGGGTTCCACGCCCTGATTCTAACCGACTTGCACGATTTTGACAAGGGTAAGGTTCAACAGGCTTTTATGCCTGAGCAGTTACCAGGATTCGATGTAATTCATCGAGTTCCTGTTTGCTAATTCGTTGCGCTGCGCAAGCGGCGGCGCGTCCTTCCAAAAAAGCGCGGTGGGCGTACAGGTCCTCAATATCTTCGGGAGAAAACGCAATCACGCGCACGCCGCGATACGGCACATGCTCAATCAGCCCTTCGGCTGCCAGTTCTTTCAACGCTTCGCGCACCGGCATCTGGCTGACGTTCAGTTCCTGTGCCAGTCGCTCTTGCCGCAGCCATTCCCCTGGCTTATAACGGCCTTCCAAGATGGCGGTTCGCAATTGGTCGGCTACGAGATTGCGCAACTGGCGATGGGTGGGCAGGTCGGTGAGCATGGCGTTTTTATGAGAAAGTATGATGTTTGATATTAGATATTATATCTAACATTAGGATAGCATTTTCCAGAGGCGGCGTCAAGCGAAAATAGATTTTTTAAGAAAAAACGCCAGCCTTTTGGCTGGCAGCTCTGGCAAGGGGGGGCACTCTGTAGCCGCTTTATAGTATTATGGCGCAGGATTTGCGCTATCAGCGCAAATCCTAGCAACCTTTGGTTGCGGCCCGCGAAGCGGCTGCGCTATGCGGAATGAATTCTCACTTAAGGTTTGATAACCAGCATCAGAAACAGGATGCTGGCAATCAGCGTGCCAACAAAAAGGATGGCCGGGGCCGGGTTGTTCTGTTCCACCGATTCGACCCGGATGGCCTCCAGCGATTCGAAGCCCATCAGCCGCAGCACGCCCCATACGATGAGGCTGGAGATGAAGGCAATGACCGGCCCCCAAAAGGCAATCATGCTCAAAATGCGCGGCAGCGCACCAAAAAACGCCTGCCACGCTTCGGGTGAGGCCAGGAACGATAACCCCTGCCCAATGACTAGGGCCAAAATCAGCCATCCAACGAACGAGGGAATTTTCTTCATAAAAATCTCCTGGAAAATTTTTTGTCAAAGAACGCCCGGCAATTTCTCGCAAACCGTTGAGATTGCTTTTGAGGAATGTGAACAAAGTTTTGCGCAATCAGGCTCGAAATCTTTATTCCGAATTCGCCTTAATAGAGAATATTTTGCTCCTGAACTTGAATACCTTTCCACAGGGTATCTTGCGCCCCGCCGCCAGAGCGAAAGTCCTCCACCAACAAATGCGTTTCTCTGCTCTGGGCGTAGATAAAGCGGGCTTCGGCCCCCCGCTGAACGTGCAGCCCCTCACCCTCGGTAAAGATGACTTGTGAACGGCCAATATCAACAATTTGCCAGCGGCGTCCTTCGTAATCGAACTCCACCCGGTTCATTTGATTTCCCTGCCCAAAGGCGCGTGCATAGGGCAAAAAATAGCGTTGAATGTGCTGGTCATCGATGGATTGACGCGCCTCGAACAGGTAAAACCGATTTTGCCAGTTCAACAAGTAAGCCTGAGCAACCCCGCTTAGCGCAAACCCGGCAAACAGGTTGCCGGTGAAGGTCCAGGGAACGTTTGGACCGCGCGAAGCCTGCCAAAGTTCGCCAATCAGCGCTCGCCCTTGCACGCGAAAATCCCGCTCACCGTTGGGCAGGCGTATCCGCACGCCGCTGCCCACTTGCAGCCTCGCCAGGTGAACGGGTTCTGGTAAATCAATCACCGGCTGCAAAATGGAGCCGCAATATTCGCACTTGCGCGTTGTGGGGCCGATATTGGCGCCGCACGAGGGGCATTTCAGGTCGGTTGGGATATTCTCCGGAATCTTAAACTGGAACGGGTTTTCGGCGGTCCTCGGCTGAACCGTCACCGGTTTTGCCATGGGGGATGGCCTGGATGCAAAACTTTGGGGCCGCTGTCTCCTGTCCGAAGCGGCCTCTTTGAGGGCGCTCATCCCATTGCTCAAGGCAACCAGCCCGGCCACGCCCCACACGAAAGGCCCAACAGGAAGTGGAAAAACCACCAACAAACAGATTCCCAAAAAACCAAGCAGAAACAAATTTCCGATTAATGTTCTCATTGCTGGTTCACCAATCGCTATCCCAACTGCCGCTATCAGAGCCGCTATCCCAACTATCCCAACCGCCGCTATCGGAGCCGCTATCCCAACTGTCCCAGCTGCCGCTATCGGAGCCGCTATCCCAACTGTCCAAGCTGCCGCTATCAGAGCCGCTGTCCCAACTCCACCAGTTCCCCTGGCCTGAATTCTGCCAGTCTTTTTCATTATTCGACCAGGAGGAGGAAGATGATGAACGTTGATGCTCCTCCAGGTTGTAAATGGCGCTGCCAATGGCCCCGGCAAACAGGCAAATGGAGAGAAATAGATACAGGATGCCGCTAAAAACTTTTCGTACCATCTCCCAAAGTATACAGTTTTTGTCTGTATTTTTCAACAGGACTTCTCGAAGTATAATCATCCTATGACTGACCCCAAACAACGCCCGGTTACCCCCGAAGCCAGACCCGATGACCGCATTGACCACGCTCTGCGCCCCCAAAAGATGGCCGATTTAATCGGCCAGGAGCAGGTCAAGGAGAACCTAGCCATTCTGATTACAGCCGCCAAGCAGCGCGGCGAGGCGCTAGACCATGTCCTGTTCTACGGGCCGCCCGGCCTGGGCAAGACCACCCTGGCGCATGTTCTTGCCAACGAGATGGAAGTCAACATCAAAATCACCTCTGGCCCGGCCATCGAACGCGCGGGCGATTTGGCCGCCATCCTCACCAACCTGCGCTGGCTCCACCGCAACGCCGCCGGCCTGGAGGTCTCGATCACCGACCTCTCCGATCGCCTAGCTGCGCTTAGCTTGCAAGGCCCGAAATCGCGCCAGGTCCTCAACCGTGTGGCGGAGCAGCCAGTAGATTCGCTGAAATACTTCCGCCTGATGACCAACCGCATTGCAGGACGGCCGGCGACCCTTACCCGCACCGGCTACACCGGCGACTTGGGCTATGAGATCTGGATGGAAAATCCAGACGCGCTGCCGATTTGGGACGCGCTGATGGACGCTGGCGCTGATTATGGGATTGCGCCGGTGGGCATCTTGGCGATGGATATCGCTCGTGTGGAGGCCGGCCTGTTCATGTTGGAAGTGGATTACACGCCGGCCCACTGGGCGTGGATCGACGCGCAGAAATCCTCGCCGTTCGAGCTGGGGCTGGATTGGACGGTGGCCCTGGATAAGCCCGGCTACTTTGTGGGCCGCCGTGCCCTGGAGGAGGAACACCGTCGCGGGCCGGCCTGGCGACTGGTCGGCCTGGAGGTCGAATGGGAAGGAATGGAACGGCTCTTCGCTCGAGTTGGCCTGCCTCCCCAGCTCCCATCGATGGCCATGCGGGCTAGTCTGCCGGTGAGGGTGGGGAACAAGCAGGTGAGTTACGTTTCCACGTCCACCTGGTCGCCTTTGTTGAAGAAGTACCTCGCCCTAGCTCACCTGTGCAAACCTCATTTCGAGATTGGCCGGCGGGTATACCTGGAAGTGACGGTGGAACATCAGCGTCAGTACGCGCCGGCTAAGGTGGTCCGATTGCCTTTCTACGAACCAGCCTGGAAGAAGGGTTAGCTGTTCGGCTCCCAGGGACTCTAGCATGCGCGTGCTCTACGTGTCACTAGACTATACGCCACACGATCATCGGTTCCTGGCCTCGCTGGCCCAAACCGAACATCGGGTGTTCTACCTGCGCTTGCAACGCGGGTCCCGTCCGCTCGAGGACCGGCCAATTCCTGTTGAGGTCAAGCAAGTGCACTGGGCCGGCGGGCAGGAGCGCTTTCGCTGGCGCGACCTGCCGCGCCTGGTCCTCGACTTTCGCCAGGTGGTCAAGCGCCTGAAGCCGGACCTGATCCATGCCGGCCCGATCCAGACCAGCGCCTTTCTAGCTGCACTGTCCGGCTTCCGACCGCTGCTCACCATGTCCTGGGGATTCGATTTGATGGAAGACGTCCACAAAAGCCCCTGGATGGAGCGCATCACGCGCTACACCCTGTGGCGCTCCACCTTTTTCGTCAGCGACGCTGAGGTGACCCGCCAGAAGGCCATCGCCTACGGCATGAACCCTGAGCGAACACTGATCTTTCCGTGGGGGGTGGACCTGGAGCACTTCTCACCCAGGCCGCAGCCGCGTCCCAGCAAGCGCTTCACCCTGTTCTGCAATCGATCCTGGGAACCCCGCTATGGGGTAGACGTGTTGGCCCGCGCCTTCGTCGAAGTCGCCCACCAGAACCCAGACGTAGACCTGCTCTTGCTGGGCAGCGGATCGCAAGCGCAACTCATCCGAGAGATTCTGCGCCGCGGCAATGTCATGGATCGGGTAACCATGCCCGGCTACATCTCGCAACGCCAGTTGCCGCGCTTCTATCACATGGCTGATCTGTTTATTTCCCCCTCCCACGTAGACGGTTCGTCGGTCTCGCTGATGGAAGCCCTGGCCTGCGGCCTGCCGTGTTTGGTCTCCGACATTCCGGCCAATCGTGAGTGGATTCGCGAGGGCGAGGCCGGCTGGCTCTTTCCCGATGGCGACTGGCGGGCATTGGCGGCCAAGATCCTACAGCTCAGCGCCGATCGGGAGGAGCTGCAGCGGGCCGGCCGGGCAGCCCGAAGTCTGGCCGAGAAGCGGGCCAACTGGCCGGTCAACTTCGGTCGCTTGCTTCACGCTTATGAACGGACGATCCAACTTCGCTAAGGAGTAGGTTGATGTTGACGTATCAGGATTTACTCGACGGTTTTCGCAAGACCGGCGTCCGAGCCGGCGACATCATCATGGTGCATTCTTCGTACAAATCCCTGGGAGGCGTGGAAGGGGGCGCCGACACGCTGATCGACGTCCTGTGCGCCCTGGTGGGGCCAGAAGGCACCGTCTTATTCCCGACCTTCAACTTTCAATCGTGGACCGAAACACACTATTTTGATATCTTAGAGACGCCTTCCAAGATGGGCATCATCACCGAATTGGCCCGCCTGCGCCCCGATACCTTGCGGACGCCTCATCCGATCTACTCATTTGCCGTCTGGGGTGCCCGTAAGCAGGAATTTGCTGCTGCCGACGACGTGGAAGCCTATGGCCCAAACTCGGTGTTTGCCCTGTTTCACCGCCTCAACGGCACGATCGTGAGCATCGGCTTGGACTTCAACAGCACGTTCTCAATGCATCACTATATCGAGTACAACGTCGGGTGTGATTACCGCCGCGTGAAGGAGTTTTCCGGCATCTATGTGGGATACGATCGCGTGCCGCGCATCAAGACGTACTCGATGTTTGTGCGCAAGAACGAGCGAGTGAAGACCTACATCGTGCCGGGCATGAACGAGTTGCTGGCCGCTGGGGTGATTAAAGAGATTCAGGTTGGCGCAGCCAAAGTCCACTTTGCCACCGCTCAAGAGTTTTATGACAACATGGCGGTGATCGTGCGCGAGCACCCTGAAAAACTGCACTACATCGAGGAGCCGACCTACTAGCCGGCCCAGCACCCCGCTACGGACCCTCCCGGAAAAGGACCAGACGATGCGACCTTACCCCTCTCTCAAATCCATCTTGGTCGAACTGTTTCCGCTGCACCGCACCTTGGCCTCCGACGATCACGATCGGGCGCTAGAGATCATTGGCGCCTACCTGCCTGCTGAGGCCCATTACACTATCGAATCCTATCCGCCGTTGGCGCCGGCCTGGACCTGGCGCGTCCCGGAGCGCTACGTCGTCCACGAGGCCTATCTAGAGATGGAAGGCGGCGAGCGCATTGTGGACTTCCGCGACAATCCGCTTCACATCGTCTCCTACTCGCTGCCGGTGGACGCCGCCCTTTCGTTTGAGGAGCTGCGTCCGCATCTGTATTTCAGCGAGAAGCGGCCCTGGGCGGTCCCGTGGATGTTCAAATACTACGAACGAGACTGGGGTTTCTGCCTGCCGAAGGAGGTCTTCGACCGCCTGCCGCGCCATCGCACCTATCGGGCAGTGATCCGCTCCGAGTTCCGCACCGACCCCCAACCGGGGTTCACTGCGGCCACGGCGGTGATACACCCCGAAGGCGGTCCCGCTCCCGAAACGGGGGAGATGCTGGTGTTGGCCCACACCTGTCACCCGCGGCAGGCGAACGACGACGTAGCCGGCGTGGTCAGCGCCATCGAGCTCGCCCATCGCCTGATCGAGAAGCCTCTGCCGCCCGGTTCGATGAGCGTCCGCTTCTGGTTCGGCCCGGAGACCATCGGCACCATCGTCTGGCTCTCCCACCACGAGGATCTGATCCCACACCTGCGCGGCGGCATCTTCCTCGAGATGACCGGCAACAAGAATCTCATCGCCTGGCATCACACCAAACAACACAACCATTTGCTGGATCGGGTGACTCACGCCGTGTTGCGCAACCTACCTCACGAGGAGCGAGAGTTCGCCGCTGCGCCGGCCAACGACGAGCGCGTGGTCAACGGCCCGGGCGTCAACGTGCCGTGCATCTCCCTCAACCGCTGGCCCTACGAGGAGTACCACACCGACGACGACAATCCGGACATCATCTATGAGGACATGCTAGTGGAGGCAGCTGAAGTGGCCGAGCAGATCGTCCGCATCTATGCCACTAACTATATTCCCAAGCGCACCTTCCGTGGTCCCTTGTTCCTCTCTGGTCACGGGCTATGGGTAGACTGGCGCGAGAACTGGGCTCTGAACCGGGCCATTGAAAAGCTCATGATGCGCTTCGAGGGACAACACACCGTCTTCGACATTGCCGAGCAGGTCGGCTTGGATTATTGGACGGTGCGTGATTATGTAGAAAAATTCCGCATTAAAGGATTGATAACCCGCCTTCCGATCCCCTCCGAGGCACAGAGTGGCTGAGAAGGATTTCCGCGCTATGTTTTTGTGACGAGGAAGGCCTGGTGAAGGAGATATTAGCAGCCCGATCGCCGCAGCAAAGCGACATTCCAGAAAAGATGCCAGGGAAGGGTGCATCCAGAGGAGAGCGGACGGCCGGGCCGCTGCGCTGGAGGACGTGGATGTAGATCATGGTGGTACGCACGTCCTTGTGACCGAGAAGTTCTTGGATGGTGCGGATGTCGTAGCCGTTTTGTAGAAGGTGGGTGGCGAAGGAATGGCGGAAGGTGTGGCAGGTGACGCGTTTGG
>CAKZJX010000006.1 GCA_937120535.1 uncultured Anaerolineae bacterium
AATATCTGGCCGAGCGCGGGCGGGCGCTGGTGAGCGCTGAGACGGTGCGCCGGCACCTGATCGACCTGGGCTACCGCATCGTCCGGCCGGTGCTGTCGATTGCCAGCCCGGATCCCGAATATGCGGATAAGGTGGCGCTCTTGGAACAACTCAAGGCGCAAGCCCGGTGCGGTCAAATCACGCTGCTCTTCGAAGATGAGATCGACCTCAACCTATTGCCCGGCGTGATCGGCTGCTGGACGAAACGCGGTCAGCAGCGTAAGGTCCCGACGCCGGGCCAGAACGTCAAGCGCTACGGGTTCGGCGCAGTCAACTTCATGACCGGTCAGCTGACGCACCATATCGGCGAGCACAAGAACTCGGATACCTTCATCCGGTTGGTCGACCAGGTTGTCGCCACCTACTGCCCCGACCCGGTCTGGCAAGGTCCCAAGGTCGTGTTGGTGATCGATAACTACATCATCCATCGGTCGCAGCAGACCGCTGCCGTGCTGGCCAAGTACGCCGATCGCTTGCAAGTGATGGCCCTGCCCACCTACTCGCCCAAGCTCAACCTGATCGAGCGGCTCTGAAAACACCTGCGCCGCAAGATCACTCACAACCACTTGTTCGACTGCATCGCCGATCTGGTGGCGGCCGTTACTCACTTCCTGACCGATCTCGACAGCCGCCGCTCCGATGTGCTATCTGTCATCGGAAATCCCCAATGACTTTCGTGGAGCTATTTAGGGTGATCCGTCGCTTGGGGCAGATGGCCTGCAAGCCCATCATCTGTATCAGCCGATGCACCCGCTTGCCATTGACTCCGTAGCCTTACTGGCGCAAGAAGGCGGTCATGCGAGGCCAGCCATAGAAGGGCGTCTTCAGATACTGCTCGTCGATCAGGCACATCAGGCGCGAGTTCAGGGCACTCTCGCCAGAATGTGCTCTTGGATCTGGTACGCACAGAGTGTCCATGGCGTCTGCTGCCCCACGACTTTCCGGCCTGACAAATGGTGTACTACTACTACTACAATACCAGGTGGCAACGCAATGGGACCTGCGACTGTCCGTGAACCACCCTGCACACTGCGGCGCGCCAGCAAGCGGGACATCAGGTACAACCGCGTGCGGCCATCCGCGATGCACAGACGATCAAGACGACTGAAAGCGGCGGCGAGCGCGGCTGGGACGGGGGAAAAGAGCGCAAACGCCGTCTATTGGTCGACACATTAGGCCTGCCGATCGCGCTCAGTGTGTTGCCAGCGAGCGTGCCCGAGCGCGAAATGGTGTGGGATTTGTTAAAGTGGGCCAAAGCCGAGATGCCGCACCTGTAATCGGTATGGGTGGACCTGAAATACACGGGGGAGCTCAAGACACAGGCGGCGGTTGAGATCGACTGTCGGGTTGAAATGGTGCATTGGCCAATGGGGCAGCGGGGGTTCCTAGTGTTACCGCGGCGGTGGGTAGCGGAGCGGGATTTTTGAGTGGTTGAATCGACACCATCGTTTAAGCAAGGATTTTGGGTATCGGCAAGAAAGTGGTAAAATCACAACAAAGATCGTTTCCTCAATATCATGCTTAAACAGCAAATAGCGATGGATCAATTTTCAAACATGCTCTAAGTACTAAATTTCTTAGAAGTGGCTGTACCTGCTCACTCAAGTGCGCCTCTGAATAAACCGTCGAAGCAAGCTCCTGAGCTGCCTTACCCATCTGTCGAGCCCGGTCAGGATTATCCATCAATTCAAGTATCAATGGAGCAAGAGAAACTACATCCGGAGCAACCAAAAAGTGTTCACCAGCCTTCCCTTCAATGCCCTCAACACCCTTTTGGGTAGAGACCAGAGCTTTGCCTGACACCATTGCCACAATCGACTTGAGATTGATGCCGGATCCGATTTCCTGAGTATTAAGCATGATGAGGCCTTGACTCAATATATCGCGATCATCTCCCACACGGCCTAAGGCCAAAACGTTCATTCTTAGATCAGCAAATTGCTCAGAATTCGCGCCTCCAAGCAGCAATTTTGCCGTTGGATATCGACGGACGACCTCAGGCCAAGATTTCTCGATAAATTTTTGCAAGCCAAGCGATTTGCGCATATCAACGGTTCCGATTGAAACCAAAGTACGAGAGTCACCCGGTGGCACTAAACTGTAACGATTAACATCCACGCTGACACTAAAAACACCATCGCACTGCACATTAAGGTGTTCTTTATACTCCTCTAGATCATTTTTGCTAATCGCCCATAGTTGATCGGCAAGTTTACGGACCATGATCTCCCGCTTGCATATTTTTGCGATCTCAATACCCCAAGCGAACCTATGGAAATATGATCCAGAACTCCGAAGCTTTACAAATATCTTACTAGCGACATTTTCGCTGCGAACCGCAACACAGAGATTAGGGATCCGAGAGCGAATAATCGCTAACAACGCCATGGGAATTGGCAAATCCTCGAAGATCACCACTATACGCGGATCTTTCCGACGTTCCTCAGCTATAATACCAACAATCCTATCCGATATCTTTTTCCCTAAAAACTGCCAACAAATAGCCGGGTACTGAGACGCCAATGACAATATAAAGCGAATACTCCGCGAATATCTCTTTATCGGTACGTGCGAGAACTTAATAGGGTAAGAATACCATAAATCCCGTTGCACAAACGGATGGTCAACCAATCCTACGAAATGTATACCACAAAATGAGTCTATATATTGACGGAGCGCCGACGTGACCGCAAAGCCCGTTCCACTATTCGGAATAGGCCAGGAAGGAGAGATCACAACAGCAGTACATATACGCTGGTTATTCACTATACAACCCAAAGGAATATTGATCTAATCACCCGGAAGGACACCATGCTCGGCGGAAAGATCGCTTTTCCCCAAAATAGATATCAAAGCATAAACGGACCAGAATGCAGGCGTTAAATACAATCCAATCGAAAAGTGATAAATTAGGAAAAAAAACAGCAGCGGGACACATAGGCGCCAAATTTGTATCGCAGGACGTAATGTCAACCAAACCATAACCATATAAAGCGCCAGACCCACCCATCCCTGCAATAATTTGATAGTTGTAAAGATATTATGCACCTTGATCTCACTAATAGCCCTATCGGACGAAAGAACTTGTAAATACACGCGAAGATAAGTTTCAAACTCCCGATATTCTAATCCCATCCCTGTTCCTAGCAAAGATGTCTCTAGTCTAGAGGTCCCGGAAAACAACAGTCTCGAACTTGCAACCACCCTCATCAAAGCAGATCTATCATCTCCCGCAAGAACCAGAGACAGCCTTCCTCGAATCGGATCAGCATAGCTTACGTTAAATAAAAACCAAACAAAAAATCCGAGAAGCATCAGAGCAAAGATCCGTTTCCCAGATGAAGAAGCAAAGAATGATAGAAAAAGAAAAAAAGCTATAATAATACCACTAAGGGAATAAGAAACCATTATCCCCATCAAAATCAAAGAAAGCGAAATATTTTGCAACCTACCGCTTATGACCCCAATTTTAGAAAAGAATAGCAAAGATGAGAGCACAACACACAATGCGATAGAATAATACGATGGCTCCGTAGCAAACCCAATAGCAGGAGAAAAACCGCCATAGCGATATGTGTCAATCAAAGGATCAAAAGCACTTCTAACGCGAAAATCAACAGGGATATACGCAGGAATACCAAAAAGAAATAGAATAAACTGCGCAATACCGATCAAGCTCAAAAACACGCCAAATTTCGCCGTCCACGGCGCTAAAGCAACAAGGTCACCCCTCGTCAGCCTGAGACGTATAACCAAAAGAAACGAGAACGAGTAAACGAAGAACTGAGCAAAAGATCTAAACCATTCAACTTCCAAGCCATACCCAATCATCATCACATGAACTATCTCAATAAATAGCATAAAGAACCACACCATAACAATCCCACTAATATTGTCGACGCATCTTCTATCTACCAATAAAACGAAAAGGGCAGAAAGCGGAAATATCAGGTGGTATGGCGTAACAGAATATCCGCTAATATTAAATAGCAATATATCATTGAAAAACAGACCAGTCGCGCCCAATATAACGAGCTTCGCCAAATTTACACGCGTAACAAATAGTATCCTCAAATTTCCTCGAAAAGATTTGAGGCGCGAACCTTTTGAATGAATTGACCGAGAAGATTCATAAGAAATTATTGGAGAATACATAGATCACCCCACTAATATCTATTCCACTTCGCTCGGACAATCTCTACCAGACGAAGGATTTCCAAGGATTTTTTTCGCATTATACATTCTGTTCTCAACTAAAAGACGCAGGTCACTCTTTTTGGTTAAATTAATCGCACGAGCATACAATTTCATAGCCTGATCATAACAACCATATGATAATAAAACATCGGCGAGAATGACCCTCGGCCAAACACTATCCGGCATTAAACTGACACTCTTAGTCAATGCTTCTATACTCTCAGGCTTTTTACCAAGTTTCTGCAAAGTCATGCCGAGGTATTGATATGCCGCTCCAAGCGACGGAGCCAATATAATCGCCTCGCTCAAGGCATTCTCTGCAGACTGATAGTCGGACGCCTCATAGAGAGTGCGCCCCAGTTCAACCAACACCCAATAATCACGACTCGCAGCGGCTGCGTTTTTACACCATTCAACAGCATCTTGCTTCCGGCCATCTGCCCGGCTATCGAGACAAAGATTTAGTAACATGGTTCTCTTTCGTCTCACAGGAGAAGAGGAAATCCTCCAACTTAGCACATAATATTGCCTCGCTAAATCTTTTCCGTCATCTACAGAATAGATTGAGTCTCCAAGCAACGCAAAATAGACATCTACATTTTTCACCCTTCTCCAAATCTCTATGGCCTTTTCGTGCTCACCGATCATAAGAAGGGCCTTCCCCAAATAAAAACACTCAAGAGGACAGAAACACTCCGAAGATCCTTCCAAGAGAGCCAATGCTTCATAAGGTCGATCCGCGTGAATATAAAACTGGGACAAAATCCGTCTTACATTTTTGTCCGAGATTGCCAGATTTTGAACTTTTTTTTCGACAACAATATCTTGGTTCGAACCAGATATCATATGATGAATCCAAACAAATGTCAAGTTCCTCTGCCATATAGATACAAAATTACTGCCAGATAGAAGACACGCCAGAAAAGTGGACGCAAAAAAGAACAGGATTTTATTTCTCACTTCAGTACCCGACATGGGCGGTCTCGAGAGCAGGGAGATGCGATTTGCCAAGTTGGCCGATTTGAGGCATCGTTGGGTCTATCCTGCCTTGGAGGTTCCCGACGATGCCTGCTCA
>CAKZJX010000007.1 GCA_937120535.1 uncultured Anaerolineae bacterium
TGCCCCTTTGAAAGCCCTTGGTCTTGTGGGTGCAGGAAGCGCCGCAGCTAGTGCGGCCCCAGCAGTTTCATCAACATTGCCTGCACTAGCTGCAACAAACGCCACCAAGGTGGGCGGAGCAGTTGCGCCCGCGGCTGTAAAAGGTGGTTTCCTACAAGGTGCCAAGAACATTGGAGCTAAGGCATTGGGTGCCCCTTTGACATTAGGCATTGGCGCATATGAAGCCTACAACGTAAGCAAAGACGAGAAACTTTCATCTGAACAGAAGACAATAGAGTATTCCAAGATAGGTGGCAAAACGGCAGGTGCCCTAGCTGGAGCCAAGGCTGGTGCAATGGTAGGCGCAATAGGCGGTCCTATTGGAGCTGCAATCGGCGGTGTGATTGGTGGTATTGGTGGATACTTCCTAGGTGAAAAGGGCGGCGAGGTTGTGGGTGACGTTATCAATGCAGTTGCTCCTTCAAATTCGCCGTTAGAAACAAAGATACCTCGGGTTAATGTTTCTAATACGGTAAAACCTAACATCGGCACAATTCAACCAGGCCAGACAAAGACAAATAACCTTCAGTTTTTGACTCAGCAGATTGAACAAACTAATGCCGAGAAACAAGACATGAAAGCAAATCCTACAATTGTGCCAATTGCAATAAATAATCAAAGTAATATTTCAACGTCTCAAGGTTCGGATTCTGGAAGAACTAGAACCCCCGTGCCACTAGTTAGAAACCAAGACGGAACAATTCAGAGATTATTGGATTTGAATTATCATCCGCTATTGACATGAGGAATTAGACAATGCCAATTTACGAATTTCAGTGTAGTGAATGTGAAGGTGTGGTAGATAGGTTTTTCAAAATGTCTGAAAAGCCTAAAGAGTTTATTGACAAGTGCCCCCATTGCAAATCAACCTCAACATTCAAGTCGATTATGAGTGCAGTTGCAATGTCATATAACGGCTTTAATCACGCCGCCAAAGTTCCAACGGATTTGAAAAATAGACTTGATCAGATTAGAAAACACTATCCCAATATGCAATCAACTGTTTAAAAGGAGTTAGTTATGGTTGAGACTTTTCAAGATTTTATGAAGAGAATTTGGGTTGATCTTCAACGCCTATTCTTTTTGTTCCTTGTGGTATTCGTTCTATCATCAATTGATAGCGTTTTCCCATTCGCGGGACAATATGCATTTCTAACATCTGTATTGACAAGCACATCTATTGTTTTGTCTGTTGCAGGAATTAGCCATATCATTCGTCGCATTTTTTTCCCTAGTATTGATTTGAAAGAGTTTTCTCGAGAAGCGCTAAATCATCCACTGGCTTCTGCAATCGTTTTTCTAGGCGTTTGTATTGTCCTTTCAACCTTTATTGTTGTAAATGTAATGTTGCTAACATGACTAAACTATCACTTTTCCTAATTGGACTTGTGATGAGTATCAACGTGTTAGCAGATGAGGTTCCAAAGAACTTCTTATATCATAAGGACGCATTAGTTAAAGTGATGCAAACAAGTTGGAATGACATTTCTATTCCGAGTGTTATTCCGGGCTTAATTGAGCAAGAGACGTGCATTTCATTGACCCATCCCAAATGCTGGTCTAGATTCGCAAAACTAGAGACTAGCAGGGAATATGGATTTGGTCTGGGTCAATTAACAGTCACAAAACGTTTCAATGCATTTGAAGAAGTCAAAACATTGGATAGTCGTTTGAAAGATTGGAAATGGGATGATCGTTTCAATGCCGAATATCAAATGATTGCTATTGTAGCAATGTTGAAACGAAACTTCAAGGTTTTCAGAAGTGCTGAAAAGGAAATCGACCGATATGCCTTTGCTCTTGCAGCATACAATGGCGGCATAGGTGGGATTCAATCAGATCAACGTATCTGCAGAAACACAAAAGGATGCAATCCCAATTTGTGGTTTGGGCACGTTGAACATACTTCATTGAAAAAGAAAACTGCTGTAACTGGTTATGGTAAAAGTTTCTTCGAGATAAATCGAAAGTATCCAGTGAATATTTTGAACGTCAGACGATTCAAGTACAAACCATATGTTGATCCCTATTTCAAGGCGGTGCTATGATCTCAAATCGTAAACTTTATTTGATTATCGCCGCATTTGTTTCATCCGTGGGCGCTTCTGTTTATTTCACCGCCCAATATAAAGACGGGCAATATGCAATCAAAGAGCAAAAGGTTCGGGATGAGTATATTGCTGAGTTGAAGAAACGCCAGGATGAATACAATGCAAGGGTGGAAGAGCTGAACAAAAAGGCTCTTGAACGCCAAACACAATTGTCCAATCTCAATTCAGAATTGGAGAGAAAATATGCTAATGCGAACAAACGTGCAGATCAAGCGCTTACTAAGTATAATGATCTTGTCTCTAATGGTTGGAGGTTGCGGGACCCCGGAACCCAAACCCAACCCTCCATGCAATTGCCCAACGCCTCCAGTGGTGGTGATTCCTCAACCACCACTGGCAGTAACGGAGCCTCCAGTGGCGGAGAACTTTCTAGAGAGGCTAGTGAATTTCTTCTCCAACTCGCCTCAGACGCCGACAAAGTAGTGGAACAATTAAGAGTTGCACAAGAGTACGCTTTGCGTCTAAAACAGATTTGCGAAAAACAATAAATGAAGCATATTTACATGATATGCGAATCAAAGGGATCGGATTTCTCCGATCCCTTTTCTTTTCTTAACAAACAAGGAGTTTAGATGCGCAGAACAACCAAGCAGCCAACTAAAGGGAAAAGAACGGGAATGGTAAAGCGCGAAGAATTTTCTCTTGCAGAAATTAAGCCAAAAACAGAAGCCCAGCGAATGATGATGGCAGGATATTTGCAAGGGCAAAACGTTGTAGCATATGGTTCGGCTGGTTCGGGTAAATCATTCATTGCATGTTACTTGGCACTAAAAGATTTGCATGATAAGGAGAAACAAAAAATAATCATTGTTAGAAGCGCAGTCCCAACTCGAGACCAAGGTTTTCTACCAGGTACCCTTGAAGAAAAATCAGCCATATATCAGATTCCCTATGTCAATATCATCAATGAACTTTGTCAGAACGGAGCAGCTTGGGAAATCTTGACAAAGAAGGGAGCAATTCAATTCATGACCACAAGCTATGTCCGAGGCGTCACTCTTGATGATGCAGTTATAATAGTGGACGAATTTCAGAACCTAACTCCCCATGAAATCTATTCTTTACTAACCCGTGTAGGTGAAAATACCCAAGTAATTTTGTGCGGTGACACAAAACAATCTGATCTGAACAAGAAGAAAGAAGAATCTTGTTTTGAATGGATGATGAAGGTTGCAGAACGTATGCCTGATTGGTTCGATCTTGTTCGATTCATGCCTTGCGATATTGTCAGATCAGAGTTCGTCAAGAAACTTATTATGGTTACGGAAGATCTATAAATAGCTGGAGAGGTTTCGTAGAGATTCAATAAAATGGCAAAGAAATATGTTTACCGAGATATCAATCTGGCGTTTGAAAAACATCCGCTTACTGGAGATGTTGTCTCGGCTACAGATGTTGAAGCAATTAAGAAATCTCTGCGAAACCTTGTTATGACCAATCTTTATGACGTCCCTTTCAATCCAGAAAAGGGAACATTGTTGAACGGTTCTTTGTTTGAGAACTTTACACCAATTACAACAGAGTTTCTCAAGACAAAAATAAAAGAGATGGTTGATCTCTATGAACCTCGAATTCAGGTTCAGAAAATTGTTATATTCCAAAAAGAGGACCAGAATGCACTGGAAGTGACAATTCACTTCAAAATTCTTGACTTAAATAGGTTCGAGGATATTACAATCTTCGTTGAAAGAACGAGATAAAGAAAATGGCAGAAAGGGCTCTAATTAATCTGACGGCAATGGAATTCTCCGACATTAAGGAGAATTTAAAGGCGTTTCTACGAAATCAGGACGAATTTACAGATTACAATTTTGAAGGCTCTGGGCTTTCAATTATCCTTGACCTATTGGCGTACAATTCTCAACATACGGCTTATCTAGCCAACATGCTTGCAAACGAGGCTGAAATTGATTCGGCCATTTTGCGTTCTAACGTTGTATCAAGAGCCAAGCTATTGGGTTACACCCCAAGATCAACTACGGCATCAAGAGCAGTGCTATCAATTACAGTTAATGACCCAGGTAACCAATCTACCTCATTGTTAATGCCTCGTGGTACAAAATTCATTGCCAAATCTTCATCTCAGCAATTCATCTTTACAACACTTGACGACTACAACCTACACCTAGATGAATCGGGTGTGTTTCGTAATGACGAGGTTGGAGTGTTTGAAGGCATCATTAAAGCGTATTCATTTGACGTTACCTCAGACGAGCGTAGATACATCATCCCTTCAAAGAAGATTGACACCAATACTTTGAGGGTGGGTGTTTTTGATAACATTAGTTCAAATGAATATACTGTCTACGAAAAAGCCCACGGCATCAATAAAGTGGGTTCAGATTCAACCGTGTTTTGGGTTTATGAAACTGATGGCGGATTCTATGAATTGAAATTCGGTGATGGTGTATTCGGCAAAAAGCCTACATTGAACGGTGTGGTGTATTGCGAATATTTAGAATCAAATGGAAGTTCTGCAAACGGTTTCTCTCAATTCTCTCTAGTTGGAACCTTCGAGGGTTATGAGAACGCAGACATTTCAGTAGAGACAATCAATGCATCAGCAGGCGGATCAGAACCCGAAGCAACATCTTCAATCAAGCTTAATGCACCTCGTTTCTATCAGTCACAGAACAGAGCGATTACCAAAGAAGATTTTGCCGCTGTTACGAATGACATTTACCCTTATGCCAAATCTGTTGCAGTATGGGGCGGTGAAGAACTGAACCCTCCACAATTTGGTAAGGTATTCATCTCAATCATTCCAAAAAGCCTAACAAAACTAACATCTACAAACAAGCGCGATCTTGAAAGAAAGATTCGTTCTAGGTCTGTTGCAGGCATTGCACCTGTAATCGTTGATCCTAAGTTCATCAATTTGAACATGACTATTCATGCTTCAGTCAGAAAGAACGCAACAAATGGCTTGAGTAATTTCTCAAAACAAATAACTGATCTTGTTGAAACCTATTTTGACAATACCTTCGGAATTTTTGATAGTGACTTCTATTATTCAAACCTCTTGGCTGAGATCAAGAACTATTCAAGAGCCATTGTAGGTGTAAGAGCAGAGTATTCATTGTCTCTTGTCAATTCATTGAATCAGACAGACTTTGCTTTCGAAAACGCCATTGTTCCTGGCAGCGTAAGAACAAACAAGGTTCGTTTGACTGGTACGACTGAATTCTATCCAATCGAAGATAACAATGGTGATGGCACCCTTTATGCAGGAACAGTCTCAATTGGTACAGTCAATTATCACACAGGCAAGATTATTATAGATACAACTAAAATTCAAGAAACAACTACAAACGTATTGGAAGTTTTTGTGACGCCCGCAAATGATGATATTCTAGCAGGTTTCGCAACAGCAATCGTCTTGAACAAGGATAGATTGTCAGTCGAATTGAGGTCAGTATAATGGCTAATATCAACGTTGTAGCGAGGGCTGGAAGCCAAATGGTTTCCGCTCTCCCAAAATTTGTAATCGAGAACTACCCTAAATTTGTGAATTTCCTTCGTGCTTATTACACCTGGTCAGCAACCGAAGGGCCAGATCTTGCAATGGAGGCGATGAAATTAGCAAATGACGTTGATTTGGTAATCGAGGAGATGTTGCCTTCATACAGAGCATCATACGCCAAGAACTTCCCAATTGAATTGAAAACCAATTTTAGACACTTCGCTAAGTTCCTCAAGGAGTTTTATCAATTGAGAGGAACCGAAGAATCCTATAGAATTTTCTTCAAAGCCGTATTTAACGAAGAAGCCTCAGTATATTTCCCTCGAATTCAACTCTTCAAACCATCTGAAGCGGTTTGGAACAAAGAAACATTTTTCAAAGCCTCTGCGACAAGCGGTAATCCGTTCGATCTCATCAATGCGGAAATCACTGGATTGAACAATGGCTACAAGGCTATTGTGTCTAACGTTGTTAAGGTTGGTGATCTCTACGATATTTACTTCGAGGAAGCTAACGGCGAATTTGAAGTGGGTGAGGTCATTGTCCATGAAAACATCTCAGTAACAGTTGTACCTATATTCAAGGTGTCATCATTCACCTCAACTCAAGATTGGTATGATTCATCAATCATTCATACCAACGGCGTGATATTGAAAGTGGACAAAATCAACTACGGCCGAATCGTGGGTTTGACTATTACAGACGGCGGAACAGGATATGAGGTTGATGATGTAATCACTTCAACGTCTCAATATTCCGGAACAGGATTTAAAGCCAAGGTTACGGGTGTGGATGGTTCTGGTGCAATTACAAGCATCGCCGTTCAACGTTCAGGATTCGGATTCAGCCACGATGACGTAGATATCATCGTTGAAAGCTCTTCGGGCACGGGCGCAATTCTTGAACCTATATTTGATTCTGAGTTCAGAAAAATCAAGAGCTTGTCAATCATTCAGAACGACAAATTCACCAATGGTTCAGATTTGACCGTTACATTGCCCAACGGAACACAGATTGTATTTACTCAAGGCGTTACCAACACTGTCAAGTATTGGGTGAAACCCCAATCAACCCCATCTACGGGGTATGCAAAGCTACATGATTCGGATTATTATCAAGAATATTCTTACGAGATTCAATCGAAAGCTGATGCGAAGGCGCAAGAAGAATCTTTGAAAGCCCTTTTGCATATCGCTGGTTTGAAGATGTTTGTGAAAACAATACTTCAAGAAGAAGCGACAATCAACGCTGAAACCGACATCTTATTCGCTTGATTGTCCTTTGTTCCTAATCAATTTCATTAGTTCCTCCGAGGAACCCACGTACAAGTGATTGTGGTTGATATTTGTAGAAAGGCTTTCGGAGCCCTTCTCTTTTGCCTTTGTGCGTCTTGAAGAAACTTCGTCTAGCTTGCTTGCAACATCTGTGATTGTCTTCACCAAGTTAGCAGCCACCTCAAATGCCCTTGGATGTTCCGTGCTTTCTGCAATCTGCACCAAAGCATCAAGCATGTTCTCGGACTTTTGGATCATTTTTTTGAACGTCTGACGAGCGAGTTCTTGATCTTCCTTGTCCTTGAGATCTTCTGGTGTTTCGTTTTCAATGACCAAAGGTGGCTTAGCCTCAGGTTTAGTGGCTGGAATCAGGTCGAACGTTTCTTCTAGTTTTTCAAACATGATTATGCGCTATTCTCTATTACAGTTTCGGCGATAGGGCCATTTGGTGGGACGCCCTCAAATCTTTGAATAACATGAGGAGTATCGAAATCTGGTTCAAAGAATGTGTTTGCGTCAATCTTGGTGATGATTGCTTTATCTGTTACTGGTCCATAAAAGAACCCCTTTACCGTGAAGTCAAGAGTCCATTCAATCAATCTGGCATCTTCAAAAGGACCCTCCACGTTATCGTTTAGGGTTACAGAATTCAAAACAATATGAATGTCTCGCTCTAATCCCAATTCAGGTATTTCCTTTGCTGCTACGGTATATTCGGGTTGGAAGAAGGGTAGAATCTGTTCAACCACTTGCAATCCGTCCTCAAAATATCCTGCGAAGATAGTCAGGGTCATGTTTATATCATAAGGCGCAGGAGCATATTGCATCTTAGCAAGATTGCCATTGGGGGTCCTTGTAATGTGGTTTACAGTGTTCTCTTTTCTGTAACCCGCATATGAAGGTGATCCTGCCTCAAACGCCATTCTAGGGAATGAGTTATTCCACGCTGCTCTCAATGCAGGGTTTTGAATGAAACGCTCCAATGCCTTATCCTTCTGAACGAATGACAAAGGCACTTTGATTATTTTGTCTGCCCCACCTGGTTCGGCGTTCTTACGGACAATAGAAATGTCGTTGAACAACGTGCCGAAGATAGACACATACTTTTTATAGTGTTGGTGATAAAATGGTGCGTGCCCTAGCATTATGGATTCCCGAATGGATTGCGCTCGTCAAACTGAATAAAATCGTTTGAAAGTTGTTGTAATGGGTCGTTGTCTGCGTTTGTATCATTAGCCACACTGTCATTGTTCAATAGCCCAGCTGTACCTGCATCCAATACAGGTTCGCCCGTATTGACCTGTTGATGATTGTACTTGGCTCTTTCGCACTTGATGAAATAATAAACAGGACTTCCCAATGCCTTGAATTGAAAGTCTGAAATATCAACCTTGGCGATTCTAAAAATGTCATCAGGGCCTAGGTAATCCCAAGCGGGAATATAGATGTAATCGCCTTCCCTTGGTCTATGTCCAAACACCCCATCAAAACGTCTAACGCCAACCAAGAACGTACAAGTGTTAGGTTGTACCAAACCAAACTTGGCATATAGGTCATAGTTGCCGTAGGGTTGCTCGAAGTCCTTTAGATACATTTCAATAACAACAGATTGGCCTAGCTTCTCAAATCTGTTTTCGCCAAACAATGAGTCGTAGTTCGCATCATTGACCTGTTCTACCTTGATGTAATGAACATCTACGCCAGCAAGCTGCACTAACTCTGTTGCAAGTTCGTGATAAAGGTCTTGCTCGTTGTTTGCATTGATGTGCTGAAAATATGGTGAAACTGCCATTGCTCTAGCCCATTATGAAGTCTACTGGTTCTTGGTGTTCTAAGATCATGGATTCTTCTAGTTCTTTGATCTCTGCTTCTGCTTCTTGAAGTATACCTTCTGCATCAATTGTCACGCCGCCAACCAACTGAACGTTTCGTAGCTTACGAAGGTTGTTACCCCACTGTCTCTTGATTAGAGCAGTGGCATATTTTTTGAGAAAAGGGTCATTCCACACTCGTGGGAATTCGTCGGGGTCGAGAACTCTTGTTGCTTCAACAACAAAAATCTGACCTTCACGAACCGTATTCCAGTCAATATCAATGAACAGTCTGTCCATATGACGATTAAAGCGAATGTGCTTCGTTTTTCCAGAAACAACGTTCTTCAATGTCTCACGATAAGACATCGCCATGCTGTATGTTAAAAGACCATCGCCTTTTAGTGCAAAAGGATATGTGCTAGCCATCAATTGCCATTCAATAGAAAATTGGCTTGATCCTTGATATGACGTTTCCAAGACTCGCTGAACACCTACGAATGAGTCATCAATCGGGAAGTATTTGTCTTGAATGACTTGAGCTGTTGCTTCGACTGGCACATACATTTGGATGCTGCCGTCATGGTGATTTCGACCAAAATATTCCAAGGCAGCATCGACCAAATCCTCGACCTGTTGATTGTCTACGTTGATTTGAATAACGGGCGCACCCAAACGGCGCAGGCAATACGCTTTGAACTCTTTTCTTGTTTCTGGTTTAGATGCAGACATGTTTATCCACCTAGTTGTTTTTATTATTTATAGGAAAGAAAGCCCCTCGAGGGGCTTTCTTTCAAATTTCTGGAGGTTCTTCCGAATAATGAGGCTTTGAAGGCCTGGGCTCAAATGCACTAAGCAACTCTTTATATTTCTCAAGGTATTGTTCTTGTTCATACCCAAACCTACGGTTCAGGAACAACACCAGATCAGCTTGATTCTTCAAAAACTCTACGGGCGTTTTGCTTTTCATAATGCGGCGGATGTAATAGTTCACACCCAACTTAGAGTTCTTCTGTTTGAACAGATTGAAAGCATCCATAACCTTAGGGATACAACCAAATTGTTTGCAATGCGCTACTGTCTCGCACTCGTCACAAATTTTCTCGCTCATTTCTCACCCCTCATCGCTTCATCAAAGATTTGAATAATCTTCTCAAGACTATCCGCTTCGCTCTTATCAAGACGTTCCTCAACAAACCGTGGGAGGAACAGACGCCGAGGACCATTGTCATTGGGCATCAAAGAGTTTGCCCGAACGGTGATGATTTTCTTGTCAATCCATTCGTCCATCTCTTTGGTGATACGCTCACGGTCCGCATCGCTGAAGCCCGATACATTAGTCTGCACCAAACCATCGGAGCTCTCACAAATCAACGAACCAAACCATTTTTCATTTTTGCCGTTGCCTGGATTGAAGCCTCGGACAATCAGATCAACCTCGGCTTCCACCTTCATCTTGATTTGATCCTTGGACGTACCATCTGCCCAAATTGCTTCGGGGTTCTTGATGACCGTGCCTTCATATCCCATGGCGGTCATTTGAACATAATGTTCAAATGCTTCTTTCAAGGAGAAGACGATCTTGGTGGGGATGGGAAGGAAGTATTGGCCTTTCAGCTTCTCAACCTTTTTATAACGCTCACGATACGGAACTTCATATTTGCCGCCTGCTACTGCATTCTCAACAGGCACCTTGTCCCAGATGAAGTAGAACGGTTTCTGGTTCTTCTCAAACGAACCACCCTTGAGAACACTGTTCAAAACACCGTTGCCGATCTCACGAGGCAAAATCTTCCAACCATCCGGATGTTTTTCTGCCACAAGAAGTTCGCCATGGTAACAATATCCTACATCGGCTACCTTCAAGAATTCATCAATGAACGCTTGGAACTCAACATTGGCGAACGTTGTGCCGTTACGACTTGTGATCTTGACTGAGCGATCAGCATAAACGAACACGTTGGCGAACATGCCGTCTGCTTTCTCTTGGGAGAAGATTCCGTCTTTCCAATTGAACTTATCAATGTTGCTACCTTTCTGCAAGGAGCAGCGCATGTAAGGATATTCGGGAATCGTACCAGGGAAAACTCGATTGATTAAACCCACATTGATACCACAACGTAGGTCACCTTTCAGGAGATTTGCTAGAACTTTTGCCTCTTGTTCTAGCAGTGAAGACATGAGCGATGCGACCTCATCTCGGGCAGCATTACCTGTAATTGCACGGCTTGTTAGACGATCCAGTGTTGCTTCGACTGAGGGCCAAGCATCGTTCAAATTCTTAACACCGAAATTCACCACCTCGGGAACCTTCTTGATGCCGTAGACATACTCTGGGCTGTAGGTTCGATTCAGCAGGCGAACAAAGTTCGGATACTTCTCGCCAAACTCTTTCAGCTTAGCTTCCTTGAACAAACGAGAACCGTCGCTGTTCAAAATTTCAATAAGGGTTGCAAATGTGGTCATTAAAACTCCAGTGCTTCAAACTCTTCTTGGGTAATTCCGGAATATGTGTACTCGGTACTATTTGGTCCGTAGGACTCGGTAATTCGCCATTTCACTTTACCATCAGATCCTTTTTGACCGATTCAGCGCCGATAACCAGCGTCTGACATACCAGCAAACAAATCTTCGCTTTCGTAATTATCAGCCGCCCAATTATCCATACGGACAATCTTCGGCTTAATTTAGTTGTCTTTAACTGCTACTTTTGAGTAGAATTTTTCAAAAGCGATGTTTTGTTTGTTCATGATGTTCCTTCCTTGTTGATTCAATTTTAAGACAAGACGCACGAGGCGTCTTGTCCTTTATTCAACAATCTTGCAGTAGTGACACTGAAAAGAGAAGTAGTCTTTTTCGTAGGTCGTGTCTGAGCCATGATATCCATATTGAACCCACCAGAGTTCTTCTGTTTTCACAATGTTTCGAATGACAACAACGTCGCCTTTGGAACCATAGGCAGCAGTCCAACGAGAACCAACCTCAAGATCTTCCTTTTTTGAAAATGTGTCGGACAACCGCTTTATGCCCATTAATGATTTCAGTTTCCATGATATGCTCCTTGTCCCTATGCCTCAATTATAGCATAGAACAAGGAGTTGTCTAGAACTTTATTCTACCTTGATGCCTGAGAACCTTGGCTTGTTGCCTACACCCAAAGCTGGCTTCTTGAACTTGATTTCCCCTGTATCTTGGTCAATCTCCTCATCTTTACGCTTAGGACTTCCGTTTGAAACGGGTCGTGTCTTTGTCATCTGAACCTCAGACTCTGCATCAAACAACCTCATCTTCGAGCGATCAATACCTACAACGAAACGGAGCTTGCTTGCCATGTCTGAAAAGCGATTCTTCAACTGTTTGAACATGACAACATTCTGCTCGTCTAGTTCTTCAGTACGAATCATAGCCAAAAGGATATCGGCGGTCATGGCTAGGCCATGGCTGTCTGAAATTTCCTTCAGACCAACATCTGTCGTATCCGTGCCCTCACGATTCAACTGAGTAGCTGAAACAATAGGCAGATTGTACTCAATAGCCAGACCACGTAGTTCTTCACAAATGGCCTTGACATATTGATAAGAGTTCACCATGCCTGCCTTGAATCGGCTTGAAGAACAGATGTTGATGTAGTCAACGTAGATGATGTCTGGCACGAAGTCTTTCTTCAACTTCAGCTCATTGATGAGCGCCCTGAATTGCGTAACACCCGCACTAGCGGTGGGGTACTCTTTGACAATCAAGCGACCCTTACAGCCATCCAATGCCTTGTTCAACCGACGTCTGTATTCTTGCAATGACAGATTAGGTAGATCTTGAATCCTCATGTTCAAGATGTTAGCGTCAATGCGCTCCGAGATACGTTCTTCTGCCATTTCCATGGTGATATAAAGGACGTTCTTGTCTGCTAAGAGGTTCCGTGCCGCACAATGACAAAGGAACAGAGATTTACCAGCACCAGTTGATGCTGATACAACTGCAAGAGTTTTCCGAGGCAAACCTCCGTTTGTGATTTCGTTCAGTGCTTCAATGTCAAAAGGAATCTTGTATTCATTGATTTGATGCAACATTTTGTAGCGTTGCTCAATCATGGTCATGAAGTCGTGACCGATGTTGGTATCAAATGACACCGATAGAGCATTCTTCAAAATGTCCGGGATCTGGCCTACGTCCGCCTTATCGTCCTCTATCATTGCAGCGGCGTCTACAATGGCATTGAACAGTGCCTTGTCCTTGCAGAACTTTTCCGTATGCTCAACAAGCCAATCAATCGAGGGCGCTTTGCTACGCTTTGTCAGTCTATTGACAAGATCAACCGCAGTCTCATAGTCTGATTGTTTTAGTCCTTTCGTGTCCTTGATTTCAATACGTAGCTCATCTTGAGTAGGTGCCTTGTTGTACTTGGAAACGAACTCTGAGATTTTTGTGAAGACGATAGAATGGGCGTTCTCGCCAAAATACTCATCCTTCAAAAAAGGGAGAACCCTTCGCATATACTCATCATTGTGCAACAGGTTCTCCAAGATTACTTCTTCTATCATTTATTCTCCTAGACCAAAGGACAATTATATCAGGAATCATCTTGTTTGTCAAATTCTTTCAGACGTTCCATAGCTAGTAAATAATTGATGAGATTACCCACGATAACGTTCAGTTCATCCGACTCCACGTTCTGTTTGTCCTTGTTCACTGCGGTGTAGTCAATCTCAAGCTGCGAACCTTTCACCTCGACACTACGGAGAATGATGATATGGTCCTTGAAGTCACCATCCTGAAGCACAACGGCTCCGATGATTTTCTTCTCGTCCATCATGCGAGCTTCTTCATCGCTCTCCACAGGGATCGAATAAAAAGAAGGCACAACCTTCCTCAAATCTTGGATAATTGCATAGACATCATTTTTCGTCTGCATCGGCTTCTCCATGTTCATCAGACATGATGGATTCGTTCATCACCAATTGGTATTTCTTACAGATGAAGTCCTTGAACTTCTGGTTCTTCAGGATGTCTTCCCAAAATTCTGCCGTGTTTGTTTCCTTGGCACGATACTTGCCTTCAACCAATTCGCCCGTATCAGGATCAACCTTCTGATACCAACCCATACTTGGCTTAGTAACGAAGCCTCCCTCAAGGGCAAGGTCTAGCAAACCCGACCAACGGGTAATGCCCCCGTCAAACATAACAGTCAAAGGAATCTTGGACTTCTCTTTGACGCGACGAGACTTCTCGATGTTGATGGTGAAAGTATAACCTGCAACGTCCGTGCCATCTTTCTCTTGAGAACGACCAATGATCCAGATGTCGTTTGCAGAATAGTATCCACCGGTATTATGAGTTATGAGACCATTTTCAAGGATGTAGTGTTCGACCTCATCAACTGAAATATCAAAGACGGGAACGTTACCGATTGATTTCTTGCTTACCAATTTCATTCATTATTTCCTTTGCAATTTGCTTAACATAATTTGTGGGGTCTTTAGCATGCTTTTCAAATTGCACTCTAAAAAACCTTATACCCTAATCCTTCCATGAATTCTTGTTTCACTGCGTCTCTACGCTTTGCTTCTTCCGATCTATGCCAAAATTCGCTATCATATTCTATAACAATTTTCAGAGCCGTGTCTACAAAGTCATATTTTACATACCCCAATCCTTTGATGAATTTACCAAATTCTCTTTCACCGTAATGAGGTTTAACGAATTGAATTTCCTCACACAAGCTATCAAAAAATCTAACCGATGATTTTGAGCAATATGCATAACGAGAGGACATAAATTCGGCATACTCGTCTTCAGTTTTACCTTGACTAATCCAATACTCTACACACCATGGTTGATGTTTTCTTCGCTCTTCGGCTGAATACTTTTGAGCATATTTGTTGCCATTGCTTGTTTGAAGTGCTGTTACCTTTTCAGCGGCTTCTTCTTCTGAAAGACCACGAGCAATCCAGTAATTCTTATTCCAGCGTGATACGGATGAACCATTTGATTTGACTTTTTGATGAAATTTGATTGCGTTCTGAGATTGGGTCTCTTTTACCTTTACAATGGCCTCATCTTTAGTGTAGCCTCGCTTAACCCAATATTCCACACACCTCGGAGAATTTTCTTTTTGAATTTCACTTGTGAAGCGTCTTGCTTCATCTTCAGAATAACCCCGGACCAACCAATATGTTTTGCTTCGTCTAGACCCGCCCAGTTTTCCACTTGGATTAACTATTGACTTTATTATTTTGTAAATTTCCACCATTCCCCTTAGTTCGTTTCCGTGCGCAAGCAATTTTGAAACGATAATGGGGTTTTTGAGGTTTAGGTCTTTATCAAAAGCAGAATATATCATCAGCATTTCTTCATCTGATGGCTGTTTGTTAAGGTCAAGTGAAGGGAAATTTTTCTTGTACCATTCTATCGTTTGTTTTTTCATATGTGCCTCCTGAATGTACTTTTATATAAAAACTGTTTTTTCAGGAGGCACTGGCCTGTTAGTGACGGATAAACTCCATATCGTAAGTGAGGTCCTTTGCCATCACCCACTTCTCCGAGCCGTCACCCATTCTAACAAGAAACGGATGTTTGTCAGAACAACGAACCGTGTAGCCATCCTCAAACACCAACTCAAAACATTCAGGGGTTCCTTCCTCTAGGGTTTCGGGATTCCAAGTTGCCGTCACTTTCCTTGGACCAGAACGTGTTTGAACTAGCTCGCCTTCCTTGACGTCTTGAATGTTTCGGGTCGTGCCGTCAGCCATTCGGATTTTAGTATTTTCCGTCAGGCAACCGCCAGAGACGATCGCCTTGGGGAACATACCAATCTCTTGATAGACATGGTTAATCGCAATCATAGGAATGTCCTTGATTGTCAGGTGGGGTGTAACCATTCGGAACAATGATTTCAACTGCTTAGCGCGTGACATATCAGCCACGGACTTTTCGTTCAGCGCATCCTCAACCTCTTTCTTAGATGCAAGGTTGCCAATAGAGTCAATCAAGAAGATGACCTTGTCGCCACGTTGAATTTGCTCCAACTGGCTCATAATGTCAAACTTCAATTGCTCAATGTCGGTGATGGGCGTATGAAGGACACGAGTCGTATCAATGCCGAACGCTTGGAAGTATGACTTGGGAGAACCGAATTCTGAATCATAAAACATCAGAACGGCATCTGGATACTTCTTCATGTAGGCGGCAGCCATCACCAAGGAGATGCTGGACTTAAAATGCTTTGAAGGGCCAGCCACCTGGAGTAGCCCAGGTTGCAATCCCCCATCAATAGAGCCGCTAAGAGCAATATTAAGAGCAGGAATCGGTGTGGGTATTTCATCTTTTTTGTTGAAGAATGTGGAATTCTCTAGGACAGAGGTTTCTTTGATTTTTGAATTTTTCTTAAGCTTTTCTAATAGACTCATATATCTCACCTTTTCAAATGTTCAATGGCATATCCATTCGGTGTATTATAAACGATCTCGGAAATATTGTGAAGCATTATCAGACGAAGACAAGCTTCACAGGGGCGGCACATTGCGGGGTTGCCGTTCATGTCCATCCTGCCAATGAAAAGAGTAGAGCCCTTGGGCACTTCTCTAAGATTGCCTATGCAATCAATTTCTGCATGAACAAAGCTTCTACGGCGTTTGTATTCTTCACGGAACTGGTTATAGTGATATTGTAAGGGATGGCTCTTTTTCTTGTTGTATCCTGTTGCAATGATGCCTTTTCGATAAGCTAGAATCGCACCAATCTTGTATGTCGGAACGTCACTCAATTGACCAAGATGTGATGCTTTTGCAAGCATACCTTCATACCATTTACTCGTATTGTTAGAGATCATTTTTCAATGTACGGTCGCCACTCTTGAGCGAAGGAACAATTCACTGCACCCTTGAACAGGTGCGCAATCTGACCATCAGTGTAACCCGCAAGACCACAACCGATACGAGTCACGAAGAAACGGAGTTCGGGATGGTCTTTTGTGAATTGGACGAATTCTTCAATGTAAGGACGAATGGCGCTAAGACGCATGGTCTTGATGTTTTCATCCTTTGTAGGGATGGCGTATGTCTTGCCAGAAAGGCCAACACCTTTACCCCATTTAGCACCAAAGTTCAAAGCTGCTGCAGCCGCACCCGCGCCATGAATTCCCGCAAGGTTACTGCCGAAAACGAAAATGGAATTGTCGCTAGGGAGCGTGCCGTCAGAGTGAAAAATCGTCATAATGAAAAATTTCTTGGTTAAGAATCAACGGTGATAGTGGTGATGAAAGTGGTAATGGGGGGGTCTCTGAAGGTGATGATGATTGCGGTAAGGATCGTAAGGATTACCTTGGGGATACTGTCCGCAATTATAACACGGAACAACAACCACCGAGGGAACATGTGCCGGGTAAACAACCACTGGCGGTGCATACACCACACCAGGATGAACATAGACACCACGGACAACGGGATGTCCGTTTGTGGCTCCGATAGTGATGTGACCATTAGGACCACCAATCGAAACGCCTATGGAAGTCGTCCATTCTTGAGCAGCTGCACCGAACGATGTCACAACCATTGCTGCTGCTACGATGATTTTCTTGATGTTCATTGTCCGATCTCCTGTTCTGATGTTGTAATTATATAACAAAGAATCAGACCATGTCTACAGTTTGTAGAACAAACATCCCGAGTATTTTCTTTCAGAATTCTCTTCAACCTCGAACCACCATTCCTTCAAGGCGTACTTTCTTTGTTTACACCGTTTCATAAGGTCTGTTAGCTGGCGAGGGGTTAAGTTCTCGAACTTCCGTTTGTAGATTTTGTCGCCTTGCTTTAAGTTCATAATCATTCTCCTAAACCTCGTCCTGCAATTCCATCACAAACCCACGGAAAGCCTCGGGACTAAGAGATGCCACAAATGCCTTCAGGTTCATTCGTTCAAAGTAGCGACGATATTTCGCCATCAGTTCACCCGGCTCTTTGCCTTCAACGTCAAATACTCCGAGAAGTTATCGCCGTTGAAGTTCTTACGGCTTGCTTGAATTCAGGGAATGCATTGAAGGCACGCTCTAGATGTTCCCGACAATTAACAGGCTTCTTGGGTGTTCCGGGCTGAAGATTGTACTTCACCTTGTAGTATTCTAGGATATCTTGGTACATTGCATGAGTACGATCTCGGCGTTGTTCTTCGCTATAAAACTCAACATGTTCCCAATAACGCATGAAACGCCAAGTCAAACTGTAATTGCCCTTGAATATCCGACTAACATAATCGTACTCATATGTTGAACCGGAGGTTCTGTTTCAACCTTTGTTGCGCTGGCGTTTCAGCTCTTTAAGGATTTCCTTTTTAGGCGTATAACGAAACATTTTAGGCCTTGATGAATTGGACGTTTTTGATGTATGACTACATTATAACAGAAAAGGGCTAGATGCCTAGCCCCTTGTCAAAGAATTTCCTTATTCTTTGTTCTTCAGGAGCCACCGGTTCGAAATGGTCTTGAAGCTGATGCTCGGATCGCTAATGCACTTCCACACCAAACCTTCGCGTTCGCTATCATTCAGAAGGCTCTTACCTTCCGCTTCTTGCAGGATACCCGCAATGTCTTCAGCGGTGATAGCCTTCACCGAAACCAAGGGTACATGTTCCAGACCCAACTGTTGGCAAAGTTTGATTCGCTGTTCGCTGTTCAAGTACGCACCAGTCTTGGTATCGTAGATGTCAAAGACGTAGAACTTCTGACCTCGAATCTTGTACTGATTGCCTTGAATGCCCTCACCAACCAATTCACCCTGGATGGCCAAACCTTGCAAGTTTGCCGCGACCATACGATTCTCAACGTCGTTCTGAATGGCTGCTTTCCAGAAGCTGTTGTTTTCATCACGCTTCAGATCAAGGTTGCGGCTGCAGACATGGAAATCGCCTTCAAGGTCAAGGTACATTGTGCAGCTAGAGCCATCCAACTTCTCAGTGATCTCAAAGACAAGGTTTTGAGCCTTCCATTCCTCGAATTCCTTCTTCAAGTTCTGAATTCTTTCCTGGTCGGTCTTAGGAACGGCCGTTGGAAAGTTGCCACGAACTTGTCCTGCCAGTTGTGCAGGAACAGGGGCTTCCCACTTCTGGATTCCTAGAGCTTCCGTTACGTCATCGCCTTCCTTGACAATAATCATAGAACCCACACCATCTTCCCGGAAGTATCCGGTTATGAATTTGGTTCCATTTACTTCATCTACAGGAAGCAAAAGACCTTGAGAAAGTTGACCACGGAGCTTAACAGTCCGAAGGCGTTCACCCTTTACACCATTATATTCTTTAGGTTCATTACCTTTAGATAGGAAAGGAGCAAGCTCTGTCGGAACCCAGCTATCAATTTCAAGATAAACACCCACATCGCCGGGTTTGAACTCACCCTTCTTCACCACAACCGTCCATCCGCCAACAACTGCGCACTCGATTGCGTCTGCACCCTCAATAGGACGAATCTCATCAATTTTACGAATGCTTGCCAGCTTACGCATCTTCATATCCCCCAATCACAATGCCGCATTATACATCAACTTGCCACGACTTTGCAATGGCCTTTGTAGAAAAATACTCACATTCTCCTACCCGATTGCCCCCAGCATCAAGAACCAACTCAACCCAAACCCCAAGGGCGATAATAGTAAATGTCTTACATCACTGCACCGTAGCGTCAATGGCGTCCACCAAACATTCACCGAACACGCCTTCGACTTTCTTCACGACCTCGGGCATGCCTTTCTTGATCTTGATGATCTCAACATCGTAAAGGTCGTTGCCTTCATCGTAGCGAACATGAACTAGACCCTTGAACT
Organism: uncultured Anaerolineae bacterium; assembly: GCA_937120535.1. Lineage (GTDB taxonomy): Bacteria > Chloroflexota > Anaerolineae > Anaerolineales > Villigracilaceae > Denitrolinea. The sequence goes on from CAKZJX010000007.1 coordinate 19,507, forward strand.
TTGCCAAACCACCGACGCGAAACTGGAGGCCTTTGCTCGTATAGACAAGATCCTTGGCACCCCATGCCAACATGGCACAAGCGTCGATCGCTTTGATTTGATTCAGGATGGTCTTTGCTACGTTCATTCTGATGATCCTTTCTTTGCCACGGTGTTTCACCGTTTCATGCCTACATCATATCAAGAGATTGGGCGTTCGTCTACAGAAATGTAACCAGCCTCAACATATTCTTCTGGCTCTATGTAAACCTTAGGTTCCAGCCCCAACTTACGCATGAGGCGGCACCACGTGTCGCCATGCCCCCACTTCCTGTAGATCTGCCAATCTGCTAGATGGGCAACCTCATGGTAACAGGTTTCTTTTAGGGCTATACTATCACGTTTGAAAATCTTAGAGGAAATTGTGATGGTGTAGTAATAGCGGTTTCCGACCATGCGATAGTTTGCGAGTCCCATGGTTGAAGACAACCTTCCGCTCAGGATCAACTCATCAAAGCGTAGACGCTTTTTTGTCGTCCGTTGAAGTATTTCCAGAGCTTCCTGAATGTAGTTCGTCGCCAAAGCTCTGACTACAGTTCTTGTGTCTCCAGGTGTAGACATTGTGAAAGCCTGGCTTGGTGGAGAAACAATTCTTGAAGGCACAGTCATACCTTTCAAAACAAGGTTCAAGACAAAGTGGTGATTTGGGTAAATCATCACCAATGATAACATGATACCCTTGCTCTGTCAAGAGGTCAAACTCTCGTTGCTGGAGGTCTCCGTGTTCTAGGAATTCTTCAATGTAAGCGACTTGCTTGCCGCATTTGCAAGTGACCTTGGCAGTTTTCATTTTATCAAGTCTCGCTAATAAATACTAATAAACAACCATATAGAATATCTATAGCATGAATCAAGACGTTAAAGTTTACCTAAACAACCCGAACCTGAAAGCGGCGGGTGTCGAAATCAATTTCGAGCCGTGGCAGGTTCAAGAGTTGGTGAAGTGTTACAGCGATCCAATTTACTTCATTGAAAACTATGCCAAGATTGTGCATATTGACAAAGGTCTTGTGCCGTTCAAGCTCTACTATTATCAAAAAGACATTGTTCGCTTGACAATGGAGAACCGTTACGTTCTCTTGAAGTTGCCTAGACAATCTGGTAAGTCTACCACAACCGCAGCCTGTATCCTGCACTACATTCTGTTCCAAGAACATAAGACCGTTGCCATCCTTGCAAACAAGGCAGCGACCGCTCGTGAAATTTTGAGCCGTATCCAAATGATGTACGAACATCTGCCTTTGTGGATGCAGGTCGGCGTCACATCTTGGAACAAAGGTTCATTCAGCCTAGGCAACGGATGTAAGGTCATTGCTGCTTCAACATCATCAAGCGCGATTCGTGGTTGCATACACGGTAGTATCATATTAAATGTCAAGAAAATATCTTCAGGTGAGGAGTTTGACATTGAAATAGAAGGTCTCTTTGAGATGTTGGATAAATCCTCACCCGATGTTTCTTTGAATAAGGATTACCTGTTAAAAACGCCTTCAGGTTGGAGTAACTTCTCTTCAGTGATTCGTTATCCGAGTGAATCCCATATCAGGTTATTTTTGAGTCACGGTAAAGAGTTGAGATTAAGTAAAAACCATCCTCTATTTACCAGTCTGGGTTGGATTAACGCTGAAGATTTGACAGTAGGGATGGAAGTCATCACTGCAACTGGAAAAGCCGAGATTTTGGAATGCGAGGAGATTGAAGAACGGGGGTTTATGTACGATCCCGCATATGTTGAGACGGGCAATGAGGGTAGGGTTCAATTTGCAAAGAACAAGAAAACAGATGAGATTGTCAGTCTTAATCTTTTAGAGAAGCCATCAGAAGATTGGGAAATAATTGAAGGAAATGTTGGTGACCAGTGTTATTTTGCCAATGATGTAATATCTTCGAACACAAGCATAAGCTGGTTGGTTCTTGATGAATTCGCCTTCGTCCCGCCAAACCAAGCGACAGAGTTCTTCGAGTCCGTGTATCCTACCATTTCATCTGGTAAGGAGTCAAAGATATCGGTGTTCTCTACGCCTAAGGGTATGAACCACTTCTACAAGATGTGGGTCGAGGCAACTACGGGTCGTTCTGAATTCGTTCCGTTTGAAATCAGCTGGTATGACGTTCCTGGCCGTGATGAGGCATGGAAAGAGAAGACTATTGCTAACATTGGTCAAGAATCGTGGGAACAAGAATTCGAAGCGCAGTTCCTAGGATCAGCGAGCACGTTGCTATCACCTGCAACATTGAGACGATTGGTGCACCGTGAACCTGTGGCTCAAAGCGGTTCATTGAAGGTGTATGAACACCCAAAGCCAGATCATGTCTACTTCCTAAGTGTAGATTGTTCTCGAGGTGCGGGCATTGACTACTCTGTTATCCAAGTCACGGACATTACAGAGTATCCGTTCAAACAAGTGGCAATGTTCCGTGATAACAAGACAAACCACTATCTCTTGCCTCGAATCATTGTGGAGATTGCTAAGAAATACAACAACGGTTATGTCCTTGTGGAAATCAATGACATTGGTGAGGCGGTAGCTGATGCAATTTACTTTGATGAGGAATATGAAAACCTATTGACCACAGGTGAATCGAAAGGCAAAATTGTTCTCGGATCTTGGAAGAACGGACGTAATGGTGTTCGCACCACAAAGTCTACAAAGCGCGAAGGTTGTTCTATCATCAAGGCATTGATTGAGTCGAATAAATATGAATTGCGAGATTGGACAACGATTCAAGAATTCAGCACATTCATCTCAAAGAACAATTCATACGAAGCTGATGAGATGTGCCACGATGATACGGTCATGGCGCTTGTTGTTTTTGCTTGGGCAACGGGACAAGAGTTTTTCAAGGAAATCATGCAGAAAGATTTCCGTAAGACGTTCATTGAAGAAAGCTCTGAGGATTTGATGGAAGAATTGAGCCCTATTGGGTTCTTTGATGGGATGGATGATGTTCAATCAGGCGAATGGGAGAAGGTGGAATGATGGTTGATATTCACCGAGACAAGATTTCTTTCAAATCATCTCTCACTTGTACGACAAATAACGTTCTTGGTCGAGTGGTGAGTTTAGGTTATTATAAGAGGTGAGCGATGCCCATTATTAGCGGTACAGTTTTTGATGATTCTGGGAACCCTGTCGCTGGTCGGATCGTGCGTGCCTATCGACGAGACACCGGAGAGCTGCTTGGGTGGACACTATCATCGGACGGCTCATCAGACCCGCACTGGGACAAGGTTGTGTCGCTGCTGCATTTTGACGGCGTTAACGGCAGTACATCCTTCATTGATGAAACTGGCCGCTTGTGGACAGCTAAGGGCGGTGCGATTATCTCAAGTGAACAGGCCAAGTTCGGAAATACCAGTGGTAAATTCTTCGGGGTTGGTAGCCGTATTGATACGGCCCCGACTCTTGATTTTTCTTTTGGGACAGGGGACTTTACTGTTGAGGGGTGGATTTACGTTGGGCCTCCACCCGGGGGCGGGGTGGATAATGATCGGTCAATATTTGGAGCGTTTGACTTCAACCCTGATATGAATTTTTTCCTCGATAGGAGAGACAACGCCCCGTCTCTCTGGGACGGTAACACCGCACCTGTTAGCAGTATACCTGTGCCGACTAACAAATGGTCTCACTTTGCATTCGTTCGAGAGAGTGGGGTTCTGCGGATGTTCGTTGATGGCGTCATGGGTTACCAAGGGGCGCTCACCACTAACTTTAATTCTACAGCAGTAGCTGACATAGGGTCTGAGAGAGCAGCCTCCCGACCGCTTAATGGCTATCTGGATTCATTTAGAATCACCAAAGGCGTAGCCCGTTACACTGCAAACTTCACCCCGCCTACTGCGCCGTTTCCAGAAACAGCGACGCCCTTACCGCTTGGCAAATATGAAATCACCACTACCTACACAGGTGAGTGCAATGTCATCTGTTTGGACGATAGCGAAGGGACAACCTACAACGATCTCATCCTGAGAACTATTCCTGCATGAACCAGACACAACCACGGACTCCGCTTCATAATGTTACGTTATTTCTTCGGGCGACTAACAGAACCGACATATAACTACCTAATAGCTAGAGTCGTACCTATTGAAGTAACATCATAAATACTCAAACATAGTGAACACTATTAAGGAATTCTAAAAATGCCACTACAAACAGATGTGAAATTTTTTACTAGCGCCATGCCAGGAGCCCCTGCCCTTAATAATGCGGCTGGGTCAATTATTCCTGTTTTGGATGCATGTTTAGTAAACGGTTTCGATACCAAAACTCTAGACTCTCTTGTTGTATCATCAAACGTTGCAACAGCTACAATTGCTGCAGGCCACTCATATAGAAAGTATGCAGTCATAGAAATTTCAGGAGCCACCCCTTCTGAATTGAACGGCCAACATCGAATCACCTCAACGACCGGAACAACATTTACCTTCGAGACAACGGGTATTGCAGATCAAACCGCCACAGGTACAATTACATCAAAAATGGCACCTGCGGGTTGGACTAAACCATACACCGGAACAAACGAAGCAGTATATGCCCCAAATAAGGTAGGCGCTAGTTTTGCATTTTTCAGAGTAATTGATACAACGTCACAAATCTATGAAATTCGTTGCTATGAATCTATGACTAGTGTTTCAGTTGGCTCAAACGAAATGCTTTCTCAATACCGTTGGTTCTTTAAATCAAGCGATTCAAACAACAAACCTTGGACAATTATAGCTAACGCTAATTTCGTCTATATCATCAACCAATCATCTACCAGCTACGATAACACGGTTGGAGTTTTTGGTGATATTGAAAGCAGAAAGCAAAATGATAGCTTTAGGTCAATTATTCGAGGGAATAATAGTTCAGCTAGTTATACTAGCCCAACCAACTCTTCATATTCAATTGGCAGTATTGGAGGAATTTCTTTAAAAATCCAAAAATCATATACCTCGTTGGGTGGTCCGACTGACGTCAGAACAGTAAGCGTATCTGCCGCCTCTTCTTGGAACTCAGGCGATTATGGGTTGATCAATTTTCCAAACGGCCCTGACTTTGGTCTGGTTCTGTTTGAGACATTTGTCTTAGAAGAAGTAAACTTAGCTTTGAGAGGAAAGATTCCTGGCATGTATGTTTCTCCTCAAAATCTTAGAGGTAAACTGGGTCAAGACAACATAGTCAGAATTGTAGAAAACATCACCGACATGGCACCTGATTCTTTGATGTTCATTGTGCCTTATTCTGTTACTAATACTTTGGGAAATCCGGGCTACATATTCATCAATGCAACAAAGTGGAATAACTAATGGAAATACGCTCAACTTTCCTTTTGCCGTTTAACGGCACGGTTGAAGATTCTGTAAATCTTCAACCGTGGAATGCTACAGACATTACCTACAACACGACTACACAAAAGTACGGCTCAGCTTCTGCAGCATTCAACGGAACATCATCGGGGGTGATTTCTCCTTTTCAGTTTACTTTGGGAAGATCTGCGTTTACGTTTGAAGGATGGTTCAAAACAACCTCGGCACATGCATCAGGATATCAGAGACTCTTGGCGCCTGCTTCATCAACCAACCCGGGAAATTTTCTTCAATTTTGGTTTTCGCCAACGTCACCCACACAAACGAATAGTTTTGCTAGTACTTTAGAGTTTTCACCCGGTGGTTCTGCACCAATAGTAAGTTTGGTTGATCCTATCAATGACGGCAATTGGCATCATTTTGCTTTCTGTAGAAACGGCGATAGCTTCTTGGCATTCTTGGATGGCGTTTTGAAACAAACTGCCCAGAGCACAATCAACTTGGACCACCTTGATCGTTTCATGATTGGTAGAATGTACCCTTCCTCTGCAGGCACTTTCCTAAAAGGCGAATTAGATGACGTTCATCTAATTACCTATGTCTGTAAATACACCGAGAATTTTACGCCACCTGCCGCCGAACTAACAGTTGAATCCTATACCCTTAACGTGTTTGTTGAAGGATTTGAACCAACCCATTTGATTCCTAGAGATTCCGAAACCCCTCAAATACTCGTAGAAAATAAAATAGAAAAAGAAGGAAAACCAGGCGGGTATGAGATTGGTGGTCTTACCTCAATAACAGGAACAGTTAAGAAATACATCAATGGCGTACTGGTTCCTTATGATGGCGCAGTTATTAGATTGGCTAAACAAACAAACAGTTATGTTTATAGACAATCAATTCCCACAAATGGTTATTTTTCAATTGAAAAGTTAGACCCTTCAATTAAATACGTAATTACCCTGGATGATTGGTATTCAAATCAAAGCAGAATTCTTACTGAGGTGTTTTCACCAAATGTTATCAATTTTGTTCTTGATGCAGACATTGTAGTTAATAACTACAAGGTCGAGGGTAAAGTTTATGACCAACAAGGGAATCCGATTGCAAGAAAGGTCTGTGTTTTTTCAAAGACCACAAACGAATTCTTGGGATCTGCGATTAGTGACGAAACAACAGGATTCTACTCAATTGGATTTGTAAGCCCCGATCCAGTCTATGTCGTTTGTTTTCCCAATGAAAATGAAGACATGAACGCTAAGATTTACGACCGAGTCGTTCCTGTTCCTGTTTAAAAGAAAGTGTCAGTGGTGCTTCTCCCAATCTGCAGGGAAACACCAACAAGATACAAGGTGACTCTCAGCCCACTCTTTGGTAGAAGGCCTGCACCTTTAGCCTCTCCTTGGAGGACTTAGAAGTCGCTCCAAACGAATGATGCGGATTTCTTCTTGAACCTTGACAAGGGCAAAAAGATGCATATTGCCCAATACTCGGGATCAAGCTCAATCAAAGGACTAGCTATATGATCGGCTAGGTATCGTTTGATGCTATGCTTCAAGAATCGATGTGCCGATGCAGCTTTAGCCACGGCCACAGCGCGCTTCCAGTTTGCCTTCAGTTTGACGCCATCGGTCAAGGCTGGGTTCTTCAGTGTATCATAGAACCCCTCCATGATCTTAAGACGCACCGCTGGAGGCATGTAGTGGAAATTGATACCGTACCAACCGTCTGTTGTCACGTCTGTTATCAACACCAAGGGCATTGCATCATAGTACGGCATCTGTTCCTTGGTCTTGGGGTCATATTGGTACAAGTAGAATCGACCAGGGACTGGCTTGTTTGTGAATGAACCTGCACCCACCGTTTTGGAGAACGAGGCTCCCTTGGCGTATTTGTTGGTGTAGTCGTAGAACCAGTTTAGCGCTTCCTTGGACATGGTTTCCACGCCCTTCTTGCGCTTGTATTCTTCAAACTTCTTTCGTAGATTATTGTATGCCATTTGTGGAAACCCCCTCGGTATCATTTATTTATCATGACACCGAGGGGTGTCTAAGAGCATCTACCTACTCCTCACAAGCCCCAGGCTGAAGCCTGGGGCGGTTGACCTCAGAACACCTCACTTTTCATGATAGCGACGACGGATGCTGTCGCGCCACACAACCGACCTGCCCGAGATGATGAACAGATCCATCTTCGGGGTCAGTTCACTTTTTGCAAGAAGCCGAACATTGAAGGTCTCACCCGTGATCTTACTCACGACCTTGGCAGTTTTACCAACCTTGTTCACCTTGTTCAAGAACATTTTCTTTCCTCGTTTCGTTTGCTGATAATGTATTATAACACAGAACTTTCCCGTGTCTACAAGAATCAGAGAATTTTTCTGTCCGCTACACCCGCCTCGAGCATTGAGAAGACCTTACGGAACTTCCGATCCTGCAAGAACTTGATGCCAATAAGCATGTTCCGAATTTCATTCTGGCTTGCGCCGTCGTCCATGGCTTCCAGCACAAGGTCCAAGTCATCGGTGCCAGACCAAGCAATCATAATAGCTTGTTCAAAATCAAATCGGTCAAAGCTCATATAACAATCTCCAAAAGAGGGGCCGGAGCCCCTAGTTGCTTAAATCAGTTCCAGAGCCGCCTCGTAAGCCTTGGTCTTCAGGTTCGAACCCTTGCCGAACCACGAACTCCAAAGGGCGTGGTCCGGAATGCGAGCACGGCTATCATGATCCACAAACTCCGTCACACCGTTCAGAACACCCCACAGAGTGCCGTAGGTCTTGTCCGCACCCATACCATTCTTTGCACGGTTCAGGATAGCCTGAACGTCACGTTCCAGGGTGTAAGGTTGCTTATCAGCCTCACGGTCGGGGTTGACCAGGAGCTTCTTGACAAAATCATAGGCATCGTTGTCCGACATCTTGACCTTACCCATAGCGGTGATGTTAGCCTTGAAGGTCTCCCAAGCGGTATCCAGGAGACCCAGATCAGCCTTCACCTTCGTGGGATCAAACACTGAACGATGGGTCACTCGAGTGGCACTCTTGCCGTCCTTGTTCATTGCAAGGGTCAGCGTATTGTTACACACCACACGAACCGCGGTGAACATGGCACTGGTCGCCATAGTACCATCACAAGACGTAGTCAGAAGCAACATGCCTTTCACCCGGTCATTGCCGAGAACATCTGCTGCTCGTCCCGTATCAGCCAGGGCCCAAAAACGGCGACCCCCATACAACACACCAGCGGTTGCCAGCTTCATGCCTTGCAGGGAAACAAGGTCTTGGAAGAAATCCAGAACCTGACCAGGCTGAACGATACGATACTCGTCCGAGACGATGGAGAGCTGCTCACGAGTATCGCCTCGGTACAGAACACGGCTACCTGTATAAACCTTAGAGCCAGAACCGTCATTGAAATAGATCGGGGAATCCTTGATTTCCCAATCCATGCCTGCTTCCTTCTTCCAGGTTTCGATGGAAGCATCTGGGGTCAGCTCTTGACCGAGACCATGCCACGGCTTGTCGCCCACATAAGCCATAGAAGCCTTACCCTTAACAATTGCGATCTGATGTGCCATTTTTCACGTTCCTTTCAGAGTTCAATGATGAAATATTGTTTACCGATGACTGTATTATGACAGAACTATTCTACATCGTCTACAAGAATCAGCAAGAATTTTTCTGATTCTTCAATCGGAGCCTGCTTCATACGCACCGCACACGGAACAGCGGTTCATTTGACGGCTAGCCATTTTGTTGCTGTTGGTTTTATCCCACACATGCCCGACAAACAACCAACACCAGAAGCGACGAAGGCGCATGTTATTCCTCCAAGATTTCGCTAAGGATGTAAGTCTTGGCAGTGTATTCTGAATTGAAAGTTTTACACTTGCCATCGGTGTAGACCACAATGTTGTGGGGTGAAACCACGTCTATGGTAATAACGTCTTTGGCAGACACCCGCCAGACATCCTTGTCACCCAGATTGACCTTTTCGATCTTGGGTGCATGACCGCTGAAATAGACCGTGTCTCGAAGAGCAGAAGCAATCTCGTAGCGAATCGAATTAGACATGTTTTCTCCTTTTTAGCGGTATGCGCTTTCACTCAGCATGATAGAGATAGATGCTTCCACAATCGCAGCAAGGTCCTTAGACGGGGGAGATAAAAGTTGACGGGCATCCGACTGAGGGAGACGAATTGGCTCGTATGTCGGATCAACCACCATTTCAAGCGATTTGGGATCATCCGAGAACTTCACGCGGCTGACCAAAACAGCACCGTCAGCGGCCTTGCGGGTTGCAAAGATCGTGCCGACCTTGATGTTACCGAATTCCACTTTAGCTACCGTGTACCGCATCGTTCAATCTTCTTGTCTGATGACTCAATTATAGCAGGATTTTAGAACACGTCTAGAAGAATCAGAAAACCGAGTATTGTTCTGGGTTACTTGGTAGTGTCCTCAACCACAGCTTTGACCGAATTTCTGCAACATACTCATTATAAGACATCTTCCGACCATCAACCAATTCAAACATCACTTTCACCGAACTCTTGTCGCCCAAGGTCCATTCCTCCACTCTACGGGCGATGTCTCTTCTCATGTTACTGTAGTTATTTTCCTTGGTCAGCAGAGCTTTCCAAACGCCTTGAACATAGGATAGCTTGACAACGGATTCCCAAGGTTTGCAAACAACCTTGTCATCCGACACCGCAGCAATGTCGATAATGTATTCCTCGAGCATAGGGCCTATGTGCTCAATCAAACCCGAAAGAGTGGGCACCCACTCGCGATGGCTTTTTGAGCCTGGGACATGGTAAGATTCTCGACAACATACACGTTGCCGCCCTTCATCTTCCAGTACGGTCGGTCTTCGGTACCGTAATTCTCACGATACTGAGTGCAAATGACCAATTTCATAATAAAACCCTTTCGTTCACTGTATGACTACATTATACAGGAACAAAGTGGGTTGTCTAGAACTTTCAGAAAAATTCTTTACCAATCAGCTTCATACTCTTCCTCATAGGTTTCGCTGAGATCAATAATGTCACTTGGGTCTTTGGCACCACGGCGAATGTAGCTCTTGCCACCATCGGTGAAGATCGCGCCGCACTTGCATGATACGAAATCATGTCGGTGCTTGCTCTCAATAATGTCACCACAATGTCTACACTGACACTTGTTGCTAACAACAACTACTCGGGTTCTAGTTACCATATCATACTCCAAAAACGCGCATCTTTTTATTCACGTCGGTCTCACGGAAGATCGCCACAGGTGACTTTTTCTTCTTCTTAGCCTCGACCAAGAAGCCCGAACCACGCAGATCCTTGACCTTCAGAGCGAACTCTTTTTGGTCTTGAATGTTGCAAACGTCAAACCACACTTCCAACAGATATGCCTCGAAATCAGCAACCTCTTTTTGCAGAGCAGCAACGGCTTCAGTCCATTCAGGGAAATATGCCAAGAATTCGTCCACTTCACCTTCCAGCACAAGGCTCAGAAGATTCTTGCGGGTCGGTATGGCGTTTTCACCGCGGAGCTTATGAGCCGCAAGATAGGTTTTGGCCTTGATCTTGACGCGCTTGCCCGAAAAGGGATCCCAGACAACAAACCCCTCTTCTAGGTTCTTAAAAGAGTTAGCTGCCTCAACCAATTGCTCAATGTCTCGGGTTGCATCATACAGCTCAGGCAAACGAACATTGAACCCATAGGACTTGAAGAAAGCCGAAAGGTCTTTCATGGTCTGGAAGCGAAGCTCCTCGCCCATGTTGTTGATACCCAACAGAACCATCTCAGCCTTCTCATACTTGGTCACGATACGATTCTCAGGAGAGATGTATTCAAACACAAAGGTGTTGCCGGGCTTAAGCTTTGCATTGAAGAAGCTCTGGAAGGCTTGCTCCGAATGGAATCCGAAAGCAGCCAGAACCTTCTCACGGAAAGTTCCACCCAGGATATGCTCGCCCTCGGCCTTTGCCATGTCCCGGGTTGAGATCTGCCACACGCCGTTTCGGTTGTAAACACCGATCAACGAACCATCAACCTTCTCCATCACATACGAACCTTCAAACTGAAAGTCCGAGTAGAATTCAGGGCATTCACCCAGGTTGAAGAAACGATTGAACTTCTGTGACACCAGATCGAAAGTATCCAAGCAAAGGATAAGCGAGCGGCACTCAATGACGATAGGGTGAGTCTTAGGAGATTCAAACTGATCGTAATCCAGAAGCACCATTCGGTCTTGAGGATCATCATACACCTTGACCTTTATGCCAAGTTCGGTGCTCAACGACTGCAATGCTTCCAGATTGGTCAATCCAGAAGCAACCTTGTTTTTCAAAAACTTCTGGACTTCTAGTTGCTTCATCACATTTTCCTCACATCATCCAATATGCCACATTATAACATGCAGACAAGATGAATCCTAGCATTCCAGGAATAGAAACCTCGATACTAGTGTATCGTCTTTGAGCAGGTGTCAACCTGCAGTACTCCACGAGGGCCACCACCCAACCCAAGAGGTAGAGCACTAAGAAGGCGATGCTAAAGAAAAGAAAGGTTTTGGTAAAAGCTCCACGATTATACTCCTACGGGTTTCATCTTCCAAAATTTTAGGACCCGATGTCTCTCTTTTGCTCAGGAAGTTTCAAATAAATTTCAATAATGGCCTTCATAACAGGCTTGGGAAACCCCGATCGGTTGCCCCTGTTATCAAACACCAGGCTATTAAGGTAGTCTCTGAGGTATCCTTCTTCTGTGGAGGACAGTTCGATGTTGTTGGCGATGCGCTAAAACCCTCCAAAGCGAATCTCCGAGAGCTGCTGTTCAATGTCCTTCAAAATCCGCTCGTGGCCTTTATTAGAGCTCTTCCACCTTAAGGTTGAGAGTATCCTTCTTCCGACGAAGAGCATCAAGATGAATCTTGACGGCATCGGCTGTCGTATGGAACCCCTTCTTCACATTCATGCCCAGCCCCTTGTGGTAGTTTTCCCATGAAATGTAATGGGTGTAACCAGCTGCCTTGTAACGATTCACCTTGTTCATGTCCCTGTCCATGTTTAACACCTCATTCAACATGCCTTCATTATAAGGGAAGTTCTAGTGTCTGTCTAGAACTTCTTGCTGATTCTAACCCGAAACTTTCAGGATCATCGTGTTCTCGTTGAAGCGACCCTTACACGCAAACTCTTTGCCCTTAACCGTGTCCAGGTACTTCCGCATCGCTGCCAAGGTCGAACCCTTGATGGCCTTCACCATATCTTCAGGCTTACGAATCTTCTTGAACACCGACTTCTCGAGGTCATAGTTCTTCAAGGTCGAACCCGTCACCATGAACCCGTCATCGCTAGCTGCTTTGAAGTACATCAGGAAGCGATATTCGGTATTGTAGACGATAGCCTGTTTTGCACCTATCAACACCTCGGGACGTAGGGACTCCAGACCCAACGCTTCGTCTTTCTTCTTGTACGGCATCTTGCTTACCATCTTGACAGGGTTGATTTTCTTAGGAGCAACCTTTCGGACACGCTGTTGCCTAACAACCTGGACCACCGTGTCCAACTGCTTCTTCACTGCATTGAGGAACTTCTTCATAGGACGAATCTTGTCCTTGGCGAAATTCTCAGGGGCTTCTTCCATCTCACGAAGAATCTTGTCGCATTGGGCGATGACTTCAGCGTGGTGCTTCTTGTCCGTACCAAAAGCGATGCTACGGGGCTCTTGTCCCATCAGCACATCGTCCACGGCGTAATCGAAATCTTCAAGGGCTTTGTTGGGGGCAACTACAGCCTTCTTGATAACAACCTTCTTCTCTTCGACTACAGGTTCAACGAACTTGGAAATTTGAACCAGCTCTGCCTTGATGCGTTCCAGTTGACCCTCTTCCAGGAGGAACCCGTTCTCGACCATGCGGAGCACATAACCGAGATTGCTGAAACGCCAATCCTTCTGGTCACGCAAACCTGCAACGATTTCAGGCATGTTCTTCTTGGCCCATTCAATGGCCCACTTCTTGGAGTGCTCTTGCTTTGCATGAACGGCGTAGTGGTTCAGACCACGCACAAGGTTAATCTTGTCGCTGTTCAGAGCGGTGAATTTCGGTTCCGAAGCGCCATTCAACAGGTTATCCACAGCAGCTTGAATCTTTGCGCTCATTCGTTTACCGCGCGCCATTTTGCTTGCTCCTTGTTTGATCATGACTCAATTATACAGCAAAGAACACCCCTGTCAAGGGGTGTCTTGAAGAATTTTCCTTGTCGGGATCGTAGCCTTCTACCACAACTATCTCACTAGGACACGCCTATGAGATTCACTTTCAGGATTGGTAATCCCTATGACCACCCAATGGTCTGGGGTGTATTGGCTCATTTCGTCCCCGTTGAACCAAAACCACCTTCACCTCGAGAGGTCTCAGACAGCTCCTTCACCACATAGAACTCTGCATGATACACTGGACACACCACCGCTTGGGCAATGCGTTCGCCTGGCTCGATGACAAAATCCTCGTCACTTTCATTGTAAAGGATCACGCCCATGACACCGCGGTAATCGGCATCAACGGTACCTGGGGTGTTCTTGACGGTGATGCCTTTCTTCAGGGCAAGGCCTGACCGAGGGCGAATCTGAATCTCGAAACCATAAGGAACAGACACTCGATAACCTGAAGAGATGAGTTGCCAGGTGCGCTTCTTCAGGGTGATTGGCGCATCAATGCACGCCTTCAAGTCAAACCCGCTTGAGCCCTCTGTTGCATAGAAGGGAACTTCTGCCAGAGGATGAACTAGAACGATCTCGACTGGGATACGGAAGAAAAATGGTTTTTGTTCAATCATTTCAATCATTTCAATCATTCCAATCATTCCAATCATTAACGATAATTCTTGATGGCTCGGTAAAATTTTGGGTCATTCATATACTCTTCGGGAACTTCTTCTTTGTAGTATTCCTCGTCCAACGCGGCCATCTTTCGCTCGACCTCACGCCTTTTCATAACTTTTACTTTGTGATCGCTATACTCGTCACTATCGGCAACGCGGTGACGTTTCAGACTCTTGCTCACTTATAACTCCTGCTTAAAGATCAACACCTGTAAAGACCCGATGCGCTGCAATCGGGTCAAGCTTTGAAACTTCGATTGCTCGAAAGGCTCTACGATATACGTCCATAGCATATTGGCGCTGGGCGTCCGTATTTTTAGGATTCTCAGCATCCATGAGAGCTTGTCTTGCACACTTCTCATAGAATGCTTTGTCTTCCGCTCGCTTTTGGGCCAATGTCTTTTTCATACCTCGATTATATCAGAGTTCTCAGTCACGTCTACAAGAATCAGCAAAAGAAGTCATCCAGAGTTGCTTTCTTCTCTGTTTGCCAACGAACGGCGCCTGCAATGCGCTCAAGAGCACTCATGAAGGTCTTCTGGAACAAATCATCATAATCAACATATTCATGGAGGCCGAACTCTTTAGGCAGCTTGTCCACAAACCCAATCACATCTTCACCGATAGGGTTTGGCATACGAAGTGGTACCCTACGCATCTTGCCGCCCTCCATGATCGGGTTGTAATTGCCTGCAATGCCGTGGGTCTTAAGCAAATGGTTGTAGATCAATGATGCTCGGACATGCTGGGGGCAACCTTGCTTGTAGATGGTTTTCGCATCGCCATACTTGTCCAACCCCTTGACGCCCGAGGGCATTGCAATTGTATAAGGATCCTGCTTGAAGAACTTCTCACGGGTCTGTTTAACGAACTCTTGCAGCTCTTGTTCCGTGCCGACAAGGAAGATTCTAAGCGCATCATTCAATGAATCACGGCATATCTTAGGGGTGCTTGAACGCTTGACCTCCAAACCCGTCACTGCAATCTCGGGCTCCTTGTAGCGAACACCCTCGTTGTCCCATACATACAAAGCGTAGCGCTTCTTCGCAACCCAAATCGCAGATTCACAAATCTTCTCACGCTTGACTGCCAACTGATTGTCAAAGACGTTTAGCTCGTCGCCAATCCACTTACATGCCTCATCGATCTTCTTACCGATCTTTTCCTCACACACCTTGTCCAGTGCATCAACCAGCTTGGCTGTGGGTAGTTTATCCAAACCCGCACGCTTTATCAACGACTTCAATGAGAAGTAGTTTGAGTCAGTGTCGATATAGACCAACGAATCTTCCACGCCACTCATCTTGTTAATATAACTTGACGCCATACGACCAACCTTCTGAATGAAGAATTGGCCCGTAGACGTGATACCCTCGGCACATCGGAAATCGAAAAATCGGAAGTAAGCGTTCGCCATTGCGCCGTAGAGAGAATTTAGTAGAATCTTTAGAGCCAGCTGTTTGTTATCAAGAGATGCAATGCGCGCCTCGAGATCCTCTCGCTTGACAGGATCTGTCTCATTCACGAGAGCCTTCTTGTATTTCTTCATCTCGTTCTTCGCATCCACGCGACCGTTATATACCATGCCCGTTAGGAGAGGCAGGATGCCTTGTTTGTCTCGACGGAAAAAATGACCGTTTGCCGTCATTGTAAGATTGTACTTCTTTAAGAGCGCAGATAGTTCGCTCATATCCTTCAACAACTCATCAATCTGAATCTTGTCATAATACTTGATTAGCTCATCAGGCACCTCATGCTCTGACAAGATTGTCTCTGGCGAAATGTTCCATGTCCGAATGATTGAAGGATATAGGGAGTTTGCATCAAAAGACACAACCCATTCATATCGACCGGGAACTGGTGTCATAACGAAACCGCCCATGATTTGACGGTCTGCAACACCTGGGCTTGTCTTGCAACGAACGAACTTGTTTTCTTTGTAAAGGGAGTTCTGAATGAAAATGTCCCACGGCTTGACGGTTCCAAACACATCTGAGTAGTTCATCTTAACCAGATATGCAATCGAGAACGTGAGGCTCAACAGCTTCAACTTCTGTTCTAGTTTGTAGACAAGGGAAACGTCGTGGATGTTATAATCCACGAACAAATCAAACGACTTCTCATAGAATTCTCTGAATGTCGAATAGGGGTTCTCTAGCTTCTGTTCGCCGAGGAAGTCTTCACACACTGCATCCAATGAAAAGTCCCGTTCGCCTGGCATGTACTTCTTGAACAACTGAAGGTAGTCCAGATGCTCAATGCCCTTGATTTCAAACGAGGTTGACTTCTGGTCGATGTTGTATTCACGAATCATTCCAACAGGCGACAAGGACTTCATCTTGTCTTCACCCAGACGTTGGCGAATACGATTCAAGAGGTAGATAATATCGAAACGCTCCGTGTTCCAACCTGTCACTACATCAGGGTAGTTGCCCGCCCAAAACGCCACAAAGTTCCTGAGCATCGAATCCTCATCCGAGAACACCTTCAACTCCACAGGGAACGGATGTTTCATTCCAGGACGTGCGTCTTGGAAACACCAACAATGAAACTTCTTGCCGTCAAAGATTGTCAGGACGTTGATGCGTTCCTTAGCCAGATAGGGGTCGGGGAACTCGTCAGACACTTCCGTCTCAATGTCAAGGTAATATGTGAGAATCAACGACTCATCATATTTGATGTCTTGTTCCCAACGTTGGTTGATGTAGGAATAATCCCAATTGGTGTTGCCGTAAGCCTCAAAGCCTTCAACGTCTGAATACTCTTCAATGAATCGCTTTGCATCGCTGATAGATTCGGTCCGGACGGGCTTTAGGTAGAATCCTTCGAGAGTTTGATATTTCGTTTCTTCATTGGTTTTGACATACAAGGTAGGCTGAAAATCCTTAACCACCGTTGAACGGCGACGCCCTTGCTCGTCAATCCAACGTAGGAAAATTGCGCCGCCACGATTATGAAAATGAGTATAAAAAGACATGTCATCCTTCACGTAGAGATACCAATCAAAACGATAGTATATGACAAAAAAAGGGGCCTGTCAAGCCCCCGTTCCTCACTTTTTAATCAACTTCAAATACTCTGTCAATTCGCCTTCCCTATTCTCCATGAACTCTCGGGTATAACGAACCACATACGTTTTTGACTCTTTTCTGTTGTAAATCATAACAGCGGGGCCCGAACCTGTCCAGTCGAGTTTGACGTTTCTGCCCATCTTCTTGGCCTGGAAGTCCTTGAAGTCAACGGCTTGTTTTTCGCTGATTGGAATGTTGCCATCCATGAAAATGTAAGTGATGCAGTGTGGCATGTCGCCTGTTCCTTCATTGATAAATTCTTTGAAGCTCTTGATCTCAATTGCCGTTGATTCATTCGTTCCAAGATGCTTTGCCTTCATTTTGTTCATTTCTTCTTTGCCGATTAGTTCAACATGATAAGCCTTGTAAATACGCAACTGTTCATTGGGGTTAAACACCGCCCATTCCGGTGACACGGTATCACGTTCATCTTCTTTTGCGCCTGTTCCAGCACAACGATAGTCCCGGCGGTGCATGCCTAGTGAACCTTCCATCTCAAAAATATAACCTTGTGTGCCGCGACGACGGCTATAACCTTCGTCACCAATATATTGAGCAACTTTGTCCAAAACGTTTGAGAAGTAGATACCGTCTCCCAACATACGGCCAACAACTGATGGGTCATTGGACTTGATAACTTTGAACCCGTAGCGTAGGATCATCGATGCGCCAATAGAACCTGTGCCGTAGAAGATTGGTTTCATTACTTTAGGATCAATCCCCTCGTCTGCCATCTTCTGCAACCAACGCTTGAAACCTTCTTCCTGCAAAGGAACACTAACGTTGAAAGCTCGTTTGATTTTCAAAGCGATCTCACCGTGAGCATAGCGGTTGAATGCATCATACTCAACAGACATTCTCTCAAGAGCCTCATCATCCAATTCAATGATATCCACATGAAGATCGTTGACCGATGGCTGCTGGACAACCGTTCTGCTCAACACTTCAGATAGCTTGTCTTTCTCTTTTACGCTAGGACGACGAGGTGTCTCAATGTCATTGTACTTAAGAATCTGAACTAGACGCTCTTCGGTAACAGGAGTCAAAGGCTTAATGAGAGCATCATCGCCTTGAACTTTCTTCAAAGCTTCGGCCATGAAACGCCCATGAATTAAATATCCAACCAATGAGCGGCGCTCATTCAAAGGCATCTGCAAGAAAATATCATCAGCAGCATCTTTGCTCTTGCTTAACAAGATTTCGATTGCGCCAAAGTACATGTGCTCGAATTCACGCCTTTCAGAAGGTTTCAATCCGCGGTCATACCGTGAATAGAAATCGGTTAGTTTCTTAGCAACTTCAAGAGTCAATTCATCTTTGCGCTTCCGTGCATGGGAGATAAGGACGTCCTTTGGAATGTTCTTTGACCAAAGCGGATCATCCAGAACAAGAACGATAGTCTCGTTCATGTTTGATGCCGTCATATGGTTGAAGAATAAATCTGAAGCCGAAACCAGCAATGCTTTCTTCTCTTCCACACCCAAAGCATTTAGATAAGCGTCTGCCTTTTCTTTCCCTACAAGATATGTGAAACGTTTTAAAGGTAGTTGAACAACACCCATCAAACCGTCTGTATAAGCAGATTTTCTGAAAATGTTTTTCTTCAGATAATCTAGCTGTTCTTCTTTATCCTTTTCATTCAAACCATCAAATGATTGCTTGAATGCTGGGCTTGTAATGTCTGAATAATTTTTTTCAAAGTTATCTCAACATATTCCTTGTAATGTGAACGCGGGCCTTGCTTAAGAAAGCAATCAAATACTTTAGCTTCTCTTTTTCTGTTAGCGTGCTTTCATTAGGGAAGGATGATAAGTTGCCGAGCCATTTGTTTTCTCTGAAAGCATTCGCCATTAAATCCAATTCTTTTTCAGCCAACTCAAACAATGCATCAATGTCGTCTGTAGGTCCGGCCGAAACAATCTTACGCTGGAATTCGTTGATAACTACATCGAACACCATGCGCTTCAAAGTTTCCTTAGTCTTGCCGTTGATTGTACCTATTGTACGGGCTGAGAACAACTTACGTAGAGGTAGACTTGCAGCGGTCAAACCTGCCTTGATTTCAGCAGCGTTCTTACCCATTGCAACCTTGTAAAGAAGAATCATGCGCCAAAGATGTTCAGAGTTAACGTCTTTCTTCATAAAGTAGCCGAATGCCTTATTGAATGTCTCAATATCAGGCATGACGGACATAATCATCTTGAAATGTTCTTCTCGGTCGCTTGTTGAAGGGATCAAATAGTCGGTCGCTTTCTTAAGAAGATCACCAAATAGATCAGTATAGCCGCGCTCTTTCAATAGCTTTGTGATTTCGCTACGTGAGGTCGCCTTCCACAGCATCAAATAGAAATCTTCATCTGAAACTGTTGCAGGTTTTGCAACGGTTTGAATTTTGTCTGCTTTGGGTTTTTGATTGACAACGGCAGAAACTGGAGCAACAGGCGCGGTGCCATTTGTTGAATGGGGAACGGCGGTGTTAATTGCAGCGGTTGAAACAGCGTCTGCTGGAGCCAAACCAATGTCGGGAATGTCCTTCAGATAGATTTGATATTGACGAGCGATGCCGTAAAATTCTTGAGAGATGGGACCAAAGTCTTTCTTACGCGCTTTGATCAGCATGAAGAATGCTTTAGCAACTTGTTTGATGTTTGCAGCACCTGACTCAAACTGCTTAACCACATTCAAGATAACAGGGTGCGGTCTATGTGACAGATATTGAATCTCTTTGATGAGTTCACGAACAATGTTCTCACCAAAGCTTTTAGATGTGATTGCTCGAGACTTTAGCTTGAACAATAGACGAGTAATTTTGTTTGCGGTATCTGGCTTAAGGCCACCAATATCATGGTATAGCTTAGTAGCCAAAGAGATGTCTTTGTTTGCGTCGCCAATATTGACAATTTGGAGTTTCCCGTCATCTGGGAAATAGGTTTTCATAATGCCTCGGGTGCTTGAAATGGCAAATAAGCCAAGTGTACCCAAGAAGTTAATGAAGAACGCACTAGCAACTTTCTCTTTGTCTTTCAGAAGATCGGCTAGCTCTGTAGGGTTTGTGTAAAGGCTATTCTCTGCAATTTGATTTGTAATATGATCTATAGTTAATTCCGATTGGCGACTTTTGTATTTATTTGACTTGGAGGAAGGGCATTACTGCCCTTCCTCCTTGTATTATGTGCCAATTCGATGCTTAGCCACCAAATTCCATTCATGCTTTTCGCTTGAAGGGATGATCTTGATTTTTTTGATGGGAACAAAATTCTTCAATGCGGTTTTGTTCTTGATTTTCAAAAGACCCCATGATTCCAATAGAGTTGCAATGGTATTCATTCTGGCACGGTCTTGTTCATCAAAGTTTGATGTCTTACCATCCAATTCGAAAAGCAACTTGAAATGAGTGATATAGTATTTTCCGCGCTTATGGAGAATGTGACAGCTTTGAGAAAGGGTTTTTGTCTGAGTTGAAGCTACACCGATCCTAGTCAATGTTTCCTTCAAGATTAGAAATGAATCTCGTTTAGGGAGTTCTACTTCAACCATTTGGGATAGGATTTTTTCTACTAGTTGTTCATTCATGCTTATCTCCAAACATCTTCAAGCGCAGCCCAAAATTAAGATTTTCGTCCATCTTTACCACCTTTGCATAGATATGTTCTCAAATTCTCAATGTCGTCTTCACTGAGCAGGTCGCTAATCTCCTCTGCCTTACGGACAGAGATGTTATAAGCTTCGACGATCATATTTATGGTGTCAGACTTCTGCGCCTTAGCCCATTTTGAGAATCGACGTTTCTTAGGAACAAGGTGATAGAGAAAATCATATTGCAACTTAGGATCAAGACTCGCACTCATTCTATTGACTTCGTTAGCCAACAGAACCGTGTCTTCATACTGAGACAAAGCGCGGTTAATCATAAACGACGGATATTTGCGCTCAATCTCCTCCTCTTTACCCTTTTCAAACAAATATCCTTTCTTCTCCGTTATTGACGGGAGCCATTCTTTAAATAGGTCAAATTCCATCACTTATACTCCATGCCCATCATTTCGATACAGAACGCCACAAAATTGATTTCAGGATCAGGGCATGTTGTGCTTCGATATTGATACTCTGCAATCTTGATGATGGCATCAGGAATGTATGCGGGCTGCATGAAGTTGCTTAGCTGATCATAAACCTTACGGAACAACAGGTTCACATCATTGCCTGCATTTTGAGCAACCCATTGACGCATGGCAGGAAAGTCTTTCTCTCGGAGATATTTCGTCAGCTTGGCGATGTTGACATCTTCGCCTACGTTCGAGATAAGCTCCATATCGATCTTGCCACCAGCCTTAGAGGCACGTTGAAGCTCGTTGATAACTCGGCGGAAATCTGGGAAATGTTTCTGAATCAACGAGGCCACTGCTTTGCGCTCAAAGTCTACACCCTCGTTCTTCAGCATCGATTCCATACGGCGTAGGAACGCCACTGCAATCTCCTGCTTCTCGTCACCTTCCAATGCCAAGGAGATGTTAGCGCAACGTGAATGAATCGGCTCGATGATTTTGTTGGGATAATTGCAGGTGAAGATGAATCGGCAAGTCTTGGAGAAATCCTCGATTGCTGCACGCATGGCTGTTTGCAAGAGGTTTGTGGCTTGGTCGAACTCGTCCATGATGATGCACTTGATCTTGCAATCATTGAACGACACGCTCGTAGCGAATTGGGTAATTTGATTTCGTAGAACGTCAATACCCCGTTCATTTGAAGCGTTGATTAGAATCCAATCCATGCCTAGCTCTTGACACAGAGCTTTAGCTACAGTCGTCTTACCAATTCCTGCAGAACCAGAAAGCAGCAACGAGGGGAATTCACCATCATTGATGAACCCTCGGAAGTCTTTCTTGATACGTTCTGGAAGGATACAATCGTCCAAGGTCGAGGGACGATACTTTTCAACCCAAAGGGCCTGAGTAGGATCAAAATTCATGCTCATATGTTATACACCTCACACATTAAAAATGTTATTGTAACGGATATAGTGGCGACTATCAAGCGTCCCAGCGAGAACTCTCGCCTGAAGGCGAGAGTTCTCGGGAGATTTCGATGAAGGGCATGAAGCGAAAATTGGTTGGCTGTCATGTCCAACTATCACCTGTCCACCGACGTACAGGCAACTGTTGCCACACCGAGCCCGTCCAGACCTTCACAGCACGCTCCTCCCAGCCAGCGGCGGCGAATACTTTCACCAGGCCAGTGGCGGGCGCAGCGTCAAAATAGTCTTCGGCGATGAGCGCCCCAGCAAGACCGTCCCAAGCATCTTCAGATGCGTCTAGCGGCGCGAGCTCGAACATCTTAGCCATGAGCTATCTTTCCGAAACCATACAGATTACCAGTGCTGGTGCCGCTGACCCGCACGATGATGAAAGGGCACGCATCATTCGGGATCGTGTTGATCGGCAGACTCGCCCAGTCATCCTTGTATACTGCATTTGCAACGGGCATGAAAAGCGTCCCGAGCAGGCGCGTGGCCGTGACGCCGAAGTTGCCAGCCGTACCGGTGCTGGCTGAGAGCCGCACAGTATTGACCGCGCGGATGAACTTGCCCGAGTCGGCGGCTGGAATCAAGCCGTTCAGCGGCTGCATAAATGACGCGCGCCTGGTAGCGGCGAGGCTAACCCCAATCAGGTCTCCAGTGGTTCCGTCGTTGTACGTAACGGAGACGGTGGCTGTTACCGCGGTTGCGCCGGTGTCGGTGTACCACTCCAGCCACCAGATAATGTTGGAGTAGTTCGCAGCGCCGATGCGCTCAACCATGTTGTCAGAGGTGACTCCATTGAAGTCCATCCCTACCGTCTGCGCTGTGGTAAGCGTGCCACTGAGTCCGCCCATGTGCCTGAGGCGGTCATGCACCTCCATCGTTGTCGCACCGTTGCTGTTTGAGACACCAAGGTAGGCAAGGTAAGACTTTGCTGGGGCTGTCTGTTGGGTAAACGTTATGCCTCCGACCGTCGATTGGTTGCAGTTGGTCACATTGGTAGGAATTGAGCCCTGTCCGGGCTGCCCAGTGGCGCGCCAAAGGGAGTGGGATTGCCCAGCCGCCGTGTTGGCGATGCTGGCCTTGTTGATGATGATGTTCGAGCTGTTGTTAGCCAAGGCATTGATGAGTTGGTCGCGTGTAGTGATAGTCATATTTGAATCCAAAGTTGGTTGAGTTCAGGATTTTCAGGAGCCGTCGGCGAGACGATCACTGTCTGCCCCTGTCCTGGGTAGTTGCCAGACAGGACAAACGGGCTGGCGTTGCTGACAGATACGGATTGGACTGATGAGGTGTTCGTCACACGCACTTGCACAGGACCAAAATTGCGCGTTGCAACGCCCGTGGCGTAGTTAGTCGTCGCGGGCATTGCAGGCAGCGCTGCAGACACAGGCATTGAGGGCAGTGGTGCCCATATCGGCGTGCCGTTGGAGCCGAACGAAAAACCGCCCGACCCGACGACCTCAATCCCGAACAGGTAGGCATTGGCCGCGATGTAGGCGCCCGCGTTGGTCAAATTGCCCAGGTGGCCCAGCTTCGTTGGATCGAGCGTGCCTGGTGCGGTCTCGCCGAACACAGCCAGCGCCCACACCTCTACGTTCTTGCTGGCGGCCAGGGCCATCGTGAGTTCGGCGCGCCCCTGGACGTTAAAGACATTTCCTGGCCCGGTGTTTTCGAAGCAGAAGTTCTCAATCAGATAGCTGTCACCTGCCGTGCGTGTAAGCGGGAGGTTCGTCGGGTTGCTGGTCACGAAGTTCTGATAGCGCCAGTCGCTCGACGGCCAGGGCAGCTCATTTACGTTGTCGCACATGAAATCTTCGGCCGTCCATGCGTTGGCGCAGACAGGCAAGCCTTTGCTGTGCACGTAGTCGACGATGTCCTTCTGGCGGGTGCGCGTGTTCCCGTAGTCGAAGCCGAACTCGTCTAGGAAGATACCGTCAACACCGATAGTGACCCACCGGTCTACGCGCACTTGCATCTGTTCCAGCGAAAGGCCCGAAGTGTTCTGGCCGATAGGAACGTAACCATAGACCTTCACCCCAGATGAGCGCACGCCACTCACGATGGCGGTCGTGGTGGCGTACTCTTCGTGTGCTGGATCATTGTACGTGTCGCCCACCACCCACACGGAGTAGTTAGCCGCGATCTCAGAGATCACCGCCTCCGTGTTCCACAAGCCTTTGTACGCGATGGGGTACCCGTAATAGACAAGCAGTGGCTTGAGAGGGGGCACCGCACCGTAAACCCCGTCCCGAAGCGCTTTGATGTCTGCGCCGATGGCTTGCGCCAGCTCTGTAACGCGACTCTGCAGCGTCATGGTCAGGCCTTGGCTGCGGTGTAGTCAGCGACGTAATCGCGGTCGTAGTTGCCCAAGCCCGTGGTGAGCGTGTTCAGGTCACTCGCGGCTGCAGCACCAATGTTGGACCGCGCCTGTGCCTGCTGGAGCGACGTAAGCGTCTGCGCGGCGTCGTAGCGCACGCGATTCGCCACTTCGGTCGCGATGGTGGTGGCAAAGTTCGGGTCATTGCTGAGGGCGGTAGCAAGCTCACTGAGGGTATCCAGCGCGGCGGCAGCGCCATTGACCAGCTCGTTTTTAACGGCTGCCTTCGCCGCCTCAATGCTGTCGAAAATCTTGTCGGCCGACCAGGTGACGTCAGTGTCGCCGTTGCCTGCGTTGTCGTTGATTCTAACGCCTGCGTTATTGACGAGCGTGACCAGCTCATTGATGGCAGCGACGAGGCTGATTTTGGTTGTGGTGTTCAGCGCAGACAAATTGCCTTGCGCTGCGGTCAGTGTTTTAACATCATTGCCAATGGCTTGTGCCAGGGCGACAATACGGGTTTCAAGAGACATGATTTTTTCCTTTATATGGTTATGACTTAGCTAGAATGTAATATGCAAGAGGATCAATATTACCCAGTCCAAGATTGGTTTGGGCTCGGACTTGGGTGTCGGGGTCCGTGGCCAGCTCTGAAAGGGCATTGCTAACCAGCAGTGCGCCGTTGGCGTCCCCGATGGGACCTGGCGGACCCGGCGGACCCGGCGGACCCGGCGGACCCGGCGGACCTACGGGCCCAACAGCTCCATCTAAACCATCTCTGCCCGAAGGTCCTGGTGGACCTTGGGGGCCTTCCGATAGTTGTGAAATAACAACGGGAGCAGATGATGATTCAATTACCGTTACTTTGTCTCGAGTGTTTACAACAACCTGCTCGGGTTGAACCAAGACAATCACATCGGTTGTCATCTAGTTACCTCCGGTGACAATGAAACGCTACCTTCAAATAGGCGCCTCACGAATCCTGATGGGCTTATGAATTCCAGATCATACACTGCACTTTTGAAAGTAAAGGCGGCTGTATCTGTTGCAGAAATTTCTAATGAAAATGAACCATTCTCAGCATCAGTGATCACGATTCCGCCATTCTCTGTAGTCATTGTAATGATCGGGTTTGGAGAAGTCAATTTCTCTCGAATTTGCATTCTGGCAGTGTAACCTGTCAGATTAACTGGCGTTGGAGGATTTCCGGTTTTCCATTGAAATGCTTGAGAGAAAGTGCTACCTTGATAGATTGTCAAATCAATTGTTGCTGGTTGCATTGTCTTATTCCTTGGGTGTCATTTGAATCTGCAAATTATTTACCCTATCATGCAAGGCTCTAACTTCTTGTTTCAGAATTTCGTTCTCTCTAGTCAATCTTTCTAAATCTTTATTTAGATTGGAAATCAGAGTATGCAAATCTAAAATAATGTCAAAAAGCTTCTTGTTTTGTGAAATTAAATCATCCATCTTTCCTGCGTCTTGATGGGATGATCTATTTGCTAGGTATTGTAAAATAACAGAAAGGATTATGAAGAACAAAGTAATCCCACTTGCCATTTGCCAAATTGCTGTGTTCATTTTTTATTCTCTGAAACTCTTTCGGTTAGTAGCAAAAACTCTAAAATCACAGGCATAACTAACATCCATTCTGTCGGCTCCGCAGGAGAGGTGTCGTAGAATGTGAAACTCAAGAAAACATAAAACCAAACCCAAATACCAAAGACATTCAAAAATCTCTTCAAATGAACGGGTAAATCATAAACCACGGTCATGATTAAAGAGATGACAAGGATTAGAAATATGAAACCCCAGATTTTCTTATCAGCCAAACTGATGATTTGCTTATAGTTGGTGCTATCAACATCAACTATGAAAAATCCTATTGCCCATATAGCCGACAAAATGGCCATAAAGAATCTAACTACTGTTAGATTGTCAGTTAGGATATCAATAATCCTTTTCATTTTATTTAATGGGCTTCCTTTCTACATGTTTTTCCTGCTCTTTCTTGATAGGTATTCTAATAATATTATTTATGAACAATTTGCTTAAGAGCTCCTTTTTGTAGGCCCTCTGAAATGAATACTTTAGAGACCGCATAGAAGTCAAGAACAGGTTTCATTCGCTCACAGACATGCTCCACAATATTTTCGATTGTGGTTTCTTGTTCCATGACAATCGTCTTGACATCTTCGGTGAATGACAAACTGAATTTGCCTCGAGGGGTCTCATAGGAGATTTTGTTGGGAGTCTCAAGGTTCTCCTTGAAAATCAACATTGCGCCATCGAGGTAATGAGCGATAACTTTTTCGACTTCCTTGATTCTCTGTCCTAGGTCATCATACACTTCAACGAATGAGGTATGACCATGGGCGATGTTGTTGCAGCCCCAAGAGCTTGAATGCTTCAGACCGTGAAAGTAAGTGAACTTAACTGCATCTTCTCCAAAGACCTGCTTTGTCAATTTGATTTGAACCTTTATGCAATCAACACCGTTCGCCTCATTAAGACCAGCTTCAACTTCTTTAGACATTTGGGTTTCAACTGCATCAAAAGGATTCGTCTGATACTTGTGAAATCCTTCTACAATCTTGAGTGCGTTCCAAGGTGCAACCAAGATGTGGTGCGGGGTCACAACTCGAACATACCCGTTCTCTAGGTCAATTACTTGACAATCAGACCAACCCTTGATAATCCATAGCTTGTGGTCGAAGCCTGTTTCTTTGGCATCAATGATTGCCTTGATTTGCTTCTTAACTGCTGAGAAGTCAACCACAACTTGTTCATATTCATCAACTTCACCCGTCACGATTATTTCTTGATGATAAGAACAACCCTCGATAAAACCCTTGTTGTTCACGAAGGCGTGGTCAATGCAGGTTACGTTACGCAAAAACATGCTGGAAATTTGCTTCATTTAAGAACCTCTGTGTCATTGATCAAGAACACTAAAAACCATCACTTTTAAGTCAGAATTGGAAAAATCGACCAAAAAAGCTCTTTAGAATCAACAAGTTACAACGGCATTTTTGCCGATTTTTTGACATACCCTACGATTTGATTCCATGTTTCTTCCATTATATATCTAAAATGCTCGGCCTCTGATTCTCGAACAATAAAAGAGTCGTGGATCGGAAGCACCACCGTGTCATTATACAGTGCATGGCGCATGATTGCAAGCGAAATGTCGCCCTCAATCTTCTGAAGCTTCAAACCAACACCCGAACCCTTCATCTTCTGAAGGATGGGATAACGAGAGTATGCTTCTGCAATGAATCGGTCAGCTTTTTCAGAAGACCATCTGAAAGGAGCATCCCAGCGCATGTCGCAAAACACTCGTTTTGGATTTTCCGAATTTATGAGTGTATTCATCGCTTTCTTGACAGTGTTTCTGTCCACTTCATCAAACCACGAATAGGGATCGCCGTCATCCTCAACATCCGACAAAGCAAACAGCATTCGAATCTGATTGTAGCGATAGTCTAGCTCTACAGTCCTTTCCCCTCCGATTGTAATCAATGAGCGCATGTCTTTGCTCATCTGTTGGTAGTTGCTGTATACGCGCCCGCCCGACTCTAGGTCATCGTTGAAGATTCGTCTGAATGAACGAATCGGCACATTCACTTGTTTCTGAAATTTCAAAGCGCAGCGATACAACAAGGAATGTTCTTCTGCCAAAGATTTCTCCGGAATTTCTTCGTTGCCCTTTCTTACAATGACAGACCACGCTTTACTGGGTTTAATACGGGTTGGGTCAAAGACGTTCAGAATCGAGTGGTTAGGTTCTATCTTAGTCAAGTCACTTTTGGGAATCTCCAAGGTTGTCGTTTTGAAAGAATAACCCTTTCGCACCTCGCCAATCATCTGAAGCCGTTTCATGCCTTCCAAGATTTTGTTCTTGACGCTAGGTGTGGGATCAGTCTCAGAAATTTTGATTGCAAGGTTCCGATGTAAGAGCAATGCCTCAACTAGGTTACCTACTAGACTGCCAATGTAATGGTGGGCAGCCATCTTCGATTTCGAGGAGTACCCTTTGGAAAGACACGATTCAGCAAACAGTCGAGACATGTGCTCTTGCTTGACTTCAAGATGTCTGCTGTGGCTAAAGGTGAGACAATCGTCAAATCTTTTCATATGCGCCCATTATACAGATGAGAGAAGCCTCTTTCTAGAGGCTCCGATCTCAGGCAACTTGTTGATTTTATTGAAAAATTTTCAAACTATAGCAGATTATCAATGGGGGATGGGGGTGGGGGTGATATATTAATGAACGGAATGTTCTACACCTTCATCATCTATCTTCGATAGCTGTACCTTGGGTTCCAACATTTTCTTGTATAATGTCGTTATCCTGTCATCTGGTATGTCCACATAGACGACATTATTTTCCATTATCATGATGAGATTCAATTTCGAGAATTGATTGTATTTAGCTAGGTACATCAAATCTTGAGACACGCCTATTACAACAGGATATTTGACATACAACACCCCACTGCTCTTATTCTCTTCGGTCAAATCACGATCTAGTACACCAAGGATTAACTCACCAGTGATTAGCTTAAAAAGCATGATTAAATCCTCATCTAATTGCATAATGTTACCTCAAGGTTAACTTTATCAATTTTGTACTCAAAACCTTCTTTGATATAGATTTTCACTCGCTCAATGAAATGCTTGAATGAAAAATTATATGTATTAGGGTCTTTTGATGATCCATAGATTTCGTCAAACAGATCATAGACATCACATTCGGTCTTTGTTGCGCTGATGCGAAGACCACGACCGATTGATTGGATCACTCTAGAGAAAGACTTTGTGGGTGAAGCAAAAACGATGTGTCTTATGTTCCGGATGTTGACACCCGTTGAGAAAGTCTGATATGATGCAAGGATAATACATCCTTTGTGGGTTTCAGCGATCTGACGAATTTTCTCACGTTGATCTGCATCTGTTCCACCGTAGACGAAGAAAAGTTCCTTGTCATATTTCTTAGCCAATTCTCTTAGGACCTTGCCGTGCTTCTCGACCAAGCTGAACAGAATCAAAACGTTGCCATCTAGATTATTGGCAAGCTCTATGATAAATTTGTTGCGCTCATTTTGTTTGATAAGCCAGTCTATCTCTTTCTGATAATCTTTAGGTAGTCTAACCGTTGTGTCATATTTGATATGAACACAATTCACCTTAAGCTTAGCGATGGTTCCATCTTCCATCAATTGCTTGGTGGTTGTCGTAACCATTTTGAATCCGAACAGACCCCTCAAGGTCATCTCTGAGGTTTCGTCTTCATCGTTGATTGAGCCAGACAAACCAATTCGGAATTCGGCATCACATTTCTTGCCAATGCCAACCAAGCTGTTTGCAGTCGCTTGATGCACCTCATCCACAATCAAGGCACGGAACGGCAAGAACCATTCAGGGTCGTTCTTGTAGATTGATTGCCATGTTGTAATCAGAACACGTTTGTTTCTGTTGCTGTGTCTTTCAGTGGACGTGCTAACATATTCATCTACGTCCCATCCGTTCAGCGTAGAGTAATCTTTGAAATCGGATTTGAGCTGTGTCACCAAGCCAATAGTAGGCACAACAATTAGGATACGCTCATGCTCAAAAACGTTATCAAGCAGATATCTTGTGATGCCGTAGATGATAGACGATTTACCTGAACTGGTAGGTGATTGGATTAGCTTTCGCTTTTGGGAGATTGCGGCCACAATAGCCTTTTTCTGATAGTCACGGAATTCGATTTTGTTTCCGTGGGCCGACAATTCAAGCCTGTCAATGTATTCAGAACAATTGTTCTTGAAATAGAATAGGCTTTTGACTTCATCATCAACTTTAACCTTAAGACCGTTCTCTTTGCAATATTCGAGGACGTCCTTAATCAAACCGCAATAGATGAAGCCGTTTTGATATTGGAAGAAACGGATTTTGCCGTCCCAAATCCTGGCCTTGTATTTGGGTTGGAATTGATACCCTTTGACATAACGAGCGAAGTGTTCAGACATGCCCATACGAATACTCGCATCGGCAATGACTTGAATGAATACATTATTTACTTTTCTAATTTCTACGTCGAACATCTGTCAAGTAAAATCCCAATCTAGGGTGCCTAGTTATGATGAATTCATACTCGGGCACAATTTCACCCCCCTGGCGATCTCGTCAAACATTTCACTATATCCATAATATTCATAAGCGCCTTCAATTTCGAGATACTTTGCATTAAGCACAATTACTCGAGACATAACGTCAAGAACGATCTCAGGTTGGGTTTCAATCACTATATCCTGAATCTTAAATTTTCCAACTTTGTTTCTATTTATACTAGCCATATCAATAGCCCCCATTCATCATCTTCTGGAAATCCAAGGCATTTCTAATAGTGAAACCTCGATTAGCAACCTGCTTCAAAGCATTATCTAGATAATTCAATTTTTCAGTTTGCACTTCAATCTTCAAGGTCAAATCCTGAATTTCATCATCAGCTTCAATGTACGAATCAACCTCAGATTTCAGAATCTTGAGATCGAACGGTTTTGCTTTATAGACTTCAGGATCGGCTCGACCAAGGTAATAATCACGTTTGTCTTGATAGAGCTTTTTTAATTGAAAACGATAACGCTGCAATAGCATCGATTCGTTTGTTCTTATACGAAGGAGCTTGCCATACATCTTGGGCGTTTCAAGAGACTCCTTCGCCAAATTTGTTTCATCAATCTGCAGATACTTTTCTGCTTCATCCATAATATCTTCTAACTTCAAAGCAAACTCCTTTTATGCAGGTTCAATTTCAAAGCCAGTGAATTTCATAGAGCAAGTTGCTGTGATAGGTTGTGTATCAGATTCGGTAACACTTACACTAAACCCCGTCAATGATACAGGAAAAGCGTCAAGAAGTCTATATTTGAAGATAGGATTTTTGTGGTTTGACAAGATGGTGATGGTGACGTCTGAGAACTGGTTCAAACGCCTAGACGAACCAAAGGTTTCAATGTTATCATCACCTGTAATGCCTCGGACAAAGCGTTCAAATTCCTCAAACTTCTCAGGGAAAGCGAGCCCTCTCATCCAATGATAGATAGCTCTGTAATTGTTCATTTGTTCATCAACCAAGAACGTGAAAGATAGGTCTTCATGGATGATGTGGTCGCCTACTTGATTGATAGCCTGAAATGGCGTAGGTTGTTTAACTTCTGGCAATGAAATGTCAGGGAAAGTTACCTCTTGGATGGCGTATTTCAGCACGGGGATTCTTGCCACTTCCATGACAAATCCGTTGATGTTTAGCTGATTCAGTTCCATATATATGATGTTCCTTAGAGAGAATTTGATGTATTTGTACTATATTTAAGGAGTTTTTATGCTTAAGAAGCATTTGCTGCCAGTAGAAGAACACAAGGAACCAGTTGAGTTTGCAAATCAACAACTCAAGATTTTTTGGCTACCTGATGAAGTGAAGGTTGAGAAGGACATTCAAGACGTTTTGGTAAACTTTTCAGAATCTGAGAGGCACGGTGTAATTTCTACACTAAAGCTTTTCTCGTTGTACGAAACCCATGCAGGTGACGAATACTGGGGTGGAAGATTCAAGAAAATGTTTCATGGAGCGGAGTTCCATCGTATGGCATCGGTTTTTTCCATGTTTGAGTTGGCAGTTCATGCTCCGTTCTATAATAAGATTAATCAGCTATTACACATTGATACTCCAGAATTCTACCTATCTTATCAGGACAATGAAATTCTAAAATCCCGTATCGAGCACATTGATCAAATCATCAATGACAAGGACGATGCCGTTTCACTGGCAATGTTCTCTATGGTTGAAGGCGTGATCTTGTATTCATCATTCGCTTTCCTAAAACACTTCCAGTCTCAGGGCAAGAACAAACTAATGAACCTTGTCCGTGGTATCAATTTCTCTTTACGTGACGAAAACCTACATGCTGTTGCGGGCGCGTGGTGCTTCAGACAAAAGACCAAAGACTACACCAAGGAACAACTAGAAGAGGTAGAAGCCAAGATCATCGAGGGTGCCAAGAAGCTGTACGAGCATGAGGTTGAAATCATCAAGATGATCTTTGAGAAGGGAACGATTGAAGGAATCACCGAAAAACAGCTAACTCATTTTGTTGAGTCGCGCATTAATGAATGTCTGAAACAGCTGGGCTTCAAGAAGCTCTTTGATGTAAAATATAATCCAATTGCTGAATGGTTCTATAAAGCCATAAATGATTATTCATTCAACGATTTCTTCAGTGGTATGGGGAATCAATATCATAGAAATTGGGATGAAACGGCATTCGTCTGGAAATCAGCAGAAGAGGTTACGGCATGAGCACAAGCATTTATGACAAACTGAGTGAAGAACGAAAAGAACTTCAAGCTAAAGGTCTTGTCCCTGCATGGTATAGTACGGGCGGATACCAATTATTCAAAGAAAAGTATGAATATCAAACCGAAGGTCGTTCTGTAAGGGGTCAATTTGAACGTATTGCCAAGACGGCGGCAAAGCACCTCAAAGGTACAAAATATGAGGCTGAGGCCGAGCAAAAATTCTTTGACCTGTTTTGGAAGGGTTGGCTAAGCCCTTCAACCCCAGTTCTAGCGAACATGGGTACAAATCGGGGCCTACCCGTTTCATGTTCAGGCGGAGTCATTCATGACAGCATCTATGGATTCTATTCAAATCGCCTAGAGACTGCTATTCTAACCAAGATGGGTTTCGGTACAAGCTCATATCTAGGTAACATTCGTCCAAGAGGTTCTAAGATCAGCGTCGGCGGCAAGGCCTCTGGCGTTGTTCCTGTTTTCAAGGGTCACGTTGCTGATATGCGTGATGTTGCTCAAGGGACAGCTCGCCGTGGCGCATGGGCCGGCTATCTTGAAATCACCCACGGTGACTTTGATGAGCTTGCAGATTACATCATGGCGGAACCTGATGATGCGAACGTTGGATGGATTATTCCCAATTCATTTGTGGATGCGCTAGAGGCAAAAGAACCAGACGCTATTCGCCGTTTCCAAAAGGCAATGAAGCTCAAGATGGTTACGGGCAAGGGTTATTTTTGTTTCATCGACAAGATCAATGCCAAGCGTCCCGAGATGTATAAGCGTCTAGGTTTGTTTGTCAAGGCATCCAATCTTTGCGACGAAATCACCCTGTTTGCTGATGACGAGCACACGTTCACCTGTGTTCTTTCATCAATGAATGTTGCTAAGTATCCAGAGTGGAAAGATACAGATGCTGTATTCTGGGCAACGGTGTTCTTGGATTGTGTCGCGGCTGAACTCATTGAACGAGGTCAGAACATCCCTGGTCTAGAGAAAGCAATTCGCTTCACCCAAAAGGGACGGGCCTTGGGTCTTGGCCAATGCGGTTTCCATACTCTGTTGCAAGAGAAGATGATTCCGTTTGAAAGTTTTGAAGCCCATATGCTTAGTCAGGAGATTGCAAGACACATTTGGGAAGAATCTGAAAAGGCTTCCCGTGATATGGCAATCGAGTTAGGTGAGCCTGAATGGTGCAAAGGAACAGGTCTTCGCAACACTCATCGTATCGCTGTGGCCCCAACAAAGTCAACAGCCCTCCTAATGGGTGGCGTTTCAGAAGGTATCAATCCTGATCCTGCAATGTCATTCACACAAAACACTGCTGGTGGTGAAGTTGATCGCTTGAACCCAGTATTGCTAAAGCTAATGAAAGAGAAAGGCGTCTATACCAAGAAGCATGTTCAAGAGATCACTGACAAACAAGGTTCTGTGCAGCATGTGTCTTGGCTAACAGATGAGGAAA
The DNA here is from genome assembly GCA_937120535.1 of uncultured Anaerolineae bacterium. GTDB lineage: Bacteria > Chloroflexota > Anaerolineae > Anaerolineales > Villigracilaceae > Denitrolinea. Next base: position 53,935 of record CAKZJX010000007.1, read on the forward strand.
AAGCTGTATTCAAGACCGCCTTTGAAATCAACCAAAAGGCTATCATTCGTATGGCGTCAGCTCGCGGTCGCTACATCGACCAATGGCAATCATTGAATCTGTTCTTTGCAGCGGACGAAGACCCTGCTTGGATTGCAGAAGTTCATAGCGAAGCTTTCCGCGACCCCAATATTCTTGGACTATATTACATCTACACTCAAGCGGGTGTCCAAGCCTCAAAGGGGGAATGCGAGGCTTGTATGTGAGTTGGTATAGGTTTTAAAATAAAGGAGTTTGTTAAATGCAATTGCTAAAGTTTCAAGCCTCATGGTGTCAACCTTACAAGATGCTTTCTAAGACGATGGAAGGCATCAACCATCCTCTAATTGAAAGCAAACAAGAGATTGATATTGACGAGGACATGGGGAAAGCCAAGCAATACCATATTCGGGGTGTCCCTACTTTGATCTTGAATGATGATGAAGGCAAAGAAGTGAAGCGCCAATTTGGTTACATGAGTGAGTCCCAAATTCTGAAATTCCTAGAGGGTTGACTGATAAATATTCTTAGAACTCTTTAGGAGTATTTCACATGCTAATATCATTCGGCGAATTTCTAAACGAGGGTGGCAACGTCAAAATCGGTGACGTGGAAGCCACCCGTATCAATCTCAAGGAAGTAGACCGAAAAGACATCGTAAGGATGCTTGAAAGGTCTCTTGCCGTTATCAACGCTCACTACAAACGTTTTTCGGGTGAGCCTCTTTGGGTCAAAGAACTATTCAAGTCAAAGAAGTTCCTATCTGGTTCTTCTTTGCATTTCTTCGACCGTAAGATTCCAGACAAAGTATTCGTTGAAAAGAAACCTACTGTTGGTGACATTGATACTCAAATCAACAAGTCCATGGCTGAACAGGTAAAGAAGTGGCTCGATTCATTGCATGGCACCAAGCTAGGGTATCTAACATTCGTTGGCTACAAATCTTCTGCGGGCCAATATATCACTTTGTGGACGATTGACAAATATAACCTGAACATTCAGATTGACCTAGAGCTGGTTGATTATGAAAACAATATGCCTACTGCATGGAGCTCATTCTCTCATAGCTCATCTTGGGCAGACATTCAGGCATCAATTAAGGGCGTGTTCCACAAGTACATTCTCCGTGCTTTGACAAGCAAGAACATGAGAGAAATTACTTTGTTGAAGGGTAAGAAGGAAACGCCTACAAAAATAATGACAGGCGAACATTCATTCTCCGTTGCATTGGGTCTTCGTCGGAAACTCCAACAAACAGAAACTCCTGGCGTGTATCGTGAGATTGCAACCAAAGACTCAAAATACATTACCGACCTGCAGGAAATCTTCAAGACTCTATTCGGTCATTTGCCCAATGCTTCAGAGCTGGAGCAATTTGAATCTTATGTAGGCGTTTTGAAACTTATCAAGAAGTATTTTACCCCGTCAGAAATTGATAACGTAATTCTAGGATTCTCTTTGCTTCTATGGGGCCAAGGCGCACAAGGCCTAGTTCGTGGAAATCCAGAAGAAGATTTTGAGACAAAAAAGGTAGCCTATGATATGATGTTGAAGGAATTGGGTAGAAAACAACCCAAGGAAGTAGACGCAATGATTGATTCTTACTACAAAGCTTACAAGTAAATGGCATCAACTGGTCTAACCAAATTCAACAAATACTTCAGGGGTAAAGGCGAGGTTGAAACCTTTGCTAAGGGTGAAAAAGGCAAAGACGTCACCGTCTATGAATCTGTTGATGGCAACAAGAAAGTAGATACCTTGAAAGACGGTACGCCCATTACCGTTATTGTGGGAAAGGAGTTTCAGAAGCGTTACTTCATCAAATACAAGGGCGGGATGGGTTACATCAGTGACAATAACACGGGTAAGCCCATCCCTTCCAAGTCAAAGGTGAATGCAGAGCTTTCACGAATTACCGCAAGCGACTTCATCGGAGGCGGGAAGTCCGTCAAATTCAAGTTCATCGACCAAGAAGTCGAATGCATGGAATTCATTTCAAAGGATCAGCTTGCGAATTCCATCATTGATTCGATGAAGAAAGTTCGAGGTGTCAGTGACGAGGTTAGAGAAACTTTTGAACCTTGGCTAAAGGGCAACTTGGGTGACTTTCATTGGGTTACTGGCGTGGCGCCTGAAGAGAAAAACAAATTCGGCGTATACTTCGGCGAATTGTTCATCGGACTATTTGCTCTTGCAAACAAGACCGCGAATCATGTTACACCCACTCCGTGGCGTGGTAAGGTCAAACGATTCTTGATGCCAACCGACCCTTCATTCTCCGGCGTTGATTCGTTCATCGAGTTGGAAGATGGAGAGATTGTTCCGATCTCAAACAAATTCGGTACAGGTGCTGCTGCTTCATTCTTCAGCAACCTCCTAATCAAGGGTTTGCAATATCACAAGAAACTCCCCAAGTGTATCTTCAAAGACATTGTAGAGACCGCTTTGGACATTGGTGTAACGATTCAACACCTTGAGAAGAAACAAAAAGCAAAGCCAATTCTTTATGAGTACGGCATTCGTCATGTATTGGGTTTGAACAAGCAGCAGGTTAGAGACACCTACGAAGTTTTCACGGCCATCAAAATGAAAAAGAATTTTGATGAGAAAAACCTCGTCATTTCAGCTATTGCCAATCGCCGAGGTGTAGACAAACGTATCGTAGATTTGCTTGAAGATTCGGTTACCGCCTTTTTCTGTCGAGAGATTGCCGATATGTTGGAAGGCGACAAGGTTAGCATGGACACTATGAAGGAAATCCTTGCAGGTAAGAGTTATTGGCAGGCCAACCTTCAGATGAACGATTGGGAGAATGGTAAGGTGAAATTCAAGCTGGTCAATTCAGGTTCAGCCAAGCTACAAATCATCGGCTCAAAGGCTGCTATGAATGACGTTGAAGCGAAGCAGGGAATGATCAATTATCGACTAACCGTTGGATGAAGAGCAGAACTGGCCCACCCAGCACACTCTTTAAAAATGTTTTAGATGGGCCAAGTCTTAAGAAGAATCATTCTTGGTGGTCATTGTAGCACACGACCACCGAATTCTTATATCATTCGTTCAGCAGTTTCGGTGAATCAACCTTCTTTGAGCCGTTCACAACCAACTTCTTAGAAAAACCAGAAACGCGCTTTAGTTTTACGGTCAACATACCGTTATCCAAATCTGCCGATTCTGCTTCTAGGTGTTTGCTAATACGGAAATCCAACTGGAATTTTCTGCGAGCGATGCCATGCTGAATAAAGTCATAATCTGTAGGGCGTTCTTTTACGGAACCTTTAATGCGAAGATTGTCGTCCGTAAATTCAACATCTAATTCATCTTGGTCGTATCCTGCCACAGCGACTTCAATTATCACTTCATTACCATCTTTAGATCGAAGGATGTTGTAAGGAGGAAACGACTGTTTGGAAGGAATGAACACTGCCTGATTTAAAAACTCGTCAAGCGCGCTAAAGGTTTCAAAAGGTGATTTATATAGAGACATATCTCCTCCTTTGAGCAAGATAGTTACGATGAAATGGTCATCGCAGCCAATCAGTTCTAAATGAACCTGATACACATATTTATACAAGAAATCTCTTTATTCCGGTATAAATATTCAAAATCTTATAGATTCAACCTAGTAGTTTCCGTTATAATGTCTATAAGAAAGGATGTTGACATTAGTCTGGATGTTGGCGCACCAAGAGACTTAGGGGTACAGTAATGGGATTCGAGAAGTATCTACAAGAGGCTGAGATTGCAGCATCAAAACGCAAAGGCATAATGCATCTAGAAAAAGCCAAGCCATCGGAGTTCTTAGAGCTCGCCCGTGACATTATGAAATCAGGCAACGGGCAAATGAAAGACGTGAAAATCAGCTTGAAGGTTGACGGTGCTGGTATTCGTTTCGGCAAAGACTCTCAAGGTCGATTCTTCTTTGAAACATCACGCTCTGGCCCTATTCAACAGAAGAAGGCATTTACAGCGCACGCTTCACAAAAGGATGGCGTAGACCTAACCAGAGCCAACCATTATGATGATATGTATGACCACATCGAAGCTTCGAATCTCTGGAAAGATTTGCCTCCAGATACGAAGGTTGTGGCTGAAATATTGTATAATCCGATGGCAGAGATTCTACAGGATAAGATCAAGTTTGTTTCTGTCGCCTATGACAAGAGCAAGTTGGGTTCTCTAATGACCATCATCCCGCTTGATGTTGTTGTCTCATCCACGGGCAAGACGCATGATGACAAAGACAAGATCATCGAAGGTCTCTTGAAGAAATCGAATTCTGAAATCAAGGTCGAAAGTGCGAACCTACAAGGAACAACGCTTAATGTCGAAACAATCCTCAAGCCAATCTTTGCACTTGGTTCAGACATTGATAGCGTTCTGGCTTCTCGTAAGGCTAGCGACAAAGCGAAGAAAGAACTCTATCAGATCGTGATTCAAAATGTCAAGGATCAATTGGCTAAATTCATCTTGAATCACCCTGAGATTGTAGGAAAGGATAAATTCGGCCCAGAGATTGAAGGTTTGGTTCTTGACTTGGGTAATAGACAATTCAAGGTGACGACTTCAGCATTTAAGGCATCGAAGCAAAAGGTATAACATGAAAACATTTGTGACGTCCGACTCGCACTTCGGGCACCGAAATATCATTAAGTATTGTAATAGACCGTTTAAATCAGTAGAGGAGATGGATTATGCCTTGGAGTCTATTTGGAATAGCTTGGTCGGCCCTGAAGACATTGTTTTTCATCTTGGTGATGTTACACTTGCTGGTCCTGATAGGTGCGGCGATCTTCTTAATCGTCTGAACGGTAAAAAGATTCTGATTGCAGGGAATCATGACAGAAAATCAATTCAGAACCTCGGATGTTGGAAGAAGGTTTGTGAGAACTTCAATTTCAACTACAAAGGCATAGATGTTCATATGCAACATGTGCCGTGGGTCAAGATGAACCCAGGGCATTTGTACTTGCACGGCCATTGCCACGGAACATTGGGTACGTGGAACAAAGGTCAAATTGACGTAGGTGTGGATTGTTGGGATTATGCGCCTGTTGAGTTGGAAGAGCTAATAGAATTCTGGAGAACAATGAAAAATGACAACGATTAAAGGAATGGTATATGATTCGTTTGGTTTGCCTGCATTTTGTCTAGACAAAAGGAAAGCTCCGAAAGGAGCTTTCTCTTTTTGAATCATGTCTTGGTTGATTTAAGTTTCCACGCAAATTTATCCAATTGTGAGATGATTTCTTGAACCATGTTTGAGGACGTTTCGTCTAGAGAATTCAAAAGCTTAGTAAGATCTTCAGTGGATAACAATTTCAATACCATATCAATGTTTCTATCTTCATCTGATGAGGGTGAAGGTATTTTAGACCCCTCGATACTAATTAATGCTTTATCGTTGATAGCCATAATTCTTTCTGCTATCACGTCAATTTGCTCATTTGAATAGTCGCAAATCTCTCCAAAAAGAGCATGAAGTTCTAAGAAGTTCTTTCCCCTAACGTTCCAATGCGCTGATTGCGATGCTCTTCTAATATCCTCTAATTTAGTCAAAATTGAAGATAGTTTTTTAGACGCATCTCTTTCTTCATTCAAAAACCTTGTAAAGCTTTTCATTTTCGTCTTCCGTTCTTATCTAAGGGCTTCTCAATATCCATTTCTAGACAAAAAAGAGCCCTTGCGGGCTCTTTTTGATGAAACAACATGCAAATTACATGATGTTCTTGACTGCAGCGATACGGTAGTAACCGTTCTGACGAGTCCCACCATTGTAGAATGGGTTTGCGACCTTACCATAACGAGTTTTGAAGGCTAGCTTTGGCTGGAAGCTGGCTTGGTCAACTGCACGGTACATTTGTAGTGGAACGTATGGGCAGTAGAAGTAACCTGCATCGAATGGGCTGTCGCCTTTGTAGCCAACCATGAAGAAGTTAGCTTGTGCATAAGGATCAACATACACCTTCATACGGCCACCGATGGTACCAACGAAAGTTGACTGGGTCCAATCGGAAGTAACGTTCACTTCTAGAGCGCTTGTTGAAAGGATGTTTGCCATCGCTAGAGCGGATGCCACGTCTGCGGAAACCACTAGGATGTTGCCTTTACCACGACGAGTGTCAGTGGCGATCTTGTTTGCATCGCGCTCGATCTGGAAGTGTAGGCCCTTGAAACGTTCTGCTGACCAACGACCATCTGCATCGGCTTGTAGGTCGAACACACCAGGCATTGTGGTATCTTCAACTGCACCTAGCTTAGCCTGAGCATATAGGGTACGTAGGAATTCCCGGTTGATTTCTGCAAGGATCTCGTTGCTTAGAACGTTTGCCAATTCAGTTTCTGCATCAAGACCATGAACTGCTTGCATGTCTTGTGCCAATTCAACTGAATACTCAGCCTTCAATGCACGAGTCACTGCAGTAACGCTGATCTTTTCGATTGACACTGCCATTTGAGCAGAAATGTCACCTTCGCCTGTTGCAACATCGACGCCGCCGCCGGTGTTTGCCGCGAACGCGAGGTTCACTGCAGTAGCGGTAGCAGTAGCGTTTGCGCTTAGTTCAAAAGTTGTACCGTTGGTGATAGATGCCACTGTTGCGCCATCTGGAACACCCGCACCGTAAACCAACATACCAACACGTAGGTCGGAAGTGTCAGCCACGGTAACCGTTGCATCGCCAGCGGTTGTAGCAGCAGCCTTAACGCCTGCAAACATACCTTCGCTGTGAGTGCCTTGACCTGAGAAGTTGGTCAATGCTTCATTGAACAGTGCTTCTGGGCCTGATTGGTTGTTGTAACGGCTACGTAGAGCGAACACCAAACCAGTAGGCATTGACATTGGCTGAACACCGGCAATGTCGAAAGCGATCATTGATGGCATTGCACGGCGTACTAGACCGATTAGGACTGGATCCCACTTTGACACACCGCCGGTCACGTTGGTTGGGGTTGCCTCATGTAGGTGCTTGTTGTTCTCTTGGTTCTCTAGTAGAACAGCAGTGACGGCTTTACGATAAGGATCGCTAATTGGTGCTAGGTCAGCATGTTCCAACACTGGTGCCCACTTTTTCACTAGAGCATCTTCTTGAAGAAAATTTTCCATTTTTACCTTCCTATGTTAAAAAAATGAATTCTATGTTATTTATAGTTTCAATTATTTCTTAACAGATTTTGAAATCATGCTTGCATATGCTTGGATGCTTGCAGGAATTTCTTGTTTCTGTTCAGAGATAATCTCTTCTTTCTGTTCTTCTGAAACAGACGCATCATTCTTGAAGTATGCCTCCTTAATTAGGGTGACACCTTTCTCGAATTCCTCGGCGGTTTCAAATTTCTTTGATTCAACAAGACCCTTTAGTTTTTCAACGTCAAGTTCCGTCATGCCTTCAGTAATCTTCTTGAATGCCAATTGGCGTCGAGCTTGGTCTAGCTCTTCGCTAATTACCACATTCTTCCTTGCAAGTGCTTTGACGTCCTCTTCCAAAGCTGCAACCTTTTCCATTAGTTCGTCAACCATAGAGGTTTGTTCTTCTGGAATGTTGAAATTGTGCTCAAGGAATAGGTCACGCAAACCACCGATGAAACTTTCCATAATGTCAAGTTTCACTTGTTGTTTCAAAGCAACTTCATTCTTGGAAGCCCATTCTTCAACAACATAGCTCAAGTAAGCATCAGCTTCTTCCTTCAACTCGGCTTCTTTGGCGTCGATTGCAGACTTCATTTCTTCTTCAAGTTTTGCCTTGATTTCAGAAACTCTCTTATCTGTTTCGTAGCCTACAGCAGCCTCGAATAGAATCTTTAGCTTGTCCTGTGCCTCCTCTGAAAGTTGAGTGCCTTCAAACATAGCAACCAAGTGCTGTTGATAGCCTTCTTCTTTCAACTCTTTTTCTTCTTCATCGTCTTCATCGTCTTCGTCATCTTCCATATCTTCAGTATCGGAAGTTTTTGCTTCCTCTTCAGATAGGAGTTCCTTCAACGCTTGAAGTCTTTTTTGCTTTTCGTCTTCAGATAGTTGCATTTGGTGTATCCTCAAAAGTTAGAAATTCCGTTCAATGTTTATTTATCAATTGTGCTAAAACATTCTTAACTGACTCAAGCATTGCTTTTTCTCTTTCAGCGCGATTAGCAATGCGCTTTGCTCGTTTCTTGGCTTGCAAGAAAGAAACAAATTCCTCATAAAGCAACGTATCATGCAAAAGTGCATCCAATGCCTGTTCATTTTCATAAACTGCTGTAACCAGAGCCTTGGGGGCTGAAGGGTTCATAACTGCATCAACAGTGTGTAATTTGAAATCTTCACAAACCTCTGAAACGCCTTCTTTCAGGGTTCTTACTGAACCCGAACCTCTGGTAGATACACCCAACACCACGCCACCTTCCAACATGGCTTGCATGATTTTACCGCATGGGGTATCCAGCACTTTAGCTCGACCGATGTAATCTTTGCCTTGTTTTGTCATTGATTCAATCAAGATCGCTACACGGTCTGGATTGATTTGAGGGCTATTGGGGTGAGACAATTCACCAACCGCTCTCTTAGTATTTACATATTCGGAAACGAAGGAATTTACTTCTCTATCAAGGATGCTTTCTCTGTAGATACGCCTGTTCTTGTTTATCACTTCGGCTTGTGCAAACACGCCTTCGATAAACCAAGCTTGTCCTTCTTTCTTGCTTTCTGCAATTAGTTCGTTTTCGATTAATAGCATTTTTATTTTCCGTATAGTGTTTTCATGCGAACCTTAGAGCGAATCATCGATCTCTTGGCTTTTATTTTGCGTGCCGATTTACCAACACGCCAAGCCTTACGAGCGGCTCTTCTTCTCGCTCTTTTTTCTTTTTGGGTCATCCTAACGAATTTGATTCGATTGCCTTGGCGAACAACCTTATAGCCTTTTCGTTTCACTTTCACTTTACGGACAATCTTGCCCTTGCGAACAACTCGCTTCATTGCAACTTCATCAAGAAATTCGAGATGATGTGAAGCCTTCCAGTTTTCTAAAAGAGCATCCAGTTTAGCAAGAATTTCTGATTTGTCGAACATATTATTTCTTCAACCCTACGTTTCCGCAAGCTGTAACGTCAACTGAATATGAACCATCTTGGCCCTTAGTTGCAACAACTTTGCCGTTCATTTTTAGAACGCCCGTTTCGTTGTCAAAATCAAATTCTTGATCTAGATAATTGTTGTCAGCAAACCAATTCAAAACAGCATCCATGTCCTTCAGTTGGAGAGGTGCTTCGCTTTCCTTGACTCCCAACATCTTTTCAAGGGCTTTCTCGGTCACGACCACCAAATCCTTAGAACCCATTTCCTTAACGAAAGCCTGTGCTTTAGCCTTTGATGCAAATGGGCCACCCACAACATCTTCAGTTTCTTTGTCAAACACGAAGAAAGCTTCTTCGTTTAGCGAATCAAACATTGCCTGGGCCATTTCGTGGCGCAACATCTCAATCTTCTCGTGAGCTTTTTCTTGAAGGCTCAAAACAAGTTGTTCTTTGTTGAATAGCATGCGTAATTCCTTAGTTCAATTTTTTGTTTATTTATATCAAAGACAAAATTAGAATCTGCCTCCACCCATTCCTTCTTCAGGATCGGGTTTAGGTTCATTCTTGATTTGAGAATCAATATCTTTGATTTCTTCATCCGTTAGTGAAAGGACGTTCTTCTTAATCCATTCTTGAGAGAAGTATTTACCAACATATGGGTCAAGCTGTTGCATCAATGCAGCGCGGGACTGCCACATCTCATTAAACATCAACTCATCCCAATAAGAGTCTGTCTGCCACTTGAATGACAAATGAGCAGAAATTTCATCAAAATCAGAGTCATCCATAATCTTCTTAGTGATGACCTGAATCTTCAACAATTGAACGAACGTCTCAGAGAACTTAGAGCGTAGGTAATTGATGAATTTTGAGAACTTAACTTCTTCTCTAGTGATTTCGGCGGAACGTCCCAAATTGAACGTTGCTTCACTTTGTAGGCGAGATATTGGAATGTTCAATGATTTGAACAGCTTTTTGTAGAAGTATTCTACGTCTTCCAATTCGCCTAAGTTTTGACCGCCTTGCAATGTAGTGACTTCTGTACCTCTGCCACCTTCACGACGAGGCAACCAATAGTCTTCCAACATTGAAAGAACATTTCTTTGATTCTTAATTTCACCTGTATTAGTATCATAAACCATCTTGTTCTTAAAGCGGTTCATAATACCTTGTAAATATTGCTCTGCCTTGGTCTTAGGCAAGTTACCAACATCTACATAGAAGATTCTACGTTCAGGTGCTCTTGCTAGGCGATAAATGACAAGCGAATCTTCCAAAAGGCGCAATTGATTTGCTGCCTTAAGTGCTTTGTCTAGGTGTGAAATTGCAATGTTGGTTCCGTCTTCTTTTTCTCTGAATAGACCGCTATTTGAATAAGCGATTGCATCAGGATGAACCTTAATTGCTTGCTTTGTTTGGGTTACGGAGTTACCATAATTGCCTCTGCCTGCAATATAGGAATTGTAAAGGTAATAAACGTCTTTAATGCGTTCAATTTCAATACCTTGCTCATTACGAATCTTCTCGGTTTCAACAACCTTTTTGATTGTACGAGGATCAATCCATCTAACACCAATTAGCCCGTTTGCTGGGTTTTTTGAATCCACAATGCCATGATAATAATGTTTGCCGTCTATATACCATTGGCGGAATTTATCAGTTGCTGTTCTGTTGAAATTCATCAAGCCAAGAATGTAATTAAATTCTTCTCGTAGCCTTACTGCGATTTTTTCAGGCAACTTGGTTGATTTAGGAACTTGCAATGAAACGGGAAAATTCACAAAATCAGTTACAATTGCTTCATTCACAATTTCCTGGATGGCCCAATCCACCTCTGGTCTTGAGGCCAATTCTCTCCAAGATTCAATTAGTTCTTTCTCATTTGTATTACCTTGATCAACAAATTGTATTGCTTGACTGATAATACCACCCGAGTTCAAAACAATGGTATCATCCAAATTTGGAGGCGCAAATGATTCTTCCTTCTTTTCAGGAATCTGAATTTCTTTTTCGCTTTTTTTATCAAATTGACTGAAAAAATCAAATAATGCCATAGTGTCTCCAATAGATTGGAGGGGATTTGTTCCCTCCAATCTATTTATTTCAGAGATAGATCATTCAGAGATCACTTGACCTCATCTGTCTGCCAGTACTGGTAGGCCAAAGTTACAGTAAACTCTTCAACCTGGTCTGTGGAATCAAAAGACAAGTCAACTGGAGAAACGTTTGTCGGAAATGCGCCAATCAACTGATAAGTTTTTAGCGCACTGCCATCACGGCCCAATTGAGTAATGTATAGATCAGCCCAATAGTTGTTAGGATTCACGACCCCTAAGTTGCCTTCGTGGGTGTTCAATAGAGCCATCCAACGCTCGAAAGCATTACGGATTGAGAAGTCAACATCGTTGATGATGGTCAAGGTCATTTCTTCAAATGTCCGATCACCTGCAACTTTGATTTGACGGCCCATGTAATAGACGTCGATTGGGTTTACCACGTCTGCAGGCAATTGTGCGCCTTTGCATAGGTATTCCATTTTACGACCAGCGTCACCGCCAACCGCCCCTGGGAAAATTTGTGTGACTCTGAAAAGGGAAGGACGTGCACCACCCTGGAAGTTTGCTTTGAAGTCGTTGATGTTCATTTTACCTTCCTAATTTCCTGATTATTAAGCAATCTCTTCGAAGGCAACACCTGTTGGGGTTGCCACAAAATTCAACTGAATAAAGTTGATTGAACGTGCAGGCTTGATGTAGATATCAGCGACAAACCCGTTTGAATCAATAACTTCTGGAGTGTTGTTTGTTGTATCGCAAACAACTTTGAAGCCCGTTACACCACGGCGTCCTTGAATGTCACGAAGGAATGGCTCAACCATACCAACGAAACGACCACGGGTGAAGGTGTCGTTGAATTCAAACATTTGATACTTGGCAGCAGTAGCGATTGCCTTCTCTAGAACGATAAACAAACGGCGCACGTTGATGCGGTCGAATGCACTTGGCTTAGCCTGCAATGTCTTGTCACCGAATAGGATAACACCTTCACCAACTTGGCTGGTTACTGGGTTAACGCCATTCACATACAAGGTGTCGCGTTCTGCCTTAGCACCTGGGTTGTAAGCCAGCTTGATAACGTTCTTGATGAAGCCACGGTTCAAGCCTGCTGGTGAGTACCAAGGATCGGCAACACTGTCAGTGTATGCACACAAACCTGCAATGTCACCTGATAGTGGAACCCAACGCATCTGGTCATTGTAACGGTCATACATTAGCTTCCAGCCGCTATCTAGAACGGCATATGAGCTTGATGTTAGTAAATTGCGGAAGTTCAAGATTGCTTGTAGTTCATTCCCCTTATTGTTCACCACAGCATTACGTGGGGGTGAAATCAGTGCAATGCAATCCTTACGAACGTTCGCCACGTTTTCGATAACGTAGTTTGAAAGGGCTTGCTGGTCATCTTGGTTGTCTAGACCAGCAACGATCACCAGTGAAACGTCGATTGCCTCTGCCCTGCTGAACACTTCGTAACCAGCCATGCGCTTGCCAACTGTCACGCCTGTGGTGTTATCAGAAACACCGCCTGTTAGAACCACGCTAACTGGAGCGCTTAGTGATGAGAAGTTTGAACTTGAATCACCACCCCAGCCTGAAACCTCGTGGGTACCGCCGAACCAAACATACTTGGAATTGCGATTTAGAACATCTGAGTAGTAAGAAGAAGCGCCTGTATAATCCTTGGCGTCGTAAGCCTTTGATAGACCAACATAACGCTCTAGAACTGTACCAGCAGTGCCTGTCCAAAGACCTAGTTCGTCAACAACAACCAAGTGCAACTCATCGTTTGAACCACCCTTGGATGCAACGTATGAGCTTGTACCGGGAACACCGGTGTAAGATGTGAAGGTCAACGCCACATTTGCGCCGGTTGCTGTAGCAGGAGCGGTCAAAGTGATTTTGGTTGCAGAGTCAATTGATAGAATCTTTGCGCCCGAAGGGATGCCAACACCTGTTACTGACATGCCAACCACTAGGTTGGCTGTGCTTTGTGGAGAAACAAAAGTCACCACATCAGAATTATTGGTGGTAGAAGCGGTCTTATTCAAGGTTACTGAAGAACCGAACAATGAACGATATTCCCACGTTTCAAAGGTTGCAGAGTCTGCAAATGAAACACGAATTGAATTGCCGAGAGTGCCTGGATATTTGGCGATAAACTTCACGCCAGTTAGACCCGAAACCTTTGATTCATAGTCAATGCTGTTTTCGATAACAGGCGCAACAGTGCCACCATTATAAGCGTTTGTGGCTGAATTCCCAACCACACGAACAACGCGAAGGTTGTTTGAATATGCCAAGAAAGATGCTGCAGTGAAAAAGTCTGTGGCAGTGTCTGCATCGGGTTCTCCGAAGATAGAAACCAAAGTCTTTTCGGAGTCAACGATTGTTGCCTCGTTCACCGGGCCCCATTTGAATACACCAGAGAAAGCCCCGATAGAAGTGGCTACGGCTGGCACAATCAGTGTAAGGTCGGTTTCCCTTACTTCCACTGACGGAGAAAGACTGAAAATTGCCATTGTTTACCTCGTTTAATGTTGATTATAGTGAAATCCTACTGGGTTATTTATTGTTTACCACTTTTTCGTAAATCTCAACAATAAGCGCCCTTAGGTCTTTCACTTCGTTCTTTAGTGAATTGAATTCGCGTTCCCTATCTCGCTCTCTCATTAGATCGAGTTTGCGCTTTCGATAACGTAGCAATTCTTGTTCGTCTTTGTTAAGGATGGCTCCTGTTATGCTATCCCTAACTAAACTCTCATTTCCTTTAACTTTTAATTCCATTATGAACCCCCAAAACTATCAACTCGCAACTGCAATAGCTCTTAGTTCTTTGATTGAAGGTCGTCTGACGCTATTCCTTCCTTTTAGAACAATTTTGATCTGGAATTCATCAAATTCTGGAATATCGTCAACTCGTCTTTCGTGTTCAGTATATGTCTCATTGTCATATGACACCGCAACATTCAAAGGAGCTATCTTAGTCCATGTTTTTGTTTCCAGATCTCTATTTTTTGCTGTTCTGTAATAAACCTCAATATCGTCTGCTTCTAGCTTGTTTTCGGTTGTGAAGATTCTCAACGAATCAGCAGCAGTCTTCAAACGAATTGTCCGGGTAACGATCTTACTTGCAGCCTTGCCATCTGCCATATTTGCAGCGTTTTCATTGTCATTTGAAGGTTTGTTCAATGCCAATGATGCAACAACCACAGAGTTCTCACTCAAGCTTAGTACAGGAGCAACATAGTCGTTTGCTGTTGTAATGGTGGCTTTGATCTGAATGCTCTTAGATGTTTCGTTCTCAGCAGTTTGAACCAAGGCCACTTCTTGCAGCGCATTCGAGTCCTTGTTCTTCACTTGTTGTTCTTTAATCTGAACTTTAGGCGTTTGACCGCCATCAAAATCCTTACCAGTAATTAGGTTCGCAAAATAACGAACATTTGACTCTGGTGGAACGAACTCATCAGCCAATAGACGATACATGTAATAATTGATGTTGGAATCAATATAGACATAGCGACCCACATCTTCAAAGTAACCTGTCTTGTTTGCAGGTGTTGTCACTTCAATTTTGTAATGATTGATGTCTACAACTTCCTTGACAACGTGATTGCCGTAGATCTCGCTCATTGGGATGTTGTTGAACGCCGTTGCGGGGCTTGCTGAATTGCTTGTTGAACCAACTGCGTTCTCTGGTTGAATCTTAACAATGCCATTCACTTCCATGCCATGGTTGTCGTGTCTCACAGTAATGAAACGACTACCTGATGTTGTATAGAAGTTTGACAATTGAACACGGCGACGTGCTGCACGACCGTCGTTCTCGAAAATCCAATCCGCTGAAACAGAAGTATTGAACTTGGCTCGGTAAATGCGGAACTTAATGTCTTCCAATTGGAACGGTGTCCATGTTGAAGCGTTCTGAGACTTAAACAATGAACCCAATGATGGTTGTTCGCCAACAACCCGATCCTCGTTCACAACCTTTTCTCCCAAGCGTGATATCCATACATGATATCTTGAAGACTTACCGAAGACCACGAAACAGAACTCTTTGCCTGCTGGAATCCAGATTGGCTTGTCGAATACAAAGGCGGTTGCTGCGGTTGAATCATCGGAAACGTTAACTTGGTCTGGACTCAATCCCACTAGAGAACCAGGAATTCTCTCATTGACGGGATAACCGTTATACATTTCACGGAGTTCAAGGAACACTGGCGCCACGGGGTCTTTCTTCCAGAAGAATAGTTCAACCTTGGTAATGAACATGCCAGCGGCTGGTACGTTGCCAGTGAAGAATGATTGTGCCAATGGGTCGTCGCCGCCACCGCCGTCGAAGACTGGTTGAAAGCCTAGGTTTGTGAAGGTTGTTGTTTGACGGTTCACTGTAGTGACACGGTTCACTGTAGTAACACGATTGATAGTGTTGACCGTGGTGTTTGTAATGTCAATAACTTCCTGCATTGTTCTCAATGTGCCGTTTGCGGTGTATGTAGCAGATGCTTCACACTCTACTGCCGCATCGGGGAACTGAAGAACGTTAGTATCGGCGATAGCGAAAGTCTTTGAGCCAGTTGAGAACCGACCCGGAGGAATTTGGAAGTCACCCATTAGGCGACCCATAGGGTCTGATACCAAAGGATCGCCCCATGCACCCGCAACCTGGGTCACAGGGTTAACTGGCCTGCAGAATTCGTTCACATCAACCGCATCAAATGAAGCCCAATAACGAGTGTTTGGCTTGGATGCTTTCACTTCAAAACGAACAGTTCTTGAACGCATGAAAGGAATAACACTGGTACCAATCAAACGGGTTGAACGTGCTTCAGTTGAGGTTGTTACTGATGATGTTGTGGTTGTAGTGTCGGATCCAACATCACGAGTTGATTGGCCCACAATCACTGTCTCTGGAGCAGGTGCTGACCATCCGAAGAAGCCTGAAACCGAACGTGAAGAATTAACCACGTTAATGGTATTGTTCACCACAGTGCTCTCATTCACGATGGTTCGAGATAGGTTAGTGATGTTTGTAACAGAAGGCGCCCACTCTGTTTCAATCCAAGTATCATTTGATGGAGTCAAATTCATGCTTGGATTCCATTTGATGATAAGGTATGGGTTGATTGTTTCTGTTGCAGTGGCGAATGGCTGCTGAATTTCAACGACTTCGGTGTATGGTAGGAACACCTTGTCGCCCTTGATAACAAAGTTAGATGATCTGGTTTGATTCAAAACGAGATTAATGTTATCTGAATATTCTAGTGGAATGACCTTGTTCTGCTCAGGAACCAAAGTAGCCTGAAATCCACCGTCAAATGGACTGAATACACCAAAGTCTTGGAAGTCGGATACAAAGAAACCCGACTTGAAGCGATCTAGACCGTTTGCGTCGGTGATCTTCATCTCCTTTGTCTCTAGTTCCTTCAATGTCAATGTTGTGTAGTATTCTAGGTTTTCGATACGGCGCTCTAGCTTACCAATGTCTCTCATTGTGTAGCGGCGGTTATCATCTTTCTTATACTTGACGAAAGCAGCCTGACGAGTGTAAGCAGGGACAATCAATGTCGCCAATGACATTGCATCCACAGGGGTTTCAGGGTAACGAGTGACACCCGGAACACCGTAGATATACCTGATTTCACCGTTCTTGTAGTAAACGATACGATCCCAACGGTCTACGAAATATGCAGCGTCATAGATGATCGCCTGTCCTGATTGCGGGGCCCAAACGTTTCTTACTTCTGGGAAGAAAGGCTCTGCGGCAGACACTGCAGTATTCACGTTAATAACAGCGTAAACTGTGCCAGTGTATGTAGAGTTAGCAGATGCTACAATCTTCTGGGAGTCAATTGATGTAACTGTCGTGCCCGCAGCAAATCCATTGCAATGAACCCGTGACAATGGAGCAATGACGTTTGAATAATCGTGCTCCAAGAGGATGTTAGGTGAACCGCTTGTAACTCGGCCACGTAGGATGAAGAATCCATCGCGTGGGGTTTGACGGAAGTCCAAATAGTCTGATAGGATGTAGGTTTTCTCTTTTGTTGAGAATGTTGGGATACGACCGATATGAGTTGTGTCGTTTTCATCAACAGGATTATCCCTCAATGATGTATATGAGTCAACCGTGAACACTTCACCTGGGCTGTGTAGGAAATAATCATACACCACAAGCAATTGACCTGATGGAACAGCGAAGCCCGATTTTGCCTTCAATAGGGTGTTCTGATAGAAGTCAAGAGTGTCGTTGTTCACCAACTCAAAATATTGACCAATGTCCGTGTCTGAGGTTGTTGCGGGTGTTGAAAGGTTAGCTGAGACATAGACATGTTTCAGCTTGTAGACGTCCTTGTGTGCCAATGCAATATGACGTGCTGATGGGACAGCGATTGCGGTGCTACCTTCAGCCAAAGTCTTTGTCTTAACAGAAATAGTCTTGTTCAATGTCGCGCTTACAGAGAAGATCGCGTTTGGATAAGAGACGTTGTTGATGACAAGACGCTTACCTTCGTTCTCAATATTTACGATGTTTGAGAAGTAGGCGTTGTCAATTGCTGTATGTGCTGCAACGGGTTGGCCCGTGAAAACACCGTTTCCTAGGTAATCATAAACGCCGTAGCCTGAAGCGTTTGTGGTGATTGTCACGTTGAAGGCAACGTCTGTTGACAATTCAAGGTTACCCGAAGCATCCCTTGTTGTTTTGATGTTAGAGATGCTCAAAGGAATCAAATCACCTGCGCCGCCAGGGAAGGTTTCCTTGAATTCAATTTTTGCCACATAACCTGAAGCTGCACCCTTCACAACCTGGGTTGCGGTGTTGAACACAGGGGCTGATGATGCTTTCTTGACGTAGAGAATCTTGTTTGCGCCATCCCACGCATAAGGCGCATATCCTGCATGAGATGTTAGTGGCATGCCATCAGTAACGTTGAAGTTTGACACCACGTTGTCTAGAGTCACCTTCTGCAAAACGGGACCGTTCTTTAGATCATTTAGCTTCCAACCACCTAAATGCTGCCAACCGTATGTCGAGCTTTGTGATAGGAAGAATGAACCGAATAGCTTGAAGATCGTCCGACCCGAGATGTTGATTGCTTCCATGTGCTTTGGAATGCAATAGCCTATGATAGGTGCAGTGTTTTCTTGACCCGTCGTTAGCCAAAGGATTGGGTGACGAGAAATGTCGATGAATTCGTTACCAGGAGCAAGGTAGATGCATTCTCCGTTTTCGTTGACCTGAATAACATTGTTTGAGAACTTGATAGCGTCTGGGGTGCGGGCCTTGTCTACTTCAAGGTAAAGGCTTGAATGGTTCTCTACTTCAAATCCCTTGATATACGCCTTGCCTTCACTGATTTCAATAGCCATTAGGTTGTCATCGCCGCCATCCGCTGCGCTACGGAAACCTGTTGGGTTACGGTCATCTTTCAAATGGTCGATAACCTTGATGTCTAAGCCGAATACGGCGTAGTCGCCTGATTCATCGTAAGTGCGACGAGCAAGGGTTTCTTCTAGAACGTTGTATTGGGAGTTTGTCTTTGAAACCTTCAACCAGTTGTTCTCAATACGAACCAGCTCTAGGAAGTCTGTATCTTCATCGTCCAGAGCAAGGGTTGAAAGCTCAAGGTGAATTGACATACGGTCAGCACCGGGAGCACCTTCATTAGGGGCACCCGTTGCATTGTCAAACAATGAAGGATCATCGTAAGCAGTAACAATCTCTTTCTTGACAATGAAACCCGCCTTGGCATTTAGGTTAGTATAGTTCCAACCAATCAAAGTAGATTGGGTTTCAGTGTGGACGAAATACCCATCCACATAGAACACACCCGATTCAACAGTCAAAAATGTTGCACGACCTGTACTAGGTTCTCCACCTGGTCCTTGAGCAGCAACGGCAATTGAAATTGTAGGTTCGCCTTCAACAGCGATGGTTAGGTCTGATGAAAACACTGTAACGTTTACCACCTCACCGGCAACGGTCTTTGTGGCTGAATTGGTATATGAAATGATGGCAAGAATTTGACTACCCAGTGCCTGTGTCATCAAAACAGTGGCTTCTAGGTTGGTAGCACCAACTGTCTGAAGAAGTTTCTTGCCTACCAATTTTGTAAGCAATTCGGGGTCGTTATCCAAGTTGTTCAAGATGACGTAGGATGCATTGCGGTTCAATTTTGATTGACCAGGGATAACCATTGAACCATTCTTGAACATATGAGAACCCAAGCGAGCAATTTGCTGTTGGAGAATCTCTTGCATTTGGTTCATTTCTCTTGCCTGAACCGACACGCCAGGCTTGAAAAGGATTTTATGGAAACCCTTTTCCTTAGAGTAGTCATCGAAATATGGCTTTGCTGAAAAATCTACTGCCATCGTATGTCCTTTTCTAATATCTAACCGTTGCTTTTATTTATTGGCTCAGAAACTGAAAATTGGTCTTGCTTCCACATTGTCCGCAATCGACTTCGTTCTCGGATCGAAATATGCCTTGAATATCACGGACCCGCTAATCTTAAATGTCTCATTCGTCACTGTTGATACAGTCCCCGTTGCTGAACTTGTCTCACCTGTCACTACTCCTGAAGGAACACCATCAAGGCCTGTTAGGTAAAGAGTATCTGCTTCAATGTAAGTGATATATCCGTATCCACCAGAGAACGTTACCCTTTCGCCTACTACAAATGATCCGCTTACACCCGTCAGCACAACTGTAGAAGTGTTTGCATATCTATAATCGGTTGCGAAAGAATTGTTCATCAATTGGGGGTCAGCAACCAACAGAAGTTTTCTAAAGGTCAAATCGCCTTTGATGAGACCACCTTCGTTGCCTTCAATTGTACAGGTTGCCATTACATGTGAAGCATAGAGCTCTTCGGCAGGATTGTAACCGTGGCCGAATACGGGAGATAGCACGGCTGTTGCAAATGCACCTGTTCCAGGAACTGCTTGGGGGTCGGTGATGATAACATTTGCCCAAGTGTAACCTCGGCCTTTATTAGTTACTGAAATCGAAGTGATTGCGCCTGTTGTTGGGTGAATTGTGAGTGATGCTGTTGCGCCTGTTCCGTCGCCTACAATCGTAACGGTTGTTCCCACGCCATATTTAGAACCACCTTGGACAAGATCAATTCTGTCTATTGTTCCGGGGACAGCCGCAACCTGTGAAGCATATTGATTTTCGTATCCGACCTCAGATGTGAAGATTTCCTTCACTGGAATCCAATCAGGTGTTAGGAACTTCAATAGGTCGTCACCGTTAACTGAGAACATATAGCGCCAGACATAACCATCTGCTGTCTGAAAGGGAACGGTATTCACCAGGTTGGGTTCAACTGTAGAAACCGCACCGTTATTGTTTGAAATGCACTTGTAGACGTGATTGGAACTTGTCAAACAGTAGAAGTCTTTATTCGCAATGAGAGGGTCTCGGTCATTCCATTGGGTGAAAACCTTTTCTTCCCAATTGACTCTACGAATCACCAAAGAGAAGTTTGACTCAAGAACCTTTTTAGCGAACACCGTCTCATTGAAGTCATTTACAAGGTTGTATGCTGACTCTTGAATACCCGTAGGCGCAAGATCAGGAGAACCCCAACTGAAGGTCCTACCTAGAAATGCATAAATGCGTCTGTCTAAGCAATACTGAAGAAAATTTCTTGCTGAGATAAGAGATAGTTTGTAATTTTTCATCCTAATATCCAGAGATTCGTTCCATGTAGATATTTATGAGGAAGGGGCCCAAGCCCCTTCGTTTGCATATGTAGTGAAAGGGGCCTAAGCCCCTTTGTTTATTCTCATTCCTTGACGTTTAGCTCCACGACTGTTTCATAGAGCGTCTCGAAATTGTTTTGTTCATCAACCACATCCTTGAAGTTCTGGCGATGATATGTTCGAGCCATTCGATTCAGAAACTTCTTGGGAATTTCAAACTCTTCTGCCAGAGCTGCAATCTCGTCTTTGATGAGATCCTTCTCGGCCTCAATACGAGTCATTGACTCTGATACCGTTCGCATAACACGGCGAATCTTCTCACGATCTGCGGGGCTGGATGGGATAATAACTTGCTTGGTGCTCATAATGATTCCCCTTGATTAGTTCATGCCGTTTGCAATCGCCATGAATTCAGCGCGCACCGTCGGATTGCTCTTGAAGGCACCGCTAATGTAACTAGTCACAGTTTCAGAGTTTTGATCCTCGACTCCACGACTAATGACACAATAGTGACGTGCTTTGATTGCAACTGCCACATCATCTGTTTCCAGAATGAATTTCAGAGTTTCCGCAATCTGTTGGGTCAGGCGTTCTTGAACCTGAGGACGGCGGCTGAAATATTCCACAATACGGTTCATCTTCGATAGACCCAGAACCTTCTTGTCGGGAATGTATGCTACAGTTGCCAGACCGTCAATTTGCACAAGGTGATGCTCACAATCAGACATGACTCGGATGTTGCGTTCCACGACCATTTCATCATAGTGCATCTTGTTTTCGATTGTCGTACATTTCGGGAAGTTCTCTGGCTTGAGACCCCAAAACTTCTCGAGGACAAACATCTTAGCCACTCGCTTAGGAGTATCGACTAGACTGTCATCGGTCAAATCAAGACCGAGGAAAATCATAACATCTCGAATGAGAGGTTCGATGACTGAAATCTTGTCTTGTTCGGAAATTTGCAGTTTGTTTGTGGTAGGCGTATGAATACCCAATGAACGTAGATGATTCTCTACTGCTTGGCCCAGACTTGGGTCCGTCTTTGTTTTGTTAAATGCCATTTGTTCCCTTTCCTTAAACGAGAAACATTATTGTAACACAATTTACACGGACATGCTAGTGAAAAAAATCTATGAGGTATTTAGCTTGGGCGATTGAATCGTCTAGCGCATTGTGGTGAACGCCTTCATCACGCTCAATGTCCACACCGAAAACATTACACACTGTCCGTCCATCATAGACATTGTAATATTTCCATGGCATCTTGCCAATCCCTAAAACCTTCATCATTGCTACCTGAGTGATAGGTACATCAAAATGAGGTCCCCTGGCCCATAGGGGTTCATTGCGCTTCTTGGACAGATACTCGAAGAACATATTGAGGGCTTCTGCTGCAGGTTTTGCGGTTTTCTGAATACCTCTCAACGCCGCAGGGTTTTGCTCTCGCCATCATTGAAGTGTATCTTTGTCGTATGTCAAACCATGACGTAGAGAATCTTGTGCATCAATGGTCACATAGAATTCATCATAGATCCGCTTTTGGTCGATGTTGAAACGGCACGCGCCAATGCTCAAAATAGCACACCCCGGCTCTTTGCCCAAGGTTTCAATGTCAAACATCACGCCATTCAAATGACTAAAACTCATAGAAAATCAATCCTCGACAACATCGTTCCAACTATACCCATTGAAAACAAGCTCACGCCCGTTGATTGAATCAATGACGTTCTCAAGGTAATAGTCGTCCCAAGGCTTGCCTGTTTGAATTGTAACGTGGGGTGAATAGAATTCCCGGGAGTGTTTCGCCCCTAGTTTCTTAAGCCTTTCATGTTCCGCCTGTAAATCGGCGCTTTCCAAGGTAATAACGAGAGAGTCTTCGTTCTTACCGTAGAGCTGGATGTCCTTCATTCTTGCTCTGAAGGTTTTTGTTTTCGGGTATGATTTTTCAGCGGGCGAGTCGTACTTGCTATACATCACAATGCAATGTAGATCATCATAATTGCATTCTGTTCCCAAGACATCAGCAACTGCCGTGATGATGTCTTTGGAACGTTTGTTTGGCACAACGCTCACATAAAGTCCAGATTTTCCCGTCCAACCATTACGAATCAGCTTTTCTACAATCTGCATTGACTTTTCCTCAATCATGAGCCGATAACATTCCCAAATACGTATGTATGGTTTCTAGTTGCGACCATATAGCCACGCTTCATTGCCTCATTCGAGATTTTCGCAATGGTAGAACCTTCTTGTTGTTCCTTCGTTGCACCAACAGGCATTACCCAGATGTGCCAATCACTAGGAATTATGGGGATAATCTGCTTCATATACATGTCTAACTCTTCCCAACATGCATCAGTGCCGTTCACCACAAACTTCAACCAACCCGAGGCTTCCTCAAAATAATCCTCCAAGAGCTTGACGTTCACTGCATTACGTTCGCCTGAAACGGAGAACAGCTTAGGCGACACGCTAAGATAGAGGTCTGCGGTTGTTGACATGCTATGGAAGTCTTTGAAAGGCTTTGTTCCATTCGTCTCGATTGTGATCTGAAGCGGAGACATGTCACGCTCCTTGAATTCATCACAAATCGCCTTCATCTGTTTTTGCCAGAGCATGGGTTCGCCACCTGTAAAACATAGCTGAACTTTTTGATTGGTTACGGGATGCCTCCAAAAGCCGTTTTTATTATCGGCCTTGAGACCAAGGTTTGCTTCACCCAAAGCGATCAGTTTGTCCACAAGCTCTCTGACGGACTTCTTGTGAACAAGAGAATCAAACCTCTTAGACCACGAGTATGACGAATCACACCCATGCTCGAAAACAGGCAGTTCTTCAAGGGTCTTGTACTTGCTGATATCAATTGTCTTGTACGGAAGAACGTAGGTTGATTCGTCCATAGGATTCTTCTGACCGAACCCGTTGCATTCTAGGTTGCAGCCGAAGAACCGAACCCAGATTGTGGGCATGCCAGCGAAACCCGCTTCGCCTTGAAAAGATGTGAAGATTTCACTGTACTTGATATCCATGAAAGACTCCTTGAAAACTGCATTATAGCAGACTTAAGCCATCAATGCAAGGTCAAATTTTTCTTTGAGAATGTCAGAACAAATCTTGACGCGTTCCTCAAAATCTGTTACTTCTTTCGGCATGACGAAGTACTTATCTTTCGGCAAATACCTGTCTGCGACGTTCAGGAACACCTCGTTCAGAGACTCTTGGATGTCTAGAGAGCAGCTACCCGCATCATCTTCAAAAGGAATCCCTGGCTGAATGATAAAGGTGAAGTCGATAGAATCGAAATGTTGACGAATCATGCCAAGGTGTGACTCAAAGGCACGAAAGTCTTCTCGTCCTGCCTTGAAGTCACCCAAGAGGTTGCTAAGGAAGAACTCTGAGTAACAGTAGACGTCAAACGCTGAACGGTCAAAAACAGAGTATTGTTCGCCTCGCATAATCTGCTGGGTCACATGGTTGCAAATCACGTTTTGCTGAACAATGCGCCAATAAAACCCATCCTTGCCTCGGAGACTTTCTGCTTCCTTGACAGAGCGTTTCTTAAAGGTCTTCTCGACCCTAGTATAATACATGATGAGATCATGGTCTACTGCAATACGCTCTGCAAGAGTAGTCTTGCCTGTACGATGAGCGCCGCTGAAACAAATTTTCATCGTTGTTTCTCCTTTATGCCACTTTCACCCAAGTCACTCACGAATAGCGGCCTCCTGCTGCTCCAGCCTCTTGAACTCGATCACCCATACCCAAGGGTTGGCGACCCAGCTTTCGGGGCCGTTGATCATCTCCCAGGCTTCTCGGAAGGCGTGCCAAGGTGCGTTGTGTCGCGTGTATCGCTCGGGCGCAAACCACCCAAACTCATCAAAAAACACGGCTTCACCGTCGCCGAAGGCGTGCCATTTGCCGTCCACTCGCCGCACACCCTCCGCTACAGCGTCCGCCTCGCTGATGTCCTGCAACCGCTCCACACGCACGCCGGTCACTTCGAGGGTGATGCGCGACAGTCTGCGAGGCATGTGGATGCTTGGCGACCAGCGCCCACCACTCGGATCGTCTGCATCGGCCCGATACACCGTCTTGGCGGGTCGGCAAGGAATGCTGACGCTCGCCTCCCAGCAGTAGTCGGCTGGCTCGTGGATGAACGCCTCCCTCACCCACAGCCTGTCTCCGGGCCGCCCGTAGGGGGCAGCGGTCTCCAGGACTTCAGGTAAGGGCTTCCGCTTGATAGGTCGATGAACCGCTGGGCCCACAACCCGTCTCCATCATCGAACCAACCGATGCAGTCTGCTGAATAGCGCTTCACAACCCGCCTCGTTTGGGTCTTGGCGCCCGCCAGAATCACCCGGACCATCGGCGCGCTGAAGAGGATGGGACGCTCTTTCATGCTTGCTCCTTCATCGCCAGGATGGCGGCGGAAATGTTGGTACCCGGACAACTGTCCGTGTACTGCCCCTCGAACTCGAACGCACACTCCTCAAGCGTGACGTTGCGGACGAGGGCAGCGAACTTCAAGAGTTCCTCCGGAGAAATAACAAAATTGCCCTCGTCCCAGTCAGTTGGTGGGCTTGTGAATCCGTCATACCCGCCAGCTTTTCGCGCCATCTCGATGACATCGGTTATCGTCATGTCTTCTGCTCCTCAAGCACACAAAGTACGGCGCTCAGCGTGGAAACCACTTCACATCAAAGCGCAGCTCTAAAGCCCCACCACAGCCTCCACCACAGCCTCAACGTCTACCTTGTTCATCATCAGATCTCCAGTGCGTTCGTCTTGAATCATGATCTAGGTTCTCCGTTCAACAATGAACGCATTATAAGGCAAGAATCATACCATGTCTAGTATGTTTTTGAGAATTTTTACTCGAATATCAAAGTTTGACATGTCTACTCCTCACAAGACCCATTCTTCAACCCAGTGGTTGACTCTTGTTCTCCATTATAAACGTGACCCGGGATTAGCTGACGATGTTGAATCCAACCACGGAAGTTACCTGACCACAGTTGCATGTCTGCGGTCATATGAGTGACTCCCAACTCCTTCCAATGCTCTGGTTCATATGGGGAACAAGTCTTATCCATAGGCTTAGCTTGATGTTCAAAAGGAGAAGCATGAACAGGTTTTGTCTCCACTAGACGACGATAGATGTCTTGTGCTTTTTCAAGACTTTTGTCTAGCTTACGATACGAAACCTGAGCGCAACACGATGAGGAGATAGCCAACGCTTCTTCTAGGCTATGATCTTGTGAATCAGTCC
This sequence comes from uncultured Anaerolineae bacterium, assembly GCA_937120535.1. Classification (GTDB taxonomy): domain Bacteria; phylum Chloroflexota; class Anaerolineae; order Anaerolineales; family Villigracilaceae; genus Denitrolinea. The sequence goes on from CAKZJX010000007.1 coordinate 80,044, forward strand.
AATGACCTTGCATGTAATACGGGACATGCCAATCATTGTATCCGAGTTCAAATGGGTCTGAATTAGCTACAGCTTCTAGCATGGCTTCTGCAAGAGCCTTGATTTCAGGTTGTGCGTCTTTGTGAGCACGGAGATAGAAGAAGTTACCAATTTCGGTTGTCGTCATCACAACCTTGATGATTTGGAACGGTTCTAGGATACGATTGATGATTTGCTTATGTGCGCCTTCTTCATTCATTAAAGCGGCAATTCTGCAGGCCTCACCCCTTGCTTCATCCCAAAGGGACTTTACTCGAGCAAGATTGGGTTCTTGAAGTTCCTCATTGGCTTGCATGCCTGGTTGGTTCTTGCCCCAATGAACCGGCTTTGCTGGATTTGTTTGCACCAGCTCAATCATAGACTTGACGGGAATGGCTCGGCTTGATGCTGCGTTTCGTGAGAACATTCGGTGGGTAAGGAGCTCCGCGTGAATGAAACGGGGATACTCCAACTCAAAGGTTGTAAGCCGAACACCTGCGGGTGAAATTGAATCTGCGATGATGTTTGCTTTAATCATAAAACTCCTTGGTAACAAAATGAACTACCACGAAACTAAAGATTTCGTGGTTTCGGACTTCGTAGACTCTGTTTTACCAACAGACGCCTCCATCCGTTTTTGTTTAGAGTCCGACTTGGTTCCCAAACCAGACTTAATATACGACTAAAGATCGTGTATTTTTCTCGCTAACTCTTATTATAAAAGGCTGTCAGACATCATATCAGACAACCTTCCTAAAATCAAGATTTTATTCTTATACCGTCAGCCCATCAATGTCATAACGAGGAGAGCTGATTGTCTTCAGCATCACGCTTTCTGGCGTGATTTCCTCTGCCTTAAGAACGCTTTGCATGATTGCAGGGCTGAACCCAGTAATCATAGTTGTTCCGTTCTCATCAGACTTAACTTGGATGTTTTGACTACGAGCGTTCACGTTCCAGAAGATGATGTTAGGACGAACATAACCCGCCCTTTCAAACTTCTCATTGATAGCTTGGTAGTTTGTTACCATCTTCTTCCTACCAGAGCAATCTTCCGAACTCGTAGCGGCGTTGAATTCCATATCTGAGATGATGATGATGTACTCAGGCATGTCGCTTTGAGGTACATTGTTCTCTACAGCAGAGTTCAACAGCAAATCAAATGCTGCTTGAATATCAGTAGAACCTCCCCAAGGCAATTTACGAACATAATCCACTTTTTCCTTGATGGTCTTCTGATCGATGTTTGCCCACTTCGGAGCAGTCTCAAACGTCATCGCCAAGTTCTTGAAGTGACCTTCTTGACGTTCAGCCAAGTAGATACCCAAGGAGATTGCAACGTCCATGCATGACACTTTACCAAAACCACCTGCAGGACAGTTCATAGAACCAGAAACGTCAATCATAGGAAGCATCTTGGATGCACCATCCAGATAGTCTGGCAGTTCCTTCCATTGTGCGTCTGCAACTTCAGCATCGCCGAATTGTGCAGTTCGAATAACATCATAAGGGTACAACGCCGAGGCTTTGGCTTTCACCTTGCCGTTTGCAAGAGCTTCCTTGTATGCAGAGAACCTCTCTTTAGCGTTACGGGCAAAAGCGTTTGTATAGCGAGCCATTGCAACAGAAGGCACTTGGGAGAAATTGATTTCATCCCATTGTTTAGCGCACATCTTAGTCTCAACAGTGTTGGAAGTTTCAACCAACAGCTTACGATATGCTTTAGGGCTCAACTTCATCAAACCACGGATGATGGCAGCTTCTTTACCTTTGCGAGGCAACCACTTTGCAATCAACCCTGCATTGACAGATTTGGTTTCCATAGCAACCTTAAGTTGTTCAGCCAAGTGGAAACGGATTTGGGTTGGGATTGCATCATGACACAACAGAGGAACCAAATCGTCAAAACGACCTAGCTCGGGGATCTTACCGCTCAACATGATTGAAGCGACTGCGCGCTTATCGTTCTTAGCCAACCAATCCATGATTGTACGGAATACCAAACGTTCGCCTGGGCCGCCACGAGCGTCACGCGCCCATAGCAAGATACGTAGCGCAGTGACAGGGTCCTCGGCATATGCCAGAATGAACTTCTCTAGTGCGTCGTTAGGATTGTTTCGTGCAGAACCGATAACAGCGAACAAGTCAACGTTACGGTTTAGGGAAGTTGCCAGAGTCTTTGCTCCATTGGCAGTGAAAGCCACGTTTGACATAATAATCTCCGCAGGTTGTTTATGATTTCAAGAGATGAATTGCTGAAAGCAACCTTTTATACAGGAACGCTGTGCACTAAGCACTCATGAGGGCTCACGCTCTAACCCAAAAGCATACAAAGGCATGCTAGATCTAAGTTTTAATATGTCGGGTTCTTGATCTGCTTGCTGAAACGTTCCTTATTGCGTGAAAAATACACGATCTTTAACCGGGTATTAGTTCATTATATATCAATCTTGTGCCTTATAAAAAGAATTTTTTTGTTGATTAACACCTGCTTCAAAAGCAGCTTCCAGCCACTTTACCATCATTCTAGTGGCAGCTTGAAAGTCCTTTGCTCCGTCAAACATGTAGATCAGAATGTCATCATAGAAACGCTCTGACCTAAATCCGAATCCTTCAATTTCGTGAAACCACCTGAAGAAATCAGTCCCAGAGGCTTCGGTAATATTTTCCGAACAGGGTCGTTCCACGTCGAATGCGTTCTTCATGCTTACGAATTCCTTCATAGTCGCACTTGTATGTATGGTTAGGGCCGCGTTCCATTTTGAACAGCTTGGGCTTGCCGTTCTCGTTCCATTCACAGGGCTCCCACTTAATGTCAAACTCACCAGAGCGATAATGTTCTTCCCAGTCGTTGTCTGGGTGAAGTTGCTCAAACGCCCAAATCATTTCATCAAGAACCCAATCCCAGCGCTTATGGTGATTGGCGTCAATGTCATATTCATTCTCTTTGGCAGGCGCTGAAGTTGAACGGAGTTCTTCCGGAACATCCTCATCATCAACGTGAGGTGAACCATGTTTGGTAGCCTTCAGTTGTTTCAGCATAGGTAGAATGATGAGGGCTAGATTGGCATCCATATTCCATGTGTCATACTTGTCAATACGAACCTTGACCTTACGTTTTCTCTTGGAGTTAATCCACTGGCAGAGTTTCATAAGCCAAGAATCGTTTCCGTCCTTATCTTCTGCAAGCCAAGTGCCAAAATCATGCACCCAGTCTGGATGACGCATGATTCCATATTCATCAGGAACCTTCTTAACCCAAAAGCAAAGCTTCTCAGCAATTTGATAAGGTCCAACCCAATTTACATAAGGGCCAATTTCTACTTTCATTTTGATGCCACCATATAAAGTCCGATGTTAGCGAAAGCATAACCCGCATATGCGAGCAACATGCCGGTATTGCCTTTCATGCCTTGCTCTAGAGCAACGTAGGCATAAATGATGCCCGTTAGAATAATAAGCCATCCACTCATCGCTGTTTCCTTTCACAATTGCATTCGCTACGACCTTGGTTGCAATCGCCACTACAACCGTCAGTTTTTTCAGATATATGGTACATAGTGACAATAAACAAAACGAAACATATAACGCTAGCAACAATTTCAAACATGATATTCTTACTTAGAATAGTGCCTTAGCGGCACCAAGCATATAAATCGCAAGCAAACCCGTATTGACAACAATCAAGGAATTTTCTTTGATCCTGACTGCAAAAATCAACCACAGGACGCTACCCGCATTGAAAGCCCAAACATTCAAAGGATAGGTGTTCAAGGATGTCAAAAGAGCACCCGCAATCGTCAAGACTGTAGCGCTCCACTTCAAAAACGAATTCAAGTGATTTCCTTACAATCAGAAACTTTGAGAACACCTTCAGTCACAATGACTCCGCCTTCAAGTCGTTGATACAACTCGGCAGTCTCTTTGATGTAGAAATGCATGATCTTACCCTTTTCGGTAATCAGAGTGAAGGGCATAGGATCTTTCTGAACTTGTTCCATGAATAGATTTTCGTTGTTGTTCATCGTCTTCATGCCTCCATTATAACATGGTTTCAGACGATGTCTAGGACTTTTTATCCGAGAGCATTGCCATAGATGAGGTGAAGACCGCGGAGCACTTTGTCCAAGTTGTTCCAGCCTCGGAAAACCGACCACAACTCAATGTGGTCAACCGCTACGTGGGTGGCCCCACGATCGTAAATCAAAGACTCCGGGCTCCCAACATCCGCTGGTAACTTCGTTCGTACCCAAGGGCCATAGTCATCTGAGCGACGCTTATACTGGGCAACGAGCCGCCCTTTTCGGGCGGCGTGAGCGGCATCTTGAATAGCCTGCAGCGCCGTATGGATTTCGGCGGGAGCAGGAGTGATGTGAGGCATGTCATATGATGTCCGGATGCGTTGCACGGTGTCAAAATTGGACCAGCCAGACCTAGCCTGCCACCCCAAGTACATAATAGCACAGCGCTTCAATGTTTCGTTTTCGCGTGCAAGTGCATCCCGCTCTTCAAGCAGCTCGCGGATCGTGTCGGGGTTGCAAGCGGCGATCAGATGGGCGTCTGCCTTAACGTCTTGGGCGGTTCGGCAATGGCGGACTTCGGCCAGAAACCCGTTCGCTCTTTACAAACGTCCCGCTATTGGTAGGGCAAACCCGCCACGGGCCCGGCGTCGGCCCCTTCGCTAGTGCCTTGCGGATTTCCTCGTAACGGTCAGCCATTGCGGTTCTCCTTGAACAGTACAGCTTTGGCCTCCTTCAGCACTTGCATCGGCGTCTCGGGGTCAAACCCCAGGCGGCGATACGTGTCCGCTGATGGAAACCACGAAACCATCGCAGCCAAGGCCTTTCGCAGCCGCTCATTCTCGGCTTCCAGCGCGTCACGCTCTGCCATCAGAATCTTGGCATCAACGTCCTTCATGCACATCTCGATAAAATCACCGGTGTTCATCATGTTTCCTTTCGTTTACCGTATGACTACATTGTACAGCAAACAAAAGGGCCGTCTAGCCTCTTTGTCAAAAAATTTCACGACCATTGAACCCCGCCGCTAACGACAAAGTTCTCAACTTTCAGCTTCACAAAGGTCATACCCTCGTCATCATGAGCCTGACGCTCGATCTCGGCGTTCACTTCAGCTTCGGTTTCATATACCTCGGGAAAAATATCTAGTCTGATGTAGCCATCTTGGATAAATCCAATCACCCAACCCTTCTTTTGCCCTCGTGCTTGAGCCTTAGCAGTCTCAATAAGCTTAGAAGCTTCGATTGCTTTTTTTGCCAAATCTTCATGCTTCACATAATCAGACTTGACCCAATTGGTTTTATACTCACGCTTGAGTTGCAGGTTGTAACGGCGAGTACCATTCCGAACGCTACCAGACAGGATAGCGAAGGAACCGTCCTTCTTATTGCTCAGCAGTTGACTTGTTTCAGTGTTGAAAAAGTAACCATCAGAGATTTGACGGAAACCTTCCAAAGAGTTAACAGGGATAAGAGCCATTTCACATTCCTTTCAGAGTTCAGAGCAATAACAACCAACGAAAATTTATTTTATAGGAAGGTCCTTGGGAAGTCTAGAGGTTGTTGCTGGTTTCTTGTATAACTTGTATAACTTGAATAACTTGAATAACTTGTATAACTTGAATAACTTGTACTATTCACACATTGATTACTAGTTCTTTTTCAAGTTTCATCTCATGGGGAAAACTGCTCCAAGTGCAGGAGCACTATATAATTTAACATTCACCGATTTACCGTACTCTACCCAATCCACTGATAGATGGGTAATTCCTTCTTTTACCATGTTGAACCTAAAGTATAACCTTTATATTTTATCCACCTAGATGGGGTAACCCCATCTAGTCCTCGTTCTTTTGCTAATTTACTCTGTCGTATTTTAAATTCTTCTGTGTAGGGATGCCCTTTTATTGATTTACCCTTATTTGGGTTAATTGGAATATCAATACCTAATTCTCTTGCTTTAATGTATTGATTACTTTTTTAGCACCGGGTGGGTGCTTGTTTACACTGTTATGGAAAGATTCCTTTTCAAAATTTGAAATTCTTCTATTCGGATTTTGTTTACAATATCTCTCATGATTTATTTTTGAATTATTATTCTTACATTCTTTGTTGCAAAAATTACATATTAGCATTTTATTATTCTTATAATTACATTTTGTAAATTCGTTGCCGTAGACCACTTGGCTAATCCAGCACAATATGCCATAGGCGGCTGCTCTACCAACTGAGTTAAAAGAATGAATTTTGGTGGAGCTGCGGGGAATCGAACCCCGAACTGCGCCTTGCAAGGGCGCTGTGTTCCCAATTATACCACAACCCCAAAAATCTACATTGTTTTGTATATATTCAAAACGTTTGGGATGACCCACGGGATTTGAACCCATACTGCCAAGGTCACAACATAGAGTTCTAATCATTACACTAAAGTCACCACTAAGCGTTTTGGAACGGTTAGTCAGATTCGAACTGACACTTCGGATTTGGAAGACCCGCGTGCTAGCCGTTAAACACTATAACCGCATTGAATATAACAGGATGGCTCCTACTTTTTGATTAAAGAGAGAAATCGAAACTCTCAACCAGTATATCTTAAAATAACTGCTGTAACCATCCTTAAATTTTTGTCTCCGAAGAAGGAATCGAACCTTCGCCTCATGGCCCCAAACCACGCACGCTACCATTACACCACTCGGAGTGATTTCCATTTTTCTACGGTGACCGCTACCAACTCGCTACTGAGTTGTATCACAGTTAGTTGGATCACTGCATATGATACTTTTAATCAGTGGTGCGGTAGGTTGGATTCGAACCAACAGTGTTTACCACGAGGGACCGGATTTACAGTCCGGGGATGCACACGCCATAGCATCAACTACCGCATCTTTGTCGTCACCATTTCAAAACACAATATCGGTCCGGGATTCTAACCCATTTCTAATTTTGTGTTTTGAAATGGTGCCCCTAGCAGGGTTCGAACCTGCACTCCTTTCGGAAGCGGATTTTGAGTCCGCCGAGTCTACCAGTTCCTCCATAGGGGCAACAAAACAACCTCTAGACTTTTAAAGAACGTTTCGTCTCGGACGTTTGTTAACGTCCTCAACATGTATCCCATTATATCAGAATTCTTCGCTGACAACAACTTCTTGCTGATTCTTGAAAAATTCTTTTTCCCCAATCACGTGTCGCTTTTCCTGAATCGTAAGTTTGCCGAAGAACTTACGCGGGTTGCCACACAAGACACAATTGCTATTCCCACAGGTTACAGTATTTAGCTTATGAAGTCTATGCCCGACACGCTTACCTTTCAACCCCAGCCACTTGGCGATCTTCATCTGTCTTGCGATATGGCGTTCATCGTTTGCAAGACGCTTGCTGTGTTTCAACCTTTGTTCTACATCGCTCATATATCTTTCTCCTTGTACGTCGGAGACCCATTGAACCCTATTATAGGGGCAATTTTCGCTTCACAACAAAAACCATACGGGGTTCTTAGACATTCATTTGAACCACCAAGACCCACACCCCATCCAATCTCTAACCTAAATCTTTTCTACCTCGACACCTAGCTGCTGAAGAAACTTGATACCATCATCAGAACGATACTGATTTCTGTACCATACCTTCCTGAACCCTGACGTCTTGATGGCTTTGGCACATTCGACGCAAGGCGCATGGGTCACAAACAAATCCGCACCGAGAGCACTCTGACCGTCCCGTGCCATTTTGTAGATTGCGTTTTGTTCTGCATGAATGACCTCAGGCCTTGTTACAGTAGAACCGTCTTCATTCTGTGTCTCACAGACGTTATCAAACCCCGGCGGTGTGCCGTTGTAACCCACGCTAAGAATACGATGGTCTTTCACAGCAACAGCACCGACCTTGAGCCTTGTAGCGGTTGAAGTCTTGGCAACAACCTCTGCAATCTCAATGTAAAGGTCTACGAATTTCCGTTTCATTAGGAATGTGCAAAATACGCAATTTTGTTCAAGATGACGGACAATTAGGCGGTCAAGTCTTTTTCACGTTTTGTGGAGTCACTTTTTTGTTTTGGTGGAATCTTACGAAGCCATGATGCCGAAAAGTCTGCAAATTTTCCCGAGCCTCCAAATTCAGTCACCAAACCTTGACCTTCACATTGCCAGATTCGTCCAAACTCCGGATGCTCACCTTTCAATGCACGAACGGTGACGATCTTTCCTCGATTGGGACTATCTGTCCCGAAAGCGCCGCCGATTACTTCACATACATCACCTGTCTTGATTGGTTCTTGCATTTGTGTTTCTGTCCCTCATGCAAATACCTTTGTGAATGGCACCCCCTGGAGGAATCGAACCTCGTGCCGTCCATCCTTCACTAAGGAACGGTTTAGAAGACCGTTGAAGGGACAGGGGGTTTAATTTACAAAGGTATTCATACAACTAAGTTTTATGATATTCGTTTCACCATAGACGCATTGTTCTTCTTACTATATCTTCTTTAAAACATTTGAGCAATCAAAGGCGTTTCATCGAGTTCTTCGACGATGTTGGAGTAGTTATTCTTAATGTATCGTTCCAACACCTTCTTCTTGGACTTACCATTAATAGACTTCACGTCGATAATAAAAGGATACATGCTTCTATCTTTGCGGTAAGCAGGTTCAAACTCATAGACATACCAAGTGTCTTCGGGACCTTCCCAACGAGACTTAGGAACAAACTTGTACTCAACCTTAACTGCTTTGTCGATCATTTTGTATTCAATGTGCTCCAATGCCTCTATTATGCGGCACAAAAGTTGCTTTGTCTACAACCCCGTTCTTGCTATTGCGTAACTGTCTACTATATCATGCGCAGGGGAAGCAAGTTTGCTCATTTGCATCCATTTTACAATATCTATGCCTTCTTTGTCAAGTAGGGTTTGCACCATGGCTTCCTTGTTGGCGTTGCCCTTTCCTGTCCAGTGCTTCTTGACCGCCGTGGGTGCAATGATTTCAGGATGCAACCCAAACGACTTCTTGAGGTGATATTTCAACAAGCCAGCATTCTCTGCAATGTTGAACAACATGCTACCTCGTGCCCCGAAAGCGTAACCTTCTAGGATGATCTTAGAGCCAGCTTCCCAATGCTGTTGTATTTTCTCAACAGACCATTTTGCTAGGGTTTCATAGCGATCAACGTTATCTGCCCAGTCCTTTTGGATAAGCGTACCCTCATAATTCAGAGCCTTTACACAGACCTTCTTGTTTGCATTTGCAAAATAGAAAAAGGATGATTTGAAGTCATCCCCTAGAACGCAAATTGATGGACTGGTATAAGAATAGTCTATACCAAATATCTTCATTTTTCTTTCAGTGATTCAGCAAGAAGCTCTCCCTTTTCGTCAAGAGACTCGGATGCTTCTTTCATCAGTCGATAGGCTTGGAACACAGCGACGTTACGCCAATCGTCACCGTACTTTTCACGAAATTCTTCTTCACGTTGGAGAATAGCTTGTTTGAGTTTTTCGTATTCCTTGCGCACCCGAGCAGGGAATGAATTCACATCTTTCTCAAAAAAGAATTCCACATATGAAGTATCATTCGGAGGCGTCCATGGTCCTGAAGTATAATCTTCATCTAACCCAAGTTCTCTTTTTATACGACGCAGATACACGAGTTTGTCTATTAACATCGGAATTAATCCTTTTCCATTTGGCATACTCCATCATTGCTCTAACATGATGGAAAGTTCTTTTCTTGATTAAGGCATTAACATCAATGCCGTCTTCCACCATTCTATTTATATCCTTTTGCTGAATGTCATTCGGAAAAATAACAACCCTTTCATTTTGCCGAATTGCATTAGCCATGTATCTGCAAATATTCACATTACGAGGTTCGTTGTCCCAAATATGAATTGCATTCTTGATACCAAGATTGTATTTCTGATATGCCAGAAGGTTTGCGTCCAATGTTGCAATGCAATTGTCTAGGAACAATGAATCAATGGCGCCCTCAACTACATAAACAGGTTTTGTGTAATCCAGATCACCCAAACCAAATATCTTGGGATAGCTCTCGTCAATCTTCAGTGTAATATAGCGAAGCTCTGAACTTTTGAAAGCACGGGCAATCAGAATCTTAAGGTTGCCAAATTTATCTGTTTCTGTCAAGATGATTCGAGGGTCGGCCGGGACTGTTTGCTCGAGACCAATCTTCTCAACAAAATCACGAAAGTTAGATGTGTACCAAAACTTCTTGTATTTCTCTTTAGGAATTTTGCGTGACTTCAGATATTCAACAGCAGGGTGAATCTTGGACAGCTCTGATATTGGAGTAAGATATTTCGTCCAATCTTTGAGTTCTTCTGGCTCTTGTTTCTTTTCCTCAACCTTAGATTCTTCTCGTTCGCCTTTGAACGATTCGAGTACATACTCCTTATAGAGTCTCGGGTTTAGGAATTTCAGGAACGTCTTGAATTTGTGATTCTCTCCGCAATTGTGACACTGAAACGACAACAGACCCGTCTTGTCCTTGTATATGTAGCCACGCGCCTTTGCTTCGCTCTTTTCAGAGTCGCCGCAATACGGACAACGGAAATTCCACAACAGATTGCCCTTTTGCTTAAAGCGATCTAATTGTGAAGCTACAAACGATAAGAACTTTTGCTGAATGTAAAGATGTTCCAAGGTTCGCTACTCCTACATGAACCTTGAGAATACATCATTTTTCCTTGTCTGTCAAGGTCTCTTCTTCTTCTTCTTTCCTTTTGCGACGAACCATGCCTAAGGGCTTAGGTGAGTCTGTTGAAACAGCAGAGCCTGTCACGTTGGTTGGTGTTTCCTCATGCATGTTGAAGATTGCTTCCTCAATCATTGCCCATTCACGTTCAGAAATATCTAGCTCTTTCAAACCTTCTTTCAATAGCAACAATGATGCGGTGGCTGCCGCAAGCCATGATTTGCCGCCTGGAACCGTTCCAAGCAAACGCTTCAGGTTGAACACTATTCGGTGCAAATATGTGAATGAATCTTTCTCTTCAGATGTTTTCAAGTCTCTGAAACGACGAAGGCGTTTGCCGTCCTTGTCGATTATACCAAACTTGAAAGCTTCTTGCTGTTCCCAAGGGGTAGTTAGAAGTTTGATGATTCTTAAGGCGTATATAAAGTCGCCCATTCTTGTAATGTTCATAATTCCAAATCTTTGAGAATTATTTTTTGAAATGACTTGTTGATTCGTGTCGGATCAAATTTGATTTTTAGATTGGGGTTGACAACCACATGGCTCTCAATACCCCAAACCGTATTTAGAAACGTCATCACTAAATCATGGTTGTTAGGATGTGACAGAAGAAATAAACTCTTTGCTACAAACTCCACACCGAAGCAATTACATGCAATAATAAAATTATTGAAAACAAGACGAGTAGAAAACCTTCCAGTCTCGGAAAATTTTTCAATTTTCCCCGCGACTCTTTTGATAAGCGCAAGGTCTTGTTCAAATTCTTCATCCGAGAAAACGGGATTTCTATATAATTTCGCCGCTGTCAGCTTGTAACTGCTTAGAGTGATTTGCATTATTCTTTGTCTAGTTCCTCGAAGTATTCGTCATCCATTTCCGTTTCCCAAACGTATTGGAGCTCCATATCAATCTCATATTCACCATCCTCAGAGTCTCGGTAATAGGTGACAACCAAATTGTATTCGCTTTGGTCACCTTCCTTATAGACTGGGATAATGAAACTAATTGCTTCTTGGGCTGAAGAATCTTCCAAATTGATGCGAATATTTTCCACATCGTCATAATTCAAATACAACCCCTTTGACCTCAACAATGAGTCGGCATGCTCGATAAACTTAATGACCTCACCATAATCAGTGAATGTCTTTTCACAGAAAATGGTTAGTTGGTCATTGATGGCGTCTAGTTCGTCACTGAAATCATCATCAAGATCATAGGTTTCATGCAACATTTTTACCTCTACCTCTACGCTTAGCCTTTGGTGCTTCTTCTGCAATTACTTCTACGGGTTGTTCGTCTGCAATGGCGGCTTCCCCTTGGACTGTTTCATCAATCACGGCATCTTCCACGACTTCTGAAATCACGGCTTCAGCAGTAGGGACCTCGACCAATTGTTCTTCGACTTTGGGAAGAGGTTTAACACCGCCACGAACTGAAACAAGCAATTCGCCTGTTACTGGATGACGCCAGCCACGGTCGCTCGGCACAGCATCGGGGCACCAGCTTGGCGGAAAATTAACAATATTCCTCATTTAGCATATCTCCTAGAAAGTTTTCCAATAGTTCATCCAATTCTTCGTTTAGGACGTCCTGTAGTAATTTATACAATTCTTGGGTGTCCTTTTCCGATGCTTTCTTAGGCATGCCTTTTCTGAATGATGCATAATCACCCACCTTGACAAAACCTCTCATCTTGGAAGCACTCATGCCTGTTGCATCATCGGCGTCAGGGTCGCGTTCGCCTGCGCTAATCAATTCAACAACATCAAAGCGTGTCTTGTTACGTTCGGCTATGTCTTTGTAACCTTCCATTCGGTCAGAGCCAGCAAAGAAGTAAACTTCTTTGAATCCGTTGTTTGCAATCCAAGTGAATGCATTGATAGGTGTCTTGACATTTGGATCATCCACAAATGTCACTTCAGGAAAGAACTTCTTTGCCATTTTGATTTTCACATCAAACGGCAAAGGGTTCTTTTTCTTATCAACGGTTCTAGACAGGAACAATACAGGCATGCCACCTATCTTCTTAGCATGTGCAACCAATTTGTCTATAAGTAACTGATGACCTGATGTTGGTGGATTCATCCTACCAAAGGCAAATACAATCTTATCTTTCATTAGTGTTATCCAGTCATGGTTGATGTTTTTCATTTATTTATCAATGGTCCCCTTATGTCACCTAATATATCATCCCCACCCCATCCCCCATTGATAATCTGCTATAGTTTGAAAATTCTTCAATAAAATCAACAAGTTAACTTAGATCGTGCTGTGACTTGATATTGTTTGAAACATGCCTTATAATAAGACATCTCGAATAAGAACAGGAGTTAGTATGAGCACAGAGAAAAAAGCTGGACGCAATTATGTGGACAATGAAAAATTGTATGAATCTTTTTTAGAGTGGCATGCTAAACGTGCTGAGGCTGCTGAACAAGGTTTGGAAGAACCGCAACCACCAAAGTATATTTCGGAATGCATTGTGCTTATACCTACACGTTTAGCGTCCAAAGGAAATTTCTCGGGCTATTCATTCAAGGAGGACATGATTGGAGACGCTATTGAGAATATCATCCAATATTACAGAAACTTTGACCCAACAAAGTCTAAGAATCCGTTTGCATATTTCACACAGATCGCCTATTACGCCTTCCTGCGTAGGATCCTTCGAGAGAGGAAACAATCATATATCAAGCATAAGCTGATTCAAAACAGCGACATCTTGGATAGCATCGTCACTCAAGAGCATGATGACAGTATCGACTATCATGTATCGATTGTTGAGACTATGAAGATGAACCTTCGCCCTGAGCTTGAGGAATATTTCGAGAGAAAGAAAGGCGTCAAGGCAAAGAAGATTGGTAAATCGATTGAGGACTTGCTAGAGGAAGAGCTGCAAGAAGTTGTGGAGGGCCCCGATGACGAAGCGTAAACTGAACTGGGCTTTCATTACAGATCAACACTTCGGCTGCAGATCTGATAGCAAAATTTTCCACAGGCTGTTCAGGAAGTTCTACACTGAAGTTTTCATTCCGTTTCTCAAGGAGAATGAAATCAAGACTCTGTTTGTCTTGGGCGACTTCTTTGACCGCAGAAAATTCATCAACTTTGAAACTCTCAAATTGTCAAGGGAAATATTCTTTGACCCCTTAAAGGAAATGGGAATCAAAGTTCATGCCATTGTGGGCAATCATGATGTAATGTATAAGAACACAAACGCCGTCAATAGCTTGGACTTGCTTGTTAGTGAACATCATTATGACAACGTGACGGTGTATTCCGAACCTACAACGACTGTGGTTGATGATGTTAAGGTGTTGATGCTACCTTGGATCAACTCTGAGAACTATGGTCGTTCCATTGATGCAATCAAACATTCAGACGCTCGCTTTGTGTTCGGTCACTTGGAGATGAAGGGGTTTGAATACCATAGGGGCATGGTGTCTGAACATGGTCACTGTGACGCCGATTTGCTTGCTAGATATGAGTATGTGTTCTCCGGTCACTACCATCATCGTTCAAGCCGAGGCAACATTCATTACCTAGGCACCGCCTATGAGATGAATTGGTCTGATTACAACGACCCAAAGGGCTTTCATACCTTTGACGGACAAAAATTGACGTTTGTAGAGAATCCTGAAAAGATTTTCATTCGCTTGGTTTACGATGATATAAACCCCAGGCAAATTGAAAAGGACATTGGGGAACTAGGTTCTTTTAAAGATAAATTCGTCAAGGTGGTGATTCGGAGGAAGGAGCAACCAATCTTATTTGAACGATTCATAGACAAGATTGCAGAGACGGGTCCTTCTGACATAAACATTATTGACGAGACAAACTCTGTCAAAGTTCTGGCTGAGGTCGGGGACGAACTTCCTAAAGACACCCTTGAGGTTATCAAGAATTTCATTTATAATGATCTTGAGACAGATTTGTCTAAGGAGCGTCTGATGCGAAAGCTACAGACAATTTATGTCGCAGCAAAGGCGTTAGCCGATGATGAGTAAAACATGTTCTTAGTAAAAAAGATTCGATTCAAAAATTTCAGGTCATACGGCAATCAATTTACAGAGATAAACCTAATCAAGAGTGGCAGCACTGTTATCACTGCACCTAATGGCAGTGGTAAATCTACCATCTTGATGGCGATTGAATTCGCACTGTTCGGCAAAGTGTCCAACGGCATCAACAAAAACGACTTGGTCAATACAATCAACAAGAAAGATCTTGTCGTAGAGATTGAATGTGAAACGAAGGGCAAAGAGATTCTGATTCGCCGAGGCATCAAGCCTAACATCTTTGAAATCTTCATTGATGGTAAATTGGTTGACCAAGAGGCGTCTACCAGAGACTATCAAACCCAATTTGAAGAAGAAATCCTGGGGTTCAACATCTCTAGCTTCCGCCAGGTTGTTTCAATCAGCGGCGGTTCATACACCCCGTTCCTTTTGCTATCTGCGGGGCAACGTAGAAAGATTGTTGAAGAGCTTTTGAACCTAACGGTGTTCTCTAAGATGTATATCATGCATCTTGCATCTATTGCACAAACGAAAGAAAATCTGCAATCAGTAGAAAACGAAATCGAGAAACTACAAGCATCGCTTGCTTCATTGAAGAAGGGTCTTGAAACCCTATCAGAGCAAGAAGAAGGCTATCGGAAAACGATTGAAGAAAACATTGAAAAAGCCAACTCAAAGATTCAGGCCATCAATGACGAGATAAGAGATCAGAATGTTCAAATCGAAAAGCTCCAATCACAAGCAGACTCTTATGAAGTAAAAATCGCCAAGAAGACCAAGCTCCAAGAGTATGGACGGGACATGAGGAAGAAGATTCAGAAGATTACAGACTTCATCTCATTCTTCCGAGATAACGATACTTGCCCAACCTGCACCCAACCTATTACTGAAGACTTCAAGGCGCAAGTCATCGAAGCTAAAGCAAATAAAAGAACAGAACTTCAGAGTAGCCTTGAAAATCTTAATGCGCTACTTCAAAAGACCGAGTCAGAAATCGAAAAGCTAGATGAAGTCCTAAAGAAGATTCGTTCTCTTGAAAACAACATCCACACAAACACAAAGCGCATCTCTGACCTTCAGGCATACATTTCAGAGCAACAGAAGATCTTGGGTAAAAAACATTTCAGCTCGGCAGACCTTACAGCAGAAATTAAGAAAACTTCTCAGGATATTTCTGAATTAAAAGCTCGTCGTCTAGAACTTCTTGAAGAAAAACAATATAATGAGGTCATCAGTGCAATCATCAAGGACAACGGCATCAAGTCCAAGATCATTGCGCAATATGTGCCTCGAATGAACCAAGAGATCAACAAGTTCCTAGAGCTATTGGATTTGGGTATTTCATTCGAGATCAATGAGAATTTTGAAGAACGTATTCTTTCACGTTTCAAAGACGAACTTTCATACATGAGTTTCTCTGCGGGCGAACGTGCGAGAATTGACATTGCAATTCTTTTCACTTGGAGGGAGTTAGCTAAATTAAAGAACTCGCTTAATTGCAATCTGCTCTTCCTAGACGAGATTTTTGATGCAGTATTGGACGACCAGGGACTAGAATCATTCATAAATCTGTTAAAATATCATCTAAGTGATACGAACGTTTTTCTAATTAGTCATCGACCCGAGGTTGTGGACAAATTTGAGAGCAATCTCCGCATTGTCAAATCTGCAAACTTTTCAAGGATAGAATAATGATTTCCAAACAACCAGAATATATTCTCCGAACCATGTGGGATAGAATCAAAACAACAAATGAAAATCTAGATCAAGATGAAGAAACTCTTGATGAAGTTGTTTCTGAAGATGAGCAGACATCGGTTTCGGTGTTTGACAAGTTTGCAATCATCCAACTGAATGGCCCTGTATGCGCTGAGACGGTCAATCCGATTGTGGATTTCATTGTCGGGGCAAATTTGTCAAGTGACAAGAAACTGGATTTGAACGTCATTAACCTTTTCATTGACACCGAGGGCGGCGACCTCCATTCGGCTATGAAATTGATTGATGCCATTCGTATGAGTGAAATTCCTATTCGCACCATCGGATGGGGTAAGGTGGCATCCGCTGGTCTAATCATTTTCATGACTGGCGCAGAACGTTTCATATCCGAGAACTGTTCAATCCTTTCGCACAATGCAACCTTCAATGCGGCTCGTTACTCTGTTCGGGTGAATGACCTTTCACACCAACAAGAGTTCAAGCTCATCATTGACCGAATCATGCGTGTCTACAAAGAATGCACCGGCAAGGATGAGAAGTATATCAAGAAGCACCTGTTGCGTGATAATGACGTCTACATGTCCGCTGCCGATGCAATCGAACATGGCCTCGGCGACGGGTTCCTTCCAAGAGGCATGTCTTGGCTAAAAAGTTTGGTTAGACAGAGAATGACAGTCGAAGAAGTCCTTGACCCCGAGCTAAATACCTGATACAATACAGGTTCAAAAGTGTTGTACAAAAAATCTTTCATGAGGTAACATAATGCAACTTTCCAAGCGTACAATCGAAGTTCTCAAGAATTTCGCAACTATCAATCAGTCAATTGTTGTCAAACCTGGTAAGAAGCTTGCGACGATGGCAGTAGCCCGAAACATTCTAGCCGAGGCCGATGTTGAGGAAACTTTTCCATCAGAGTTTGCGATTTACAACCTCAACGAATTCCTTTCAGCGTTGTCACTGTTCGAGAATCCCGAATTGGAGTTTGGCGAGAAGTGGGTCGTGATTCGTGAGAAGGGTGCCAAGCGCGGGGGCGTCAAGTATTTCTATTCAAACAAGGCTCTGATTGTGCATCCCACAAAGTCCATCAAGATGCCTGATGACATTTCTGTGGAGTTCACCGTTACAGAGGCAATCCTGACAAAAATCTCTCGCGCTGCAGGAGTGTTGGGTGTGAGTGACGTTGTGGTTGTGGGTGATGATGAAGGCATCAGCCTAATCGTTCAGGATCGTAAAAACGATTCTTCAAACGATTTTGAGATTCAGGTCTCTGACAAGGCTCAAGAAAAGCCATTCAAGTTCTTCTTCAAGCAAGAGAACCTGAAATTCATCCCGGGTGATTATGTTGTTCAAATTTCAGACAAAGGCATTTCGTCTTTCAAGAAAGCAGACGGTACAATGCAATACGCCGTGGCTCTAGAAGCCACTTAACCAAGGAGACCCAATGCTACACAATAATAGAATGAACTATGTGGCGTCGGGTCTTCAATTTGCCAAGTTCCTCTACAAGGATGCTCTTAAGAGCAAGGAAATTGTTGACCTGACAGGCCAGTGGCTAAAGCGTTTGGATAACGTCAACGGCCATCGCTTCAGTGTGCTGTTCAATGCATTCACTGAGAAGAAGATGGGCCCACAGATTCAAGAGACCATCAAGCCTTATGTCTATGATGTTCATTCGGACTCCGGTGGCCTTCAGATGATTTCTCGTGGCCTTGCTGTGACGCCTGAGATCAAAAAAGAAATCTATGAAACCCAAGGTAGGTATTCAGATGTGGCTATGTCTTTTGACGAAATCCCAGTCTATACCTTGGTGCAGAAGTCTGAGCTGAAAGATGCGAGCAATAAAGTATTTGATAGGTCTCGTCTTGAGCCTTGCGCTAAGGCAACCGCTCGAAACATTACCGAGCAGATCCAATCATTCCTTGATAACAAGTCATCGACCCGCCCATTGGCGATCATTCAAGGGAACTGTCTAGAGACTGCTATGATTTGGTCGGATATCCTGTTTAAGGAGATTCCACAAAACATGCATGAAGTGATTGGAGGTATCGCTATTGGTTCACCTGCTCTAGGCGTCGGTGAATTGGAAGAAGTGAAGAAGGCGTTCTGGTTCACCCAGATTCCCTTTGACATTAAAGAGAAACATCTTCATATGTTGGGTGTGGGTGCAATGAAGCGATTTGTGCCTACGTTGGTGTTTGTGAAATCGGGTTTGTTCAAGGATACCTTAGTGTCCTACGATTCAACAACCCATACCAGCATGAACATCTACGGTCGCTATTACTACGGCAAGAAGCCAGGCCGTCAATATCAGATCGTCTACAATCGTGAATACACTCCAGCGTATGATGAGGTGTATGAAGACATTGTGTCTTTGCTACCAGAGCTAACCCAATGGTGTAAGAACGGATATGAATTCTTCACATTAATGAACGCCAAGCCAAAAGAATATACCAAGACGAACCCTTCACGGATTCCGCTAATCATGTCAACCGTGGCGCATGCAATTTCATGTATTTACAACTTCACCAAGCACGTTGAAGATGCACTTCATGATGACGAAATCCTATATGAGATGGTTGATGAAGAAGTAACCGAGCCGAAGTCTAAGATCAAGTATATTGACAAGACCAAGCGGAACGTCTATAATGAGCTAGGTAAAGTAAAAACCCTTGAGGATTACAAATATTGGGAATCCCATCTTGGCCGTTTCCTCAATAGCAAGCCTTCTCGTAACGGTCATACAACCTTGGATGATTTTTTCGAATGAGCATCGGATATGATCTTGACGGAGTTCTAATCTCCGATTTGTACTGGCCTGATGGCATGTCTCTTGAAGATTTTCTTAAGATGCGTGCTTCAGAGCCGTATGCCAATTTTGTTCCAAAAGGAAGCTATGTCATTGTGACTGGTCGAAATTCATCAGATAGACCCTACACTGAAGCATGGATTAGCAAAAACCTTGCAAGCAATCCCCCGTATCGTTTGTTTCATGATTGTCCAGATCATAGGCAAGGCGCAGAGTACAAGGCAAGTGTAATTAACCAGAACGGCATCAGGATTTTCATTGAATCAGATGCAAAGCAGGTTGAGTATTTGAAAAAGCATTGCCCATATTGTCGTGTTTATCATTTCGGGAGCTTTCTAAGTGAAACGTTTTATAACCTATGAGGAAATGACTGCTCTGTTAGATGAGCAGATTCCCAAGATTGAAGCATACGGGTTTGATGAAATCGTTGCTGTGGTTCGTGGTGGTTTGACCGCTGCGCACTACATTGCAAAACAACTTCGCTTACCTGTGGGTGTTTACTACCCATCAAATGATGCATATTCTACACCTCGTTTGATCCTAGCCAAGAAGAAGGCGGGCAAACTGTTGTTTGTGGAGGACCTTGTTGCGCAGGGTCGTACTCATGCCGAGCTATATAAGTTCATGAAGGGCTTTCCAGAAGTCGATTGGCATTTCATGCCAGTGCTAGTGGATGGGAAGTATGAGAAGAACTTCCTTATGCAGTGTTTGAAAACAGACGACTGGATTGTGTTCCCCTACGAAAAGTATGATAAAATGCAGGAAGGTGACAGGGGTCTTTTCCGGATGAATTCAGATGTTTATGGGGTAGCAAATGGGTAAGAAGATTGTTGTTTTGCACAGTGGTGGTCTTGACTCTACAGTGATGTGGCGTCTAGCGAAAGAGGACATTCGCAATGAGGTGATCGCCGTATATTTTGACATTGGACACGACTACGCTTGGAAAGAAAAGGCGCAATTGCCGCCGGGCGCACACATCCATGATATGACTTGGTTCAAAGCCGAAGGCAAAGGCAAGGCGGGCAACGCCATGAATAACATCTTCATTCCTGGTAGGAACATGATGTTTGCTACAATCGCTGCATGTAAGTATCTGCCTGACGAGATTTGGATGGGCGCGCTCATGGGTGAAATCCATGACCAAGCAACCGACAAGAACCTAGAATATCTCCATCGACAGAACGATATTCTTAGTTATGTTCTATCGCCCTTCGGAAAAGTGAAGGTGGTGTTTCCTTTCGTAGAACGCCAGTGGGGTAAGCTGCAAGTAACAAGGTGGGCATGCCAAAACGGTATGCAACAAGAGATTCTCGCATCGAGTTCATGCATGAGCGGTGAAGCAGGAAATTGTGGTCGTTGCGGCGTTTGTTTGCGCCGTGCAGGCATTTTCCCTCAATTAAACATGGAAGAAAGCTACAACGTTGATCCTTGGACAGCCCCCGAGAACCGCAAGCTGATCCACGATTTGATTGTTGCTGAAATCAATCAAGACGATTCCCATTATGACCGCTTCCGTAGGGAAGAGATCATCCCCACTCTAATCCGAAACCACAGCGGAAAATCTTTGCAGGAAATTTTGGAGCTTTATACGGATGGGGCTACTCAAGCTAAGGAAGAAGTTCTACAAGAAACTCCTCAAGAATCCGGGCCTAATCAAACGGAAATGAACCAAGACCAGACCTCGACAAGCACCCACAATCCAGACGCACCTCCTCAAGTCACCCATGTTGTTTAATACCGCTTACATCATCTCATACCTGCCTAATGATTCTCTCAAGGCCAGGCGCCTTGAGATTCATAACAAACAGGTTGACTATTGGCTGGCTAAGGGTTTGAACGTCTTGGTGTATGCCCAAGGATATCAACAAGACGACTTCCGAAAGGACGTCCAGTATATCGTCAATACCCGAGGCGAAACCGATAGGCCCGGGCCCGCTCGTAACGTCTTGCTCCGTGCTTTTTATGATTCGGATGAAGACTTTTGTTTGTTGATGGACAACGACATTGTTCTCTATGAGGGTGAGAAGTATTGTGATAGTGACAACCTTGTTCAAATCTTAAAAGACATTCCTCTTGAAAGCCTAGAAGGTGTAGATGTATTTGAGCCTTTGAATCCTACACAAACACCTTTCAGTGCTTTCTATGCCGAAAAGAAGGATGTGCTAGCTAACAACCTAATCTTCAAGCGTCGTCCGAACATCTCAGGATGTTGTTTGTTCATTAGAAATTTCAAGAAGTTTGGTGAAGAGCCATTCTTCTATAATGATTGGTTTGATGAAAAGACAGGTAAGGTTATCATGGGAGAAGATGTTGCCTTCGGTCTTAACCTCACGAAAAAGGGCAAGGGTGTCTATTCTTTGATGAATGCCGTCCGAAAGGACATGGGGTGGACGTCGAGCTCTTGGTGCAAGAGCCCTGAAATCAGAAAGCAATCATTTGAAACTCTGAAGGCGATCCTACCGACTTTGGGAGTGGGAACCAAGAACGGGAACCTAGATTGGGCAGGTTTCGCCGATCGCTACAAGATCCCACGACAAGTTCTAGCCCCCAAGAAAAAATCCGCAAGCATCCTAGACATGATGTGATTCTTGCCTTATAATGCAGTCATTGTTGAACGGAGGACCTAGATCGTGTTTCAAGACGAAGCTCTCAAAGAACTTCAAGCTCGTAACGAGGCGCGTGTCAAACAAATGATTGAGCAGATGGGCACAAAGTATCTGTGCCATCCTGCAAATTTCATCACCAAGGCAAAGTTCAAGAAAGACCTGCGTAAATCCAAAAAGAAGGCGATGTCGATGTCTAAGGACAAGAACCTAAGTTTCGTAGTGCAAAACACTCCAGAAGGTCAAATCTGAACGAGAAAAGAAGGTTGGCAAGGAAACATAAGCCAAGGTGCAAGAACAGTCACAAGAATTTTTACAAACTATCTAATTTTTTGTAGACAAGTCGCAAAAACTTCATATAATAAAGACGTCAACAAGCAAACGAGGACAGTAAAATGCTGAAAGACTTCATTATGTGGATGCAAGAACCCGGCAAATGGAATGACGTCATGGTTATTTGCGGTGTGGTTATTATTGTTTCTTTGATCGGCATAATTGTCTGCGAAAAGATTGAAAAGCGTAAAGCTTGGAAAATGGGCCGATAGCTTAGTGGCCTAAAGCAGCGGCCTCATAAGCCGTTGATCCTGGGTTCAAATCCCAGTCGGCCCACCAAAAATTGATTGAAGGAGGAAAGCAGGATGGTGCATGAAGCAGGAAAGGGCGATGCGCCTCGTAAAGTACGAGACGACAAAGCCTATTCAGAAGGTTGGGATCGAATCTTTGGAGCTAAACGTGGCAAAGCAAAAGGAAACAATGAAGGTGAAGGTTCCCAAGCCAAGGAACCATCTAGTCGTGCCAGCGAAAACCAAAAAAGCGGGCAAACATAAAGACAAAAAACGTGAGATAAAATATAAGCACATTGAAGAACATGTTTAGACCGAATCCTTATCCTTGGGTTGAAATCGTTGATCCTAAGCCAGAGCCCACATTTACCTTAGATCAAATCATAGAGAAAATGGTCGAGATGTTTGGTGACAATGTAGCCGATCCAGACCATCATCCTCTTATTACGAAATATCAATTCAAGCTTGCTAAGCTTGAATTAACCCGCCAATTTGTTGTGGTGGAACCCCAAGTTTGATTCGTGACGATATGCTTGTGCCAAGGCACGCTCCAATTCGTCGATGCGCTTGTTTGCTTCGCGTAGTTGCTCCATAAGCTCAAGATTCTGTATATGCAGATCTGAAAGCTGTTTTCTAGTTCTGTCAAGTTCGTCGCTAAGAAGCTTAATTTGTTGCATCAAGCTTTCAACTTGAGCAATCTGGATGTCGCTTTGATTTTTCTTTTCTTCAACATCGGTTTTTTTAATCTTAAGCCAGACACCCAGAATTAAGATTCCGAGGCTGACTATGAAGCTCAAAGATGCTGGCAGATGTTGTAAGGTATTGCCTAAGTCGAGTGCAAGTTCCATTGAGAAGACCTAAGATAAATTCACCAGAATATTTATGAGGTACTAGACAAGCACAGAACCTATGTTATAATGTAGGCATGAATGAGGGAAACATTATGGACAAGACCGAATCGGAAGTTCGTCAAATTCTTATCGAAGCTATGAAGGCTCAGCTTGAGAACCCTACCAGGTCTTATTCCAACAGTGAATCATCCTTTGTTGCCTGCCGTCTGCGTAAATCGGGTTACCCCGGAGTCGCTGCACGTTATTGGGCTTGGACTTGCGGCCCCGAGAACCGTGAAGAATTCGGTGATGAGATTTATGAGCTTCAGATGAAGCTCAAGGAAATTGACAGGGAATTTGTTATGCCTGATTGGGGTACCTATGGAACTTGAGGAACAACATGGGTAGCCTGAGTCTGGCTACTGGGCGAACCGTGGTTATATGAATCGTTCAAGACTGGCAAAGACTGTATGAACATGAACAAGATAATCCAAACAGCGTATGACCAAGGATTCGACGCTGGTCGCCGTGAGACCAAGCTGCGGGTGGAACAATCCTTGAAGAATATTTACTGATCTTTGCTGATTTCTCTAGACGTGTTCTTTGGCTGATGCATATAATGAAGGCATACAGTGAACGAAACATCAAAAGGGGTTTGAAGTGAACAACGTTAAGAATTTTGCCATGGAACTGGAACAAGAAGTTCGTCAGTATATCGAAGCCGAGGGCACGGAGCTTGTTCGCCAAGCCTACAATGCACCTGAAGGTTTGACTCTGGACGAGCTGGTTGAATGTTGTGTGGGCGTAGAATATCAGAACGCTTTCAAGTAAGGAAACATGATGCGAGCAATTGTGACCGTGGGGGTTTCGGCCTCGGGTAAGTCGACTTGGGCGTCGGACTTTATCAAAGCTGAGGCCTCCAAGGGCGTTATTTGGCAGCGCATTGAACGAGATTGTATCCGCAGGGGTATCTTGATTGAAAAGGGTATCGCTGCGGAACTGGAATGGGACAAATGGAATTGGAAATGGGAAAAGGAAGTGAGTGAGCGCGCAGACAAAATACTGGAAGCCGCTGCTCAATCACGCGCCAACGTTATTATCTCTGACACCAACCTGAACAAAGAACGACGGAAGAGTCTGATTCAGAAGCTCAAGGAATTTGGCTACACCGTAGACGTTCGACCCTTTCCTATCTCGTTTGAGGAAGCTGTTAAACGTGACGCCAAGCGCAAGAACGGTGTGGGCGTTTCTGTTCTGGCATCTCAGTTTGAGCAATGGAACAAGCAATTCGTCACTCAGTATGAAGGCACTAAGGGTGCTCCCAAGGCCATCATCGTTGATATTGACGGCACGTTGGCACAAATGAATCGTGACCGTGGCCCGTTTGAATGGGACAAGGTTGAACAAGACAAGCTGGATGAAGAAGTGGCAGCAATCGTCAAAGCTCTGGAAAGCTCTGGAGAATGGAAGATTGTTGTTCTGTCGGGTCGCGATGGCGTCTGCCGTCCTCAAATCGAACGGTGGCTGGCACGGCACGAAATTCGGTACAGCGACTTCTTCATGCGTGCTGAAGGCGATATGCGTAAGGATTCGGTCATCAAATCAGAAATCTTCTGGTGTGATGTTGCTCCGAAATATGACGTTAAAATGGTCATTGATGGCCGTCCTCAGGTCACCCGTATGTGGCGCAGCATTGGTCTGAAAGTGCTTCAGGTGGGTAACCCTTACATTGAATTTTGAGTTGTTTTATAATTGGATTTTCAACGTAGACAAAAAGGAACACCTATATGAAAAACGAAGCCCTTCAAGCAATCAACCAAAGCCTAGAATCGCTGGCTAGTATGGTCAAATATCTTGATGCTCGCATGAATGCCCTTGAGGATCGTGTGGCCAAGCCAGTAGCTAAAGTTCGTAATGACGAAAAGAGTCCTCTGATTGTTCGGCATTCACGTTACTTTGATGGGTTCGGTGGGGTGGAAGCCAGGGGCGGCGTGACATACGTCTTTGAACTAAACTACAAGAACCGAACCGCCAAGGTGGGTATTGCGGTGTGTTCTCTGAAGGAAAATTTCAACAAGGCCACGGGTCGCAAACTTGCTGAGGATCGTCTGAAGACCGATCCTATCGTTTTTGGGTACAGCGCGCCTAGCTATGTTGGTCTTGTGGATGCCTTTTGGGACGCTGTGACTCTTGATTCTGCTAGTATGTCTAAGGACAACCGGCGCATCATCAAAAACATCAAAACAAACTACCTGATTTACTGATTTAATGCATACATATAACAAGGATGGAATAGGCCGTTTCTATTCTACTCCTAAAGGAGACTATCCCTCGGTTACTACTGTTCTTGGAGCTTATGGTGACGACACCGGGCTCCAAGAATGGCGCGATAAGATTGGTGCTGAAAATGCAGATCGAATCGTGAAAGAGTCAACGGACATTGGTTCTCATCTTCACTATCTTTTTGAATGTCTACTGCGAAAAGTTGACGCCAAAAAGTCGGAAACGCCCGAAGAGAAGAAAGCAGAACAAATGTTCAAGGTAGCCAAACCCAAGCTGCTAAAAATTGTTGACCAAGTTCTTTACATGGAAGAACCTGTATGGTCTGATACGTTCAGAATCGCTGGCAGGTTTGACATGCTATGCAGAACGAAAGAAGGCAAGATTGCGCTGGTAGATTACAAGAATACAAGGCGTAGCAAGTCTAAGGAAGAAATTTCCTCCTATAGACTACAACTTGCCTTCTATGTTAGAATGATTAAGGAAACGTTGGGGATAGACGTTGAAGAACAGAAGATCTTTATGGTAAATCGTGAAGGCTTCGTACAGGTATTTAACTTCTATGAACACGAAACACCTAGATCAGAGCTTGTTGCTATCAGGAAAAACTTTTGGGAAAAGTACGGTTACTAAACTGTTTCTCATTATGATTCTTCTATTGGGCTCTCTAATTCCTTCACATGCTTCAAACTACAAAGCGATTGACGCCATTGAAGCCCTGTCAAATGCAAACAAAGAAATGGTTTGTCTGGCTAAGGTCATTTATGATGAAGCACGAGGTGAAACGCCTCGTGGCATGCAAGCCGTTGCCCACGTTGTTTTGAATCGAGCAAAACATCAAGACTACCCTGGTACAATCTGCGGCGTTGCATATCAAAAGCATCGTGGCGTTTGTCAATTCAGCGGAATGTGCAAAAAGAAGACTAAGCAGTTTGATGCCGAGTCTTTGAATGTAGCATATAGAGTTTTGGTTTTGAAGGACGTAAAAGACCCAACCCGAGGCGCAACACACTTTCACAATGATACCACATCACCGCCATGGAGCAAAACATATGTCAGAACAGCAAGAATTGGAAAACACACTTTCTATAAACCAGGCTATCGACAAAATCCAAGTAGTCGAGGAGATTGAGAAGATGGCTCTTGAGAAGAAAATTGACTACATTTCCGCAGCCTTAGAACTCGCTCGAAAATTGGATTGGGACCCTGCTTGGATTGCTCCTTATATCACCGGATCTCTCAAAGAGAAAATCCGTGTAGAAGGTGAAGCACAGGGGCTGTTGAAAAGGACCAGTAGACCCCAGGTGTTGTTTGAATGACGGGACAAGAGCTTTATCAAATCTTTTTGGGAATGAAGCTCCATTTCACCCAGAAGTCCTATGACTATTTGACATATGGGCCTAAGCGGGTTGATGCGGCTTCAATGGGCAAATATTATGTCTTGTCTAGTGCCTTAGGACGAAAGTTTGCTACGAGAGAAGCTCTAGAGACTCGTCTGATTGCATTGTTCAAGAACAAGGTTTGCTGGCTGAACGAAATCTCGACGCCAGAAGCTGAAAAAGCTGAAGCCAAGCATCGCTCGGACCTTAACTGTTTTTCGTACAATTTTGAGAACCACTTGTCCTTGATTAAAGAGCAATATCCTGATATGATTAGTGTTGTTCGAGTGAACAACGCCTTCGAGGTTCCACCTATTGGGAGGATGCTACTGAACAAGGAAATCAATATCGAGACATACTGTGCACTTGATTATCTGTTGGACTTTTCAAGACACATCAACGATCTTGTCTGGAAGGCAGAGAAACTTAGGATTGAAAAATACAAGGCTTTCTTCACACCAGATAAGGCCAAGATAGCGAAAATTGCCAAGCCTTTCTTCGCATAGATATCTAGGTACATCATTGCAAACGTGGATAAAATATGTTACACTAAACATTCAGTTGCTTACATCATGCATTTCGTGGATCATTCAATTTTTAAGGAGTAAACATTTATGACAATCAATCGCTCAGCTCTTCGCCGCAGTACCGCTCAAACCCTTCTAAAGAAAATTCAAGAAGCATCAGTTAAGAAAGGCGAATCTCAAGGTTCAGACGACCGCTTTTGGCAACCCACTGTTGATAGCAACGGCAATGGTTTCGCCGTGATTCGTTTCCTTCCATCAAAGACAGAAGACACTCTTCCATTTGTCAAGACTTATAGCCATGGCTTCAAGGTCGGCTCTAAGTGGTTCATTGAAGAATGCCCTACTACAATCGGCGAGAAGTGCCCCGTTTGTGATGCAAACTCTGAACTCTGGAACAGCGGTTATGAGAACGACAAGAAAACGGTTCGTGAGCGCAAGCGTCGCCTACGTTTCGTGAGCAATATCATGGTTATCAAGGATCCCAAAAATCCTGAAAACGAGGGCAAGATCTTCCTGTTCGGTTATGGTCAGAAGATCTATGACAAGCTAGTGACCGCCATGAATCCCCCAGAAGAATACGGCGAGGATCCTCGTGACCCATTCGGCTTTTTCGATGGCTGTGTGGTCAAGCTGAAAATCAAGAACAAGGACGGCTATCGTAATTATGATGACACTACAGTTGAACCCGCATCAGACTTGTATGACGGTGACGAAGAAAAGCTGATGGAAGTCCTAGAGAAGATGTATGACCTCAGTGAATTCACCGATCCTAAGAAGTTCAAGTCCTATGAGCAGTTGAAGACTCGTTTTTCACAAGTGTTAGGTGAAGATGCTCCTGCAAAACAGGACAACGATGAAGACGACGCTCCTCGTAGCACAGGTCGTGAATACGGCGCTGCTGCAAGACATAAGGACGAGACTCCTCCGTGGGATGATGAAGAAAAGCCTAAGGCTAAGGTTGACTCCAAGCCAAAGGCAGCTGTTGAAGATGACGATGATTTGGCATTCTTCAAGTCGCTCGCTGAAGACGAATAATTAGCTGCCATATGGATAAAGATACCCTTGTTAACTTAAGTGTGCCTTCAATTGCAAAAAGGCCAGATGCTCAAAAGGCTCTGGCCTTTTTTACAGATTACCTACCAGAAGGTTCTTCGCTATCAGAGCGACATTACTGTTTGAAGAATTCACTTAAAGCTAGGCCAAAATGTGAGGTTTGTGGATCCGAGGTAAATTTCCAGCTAGGTAAATACAATCGTTTCTGCTCTAGGAAATGCAGCATTGCTTTTTACAAGAATGATGCTTCGATAAAGAAAAAGATTTCAGAATCAAATAAGAGATCAGCCGAGCAGGCTAAAGAAAAAAGAAAAGAAACCAATCTTAAAAGATACGGCGTCGAGTGTACTTTTACTACGATTAACAATGACCGAAAAGCTAAGGGTCTAGTTTCTCCGTCTGTCTCCAAGAATGCGGATGTTTCTTCATTGCTGAGCGAATCCGTTCTGAGGGAAATGCATCATGAGAAGAAGCTAAATTTGGTTGAGATTGCAAACGAACTGGGTGTTACCGAAAGGGCGATCTGGAATAGATTGAAGATGTTCTCAATAGAACAAATGTACTGGGGTGGTTCTTCTCTTGAGACTAGAATTTGCGACTTTCTAGAAGGCCTTGACGTGCAGTTCAAGAGGAATTACAAACCCGATTTTCTACAAGGTAAAGAGATCGACATCTGGATTCCCGAATCTAAACTAGGAATAGAGATAAACGGCCTCTATTGGCATAGCGAACATAAAAGACCCAAAACATATTATCATGATAAAGCCAAGACATGTCTTAACAACGGTGTCAGATTGATTCAATTTTGGGAGCATGAAATCATAGAAAAGGAAAAATTGGTCTTTTCTATGATTAGGAATGCTGTTGGTAGGTCAGAAATAAAATTGAGTGCCAGAGACTGCATTGTTGTGGAGTCAACCAAAGCCGACAGAGAAACCATTAGAACATTCCTAGACGAAAACCATCTAAAGGGCTATCATCATTATTCAAGGGCGTTTCTTTTAAAGAACAAAGATGGCGAGATTCTTTCAACCATGACCTTTTCAAAGCCGAGATTTTCGAAGAGTTCTGGGCTAGAATTGATTAGGTTTTGTTCAAAAATGAACACCACAATTCGAGGCGGGCCAGTAAATTGTGGAAACATTGTACATCTGTTCTTGAGTCTGATATAATGACCTATGCGGATTTGAGGTACTCTACAGGAAGCATTTACCGAGATGTGTTTGGTATGAAATTTGAAGGCGTAACATCACCTGGATTCTTTTGGGCAAATAGTAAACTAGAAACCAGGAATCGACTAACACTGATCAATCAGATCGTAAGAAATGAAGGTGAAACCCAGGAGGCCGCTGCCAGGAGACTCGGGTGGTTTAAGGTTTTTGATTGCGGTAATCTGAAATTTTCCTCTAAGCGAGAAAGCTAGGCAACTAGCCCTTTTTGCTTTATAATGTAGGCTATTACTTCGGAGGGTAGACTCTTGATCTTAATTGACCTATCTCAGACCCTTTTCTCGGTTATTTTTCAGAACCAGAAGAATGGCGTCAACAAAGACTTGGCACGTTCCATGATCTTTATGACGTTGCTCTCATATCGCAAACAGTTCGGTTCGAAGTATGGTGCCCCTGTTCTAGCGATTGACTCCAAGACTGGATATTGGCGTCGAGAAATTTTCGAGCATTACAAGGCCCATCGTAAGAAGGCACGAGAGGCCTCAGACATTGATTGGGATGCATTCTTTGACATTGCAAACACGGTGACAGCCGAGATTCGTGAGTGTATTCCTTGGAAAACGATCTATGTGGACAAAGCAGAGGCAGACGACATCATTGCAGTTCTGGCAATGAAGTATGGCGACATGCCCACCTTGATTGTGTCATCGGACAAGGATTACAAACAACTGCACTACAAGAAAGGCGTAGCACAATATTCGCCCATTATGAAGAAATGGATTACGACCGATGATCCTAAGAAGGATTTGGTTGAACTGATTCTGACGGGTGACGCAGGCGACGGCATCCCTAACATTCGTTCTGACGCAGATTCGATTGTTAAGGGCAAACGTCAAAAGCCGATCTCTCAGAAGTTCAAGGATGAGTTCCATGCAAACCCGGCACGCATTTATCGTGACCACAAGGAACGATATGACCTGAATGAAAAGTTGATTGATTTCACCAAAATCCCTGAGCACATCCAACAAGCCATCCTTGCAGAGTTTGACAAGAAGCCAGTCGGCTCTATAAATAAACTATATCAGCTTTTCGTGGCACACAAAATGCCTCGTATGCTATCAGACATCGAACTCTTTAAGGTGAAGGAATCAGACTATGCCGTTTGTGCAGAAGGCAGTTTTTTCCAGTAATGGAATTTCCCAGGACCTAGTGGCATTGCTAGGTTCATACGGCGAAACACAAGTCAAAAAGGCTTTTGAGACGGCCAAGAATCCAGAGTATTTGATTGGCTTGATGAAGGAGGTCCTTTCATACAAGTTCATTGAACTGCCAGAAGGTAGTTATAAAAACAGCACTACCAAGGTGCCTTATCAGTCTATGGAAAGGGCATTGAAGCAGTTGAAATATTTTACTGTGGATTCGCCTTATTACGCCGATGAGCAAACAAAGTGGCGAAAGCTCTCGATCCTTTTGGAAAGCGTCACCTTTGTAGAAGCAGAGGCTATAATGAAATTGATCACCGGTGCATATGATGTTGCATCTGTCAAAGCCTTTCTCTACCCTCCCAAGAAGAAGAAAGAAGTTATCAGGACGACAGAGGAAACAGAACCACTAAGTCAGACGTTTGTTGTCGATTCCGAGTAAGAACAAAAAGCCCCTTTCGGGGCTTTTTCTACGTCCCTTTCTTAATCATGCAACGCTATTACGGTTCCGGTGATTGTCTTGCCTACGTCAGCTGGATGGAATCTTAATGTTCCGTGCTGATGCAAATAAACCTCACCTTGTAGTGGCAATGCTTCCGCTTGATAGTTAGAGCGGTTCTTCGTTGTCGGGACTCCGTTCAATTGAATCTTGAAGTCTGATCCCCAATATGAATCCACCGCCAAGAACTTAGGATGGAATGAACCATTTGCAAAAGCCACTGACCCTACCCTGGAGATATAATCAGATCCGTTTTGGACAATTTCAACTGAAGGTGAAATCAATGGTCTATTGATTTTATCGGATGAAGGTCTTTCTTGCCACATTGCAATATAGTGAATACCTGCATGGTCGGTGTAACTAAACTGATTATTAGACCAAAAAATACCGTTAGTCGTACTAGTATCAATGAAAATATTAGTTCCAACCTTACGGAACCGAACAGCATTTATGTTCGATCCTAGGTTTCCGTTCGACCAAACATCCATCCATCTCTGGAATAATAGAGTGTCATTTGCACCAGCCAAGAATCTATAGCCGATGTCTGTCAGGTTGTTGATGACAGGTGCGCTAGTGATACCGAATACCAATGATGGGCGCCCATAGTCTCTCATTCTAAACCATGATGGAATGTCGCGGAATACCACAACCCAATCACCAACCAATTCTTTCCTGGCGACGATTCCGCCTTGCAAGTAGTTACCCGGGAACTTCAAACGAGCACCCGAATAGTCGTTACCACTATTCTGGAATGGCTTATTGGGTAAAGGACTGATGTTGCCGTTGTAACGGTCGATACCTTTTGTGATTCTTAGGTTGCTCATATAGCCACGGAAACCGCGCCAGTTGCCACCGAAGTTCTCACTATCCTGTAACCACATGTTCTCAAGGGAACCGGAAGGTGTATATGTGCCAGGTGTTGTGCCTGAATTCAACATAGCACCCCAAACGTAGCATGCTTCTTCAGTTCCGTTACCAGCCCAGCTTGTTGTTGGGTTTGTCGAACCTGTTGGACCCCAAGCAAAATATCTTGACACGTTGTTGGAGTTCTCTGTTGCGGTCACCCACAAGCGAACCCAACCGTTGGTCAAAACTTCTCGTCCCACAGTATGACCTGACCCAACAGTCACAAAGGTGTCGGTGTCAAAATCATACACTGAACGAGTGTCAGTATTGTTGATGCCGGTTCTCAACATGAAGTAACGACGAGTGCCCTTCTTAGCAAAGATGCTTGAAGTGTATGTGCCTTGTTGCAATGTCTTATACTGATAGAAGTTGTGAACATCAATATTTGTGGTGTTAGGGATGAAAGCCTCCGCACTCATAACACCTGATGGGTTCGGATACTTAGTAACAGGTATAGAACCGTTTTGGAGTGTCCAGGTTGTGGTTCGTGCAAAGCGCTTACCAATATGCAATGGTCTGGTTGAAGGAAAGCCTGTTGAATCTGTCCATGTAGCAACAGATGTGCCGTTCAATGTCATTTCCCAATTGTTGTTCGCCTTGCGAACAAGAGTAACAAAGTTCCAAGAATCAGGAATAACCGATGGGCCCGTCTGACCGAAAGTGGTGCTTCCATTCCACCATGCCAATTGGCCCTGAGTGTTTAGTGACAATGCGCCTATTTCATTTGCCGCACCTCGGAAGTCAACTAGAATCTGTTCCGTTACATTGTAGTTTGTAGGATA
Source organism: uncultured Anaerolineae bacterium (assembly GCA_937120535.1). GTDB lineage: Bacteria > Chloroflexota > Anaerolineae > Anaerolineales > Villigracilaceae > Denitrolinea. Next base: position 113,120 of record CAKZJX010000007.1, read on the forward strand.
AATCCACAATTCCAAGGTGAAGTTTCCAGATCCCATTGAATAACGGGTTTGTGAGGCATAGAAAATACCGCTTTCACCATCAAAGTAAGTAGTTGGTTTAGATTCACCTGTGCCAGACCAGACAATAGGAACGTCTGAAGATGGCGCTAGTTCACCTTCAATAGCGGTCGGTGGTTGATTCCACTTCTCATCCTTCATACCATAATCGCCCGCTTTCTCGAAGTAGTTTAGATACACCACATAGGGGTAGTAGACGTCACCATCTAACACTATAGGCTGTCCGTCATAAGTTGTATCTGGTAGAGCATCGATGTTCCAGTCCACATTAATGTCTGGGCTGTTCAAAATACCAATTTGATGTGAGCGGTCATACAGCTGAACCGTAGGCGGCGTGAATGTTGTAACCACCTCTTTTGGTTTGTAGTAAACAGTATCCCTAATCCACATCTTTGAGGAGTTATCTTTGTAATATCCGTCAAAGCAAGTGAATGTATATTGGTCAGTAGCCACAAAAGATGTGGTAGATGCCGGACCGTTCTCAAACCGTAGACTTATTCCTTTGATGAAGGGTTCGGTTGTAGTATGACCTGTCTTAGAACCAGGATGATTCTTAACCCAATTTCCACCATCCCAACCCCATAAGGTGGAGTTGAAGGTTTTCCACTGCTTTGAGCTGCCTATGAATTCATGAACACACCAGTACAAATAGTAGTGGTTGTAAAAAAGATCTGTTGCTAAAAATCCCAATACTCTGTTCTTACCGATGAAGCAGCAGTTAGTTGCATAAATGTCGCTGTTTGTTGATCTGTCGGCGTTTTCTACCCAATCTAACATTGCTGTTCTTGATTCATTATGGGCAATGTCAATTACAGCTGGCCCGGTTGATTTAATACCGGGAATATAAGCGAACTCTCTATATTCACCAAAATCTGAATCCCATTCATATGCATATTCAATATGACGATACCAGATGCGGTTATAGCCTGAATTTGAGCCAGGTTTCAAGCGCATGTTCACTCGAGTAGCACCTGCATTGTGTTGGAAAGGAATATACAATACGGTATCAACGTTTATTGCATATTGGGTTGTTCCTGAAATGCCCGGAGACCGGCTGGTGTATGTGTAGTATGAACCAGAACCCGAACTCCAATCATTCAAGAACATCCACTTATTTTCCAACCGAGAAACAATCATGCTCTGGTGACGGTTAGAATTGCGAACAAACGCCAACTGATTTCTGAGTGTGGAGTTTGTAATACCTGTCACGTTTGCTGAAATTTGGTCATACCAACAACCTGCAGTTGTGGAACCATCATTCACATCTGTGCGCTGTAATAGAAGAATCTGGGCATCGCCGTTACGAACATCTCGGTGTGGATTTACTATCAACCTTGAACAAAATCTCCATTTGGAGTTAGTCCCTCCTTCATCAAAATTAGAGAACGAAGGATAGTTGATGATGACGTTAACCCATGTCTGGCCGCCATCAGTTGTGTAGTGAAGACCTAGGCCCCAGAAGATAGCATAAACGTTTCCGAAATTATCAACGTCTAAAGCATATACCTTAGATTGGCAACCGGGTGGCGCGCCTATATGAACCAGAGTTGTTTCTGTTTCTGTGATTGTCAGTTTCCACAAACCTGTAGATGCACATGCAACCCAGATGTTGCCGTAAGTGTCAACCTTAACGTCTTGGATGTTTGTCACAGCCAGGGACGGTGTGGTTGTGGCATCCCAAGACTCAATCTTGCCATAGTAAATGTCATATATCGTAATGCCTGTTTTATCGTAAGTGATAAAGGCCCTGTCCTCAATCCATTTTCTAACACCCGCATAATATTGGACATGCACATGGTCTGGTCTAGAATACATTATATTCTTAAGGATGTTGTCATATGTGTACTGGGCGCCATTTGTCCAGTATTGTGAGGAGTCACGATAGGCATAAGGCAGCAGGTTCAAAATCGCGTCAGGTGATCTATGATACTCTCGGACGTTGTATTTCATATCCGAGGCTAATTCTCCTGTCTGCGTGATATAAGCAACAAATTTTGAAGGGAAAGGTTGTTTGATTTCCGCGCCGTTCCATTGGCCTGATGCATACATGCGACCAGAACCCAAGGGAAAGAAGGCGGGGTCAAAGTAGTTAGAGTTCGAACTCGAAGCAGTGCCGAATACGTTACCTATGCCCGTGAAACCTTCAGGACCGCCAATCTCGGGTGTGAATTTGTCAGGGTGTAGGAGAGACACCATGTAACTAATTCGAGTACGACCCGCGCGAATAACGGTGTTCAAGAAAGTATCTTGAATTTGATTATATTGGTTAGGGATATTATCCGGATAGTTGTAAATCTTACGAGCAGAGTACAAAGAAAGATTCAATCCATTTGGATGAACTGTTTCCTTAGAACCCAGTGAAACATATCCGCCGCTTAGAAAATTAACGTACCCGTTTGCACCCAAATCCTGTTCAATTCGGAATGGATACAATTGAATGTTGTCGTTTTGATAGAAGCGCTTTGGATTTCTATCTACGTCCAAAAGAAACTGTTCTTTAACCCAATCGTTGTTTGTTGTATCTGTCTCATCTTCAACAAGAATCAAACGATAGTAAACGTTCAAATATTCAGTGGGTGATTGATAGCAAGGTGGCGACAAATTAATTGCTGTTTTTGCATGGCTAGAATATATCCAACTTGTATAACCAACATAAGGTAGTTGATTGTCACCTATGTTGTAACTAATTAGACAAATACAACTAATTGCTGCCGTTGAAGCAGGTGGTGGGAATAGGGAATAATATTCCCAATATGCGGGAGATTCGGTTGTTTTTGGAAAGTATTTTTTTAGAGCTGTGCCAGTGGGCGCGTAACCTGTATAAAAGGCACTATTCTCTAGATTTCCGTAATACGGACTATACCTATTTACCATAGGATAGGTTTCGCTTCCTCTATAGAGGATGGCAAGTCGTTGAATAACAGTCTCGCCTTGAAATAGGTCAATATATTTGTCGAGAAAGATGAAATTGTCTCTTTCTTCAACTCGCTTTTCGCCGGTATTAACATCAACGAATTCAAAAATTGCTTTACCTTTGACTTGCATTTAGCCCCCAATTTGTCCTGTTGATAGGTCCACGTATTCCTGTATGAAGTATATATTAGGGTTGCCGCCACCGTGGGTTATAGAAGCAACATCTTCTGGAGTTAAGAATATTCTTGTAATTTCTTCATATTTTTGAGAGTACCATATGTTTTTGTTTGCATTCTGACTTATGCCGTAAACATCACTATCCGGAATACAATACACCGGAAATGATTCTGTTGTTTCTAATAATGAATAAACGTTAGATGACGCTTTAGGCCCATCCAACATTGCATGATCTGCAATGTTCAAATAAGGCATCCTGTTATCAAAATGCGCTTGGAAAGGAATTATGTAATTTTCCTTTTCCAACATGGCTCTTGGACGATTGCCGATTCCACTAGAATCTGCGTTCTTATACTCAACTTCAATGAAGAATTCATTTTCCTTTTTGCTAATGCAATGGATAGGAATTCTATATACTTCTGAATACTTGAATGGGTTTAGTAATAAATGAGGTTCTTGATTTCCACCAGGATAATCAACAATCCGCATTTTATCCAATGAGATATGGCCGCTTGGTGATTTAATCCAGACGCTAATTTTCACAATGTCTTTCAGGTCGTGGTCGAACGTGAAAGTCATATCAACCGTACCACGTCTCAATTCCTCATCTGTTAAGTTGAAATCTGTAGTTGTCAAGAATACAGCATAACAAGGATCCTCAGGCACACTAGGTATGACCCATGACCTGTTATTAGACATTTCATATACTTGTCTAATGATGCTAGCTTTAGGATATCCGAAAATTACCCTGCCTCGCAAATGACTGATTGAATCAGTGAATTGCATGTTCTGGCCCAATTCAAACACTGTAGTGATAATAACACCACTTTGGCTTGAAATGGTCATGTTGCCGATATTGTTCACTGCAGCCATGACAATAGGTATCATTTCTGCATAACCCTGTGATGTTATCGGACTTCTAATACGAGCATTTGACCTTCCCCAGTTACCACGGTCGATAACTGAAGAGCTTTCCATTGTAAAAACGTTGTCACCTGCTACACTAATGATAGTAGCGATTTTACCTACAAGAGTCAGCCCACCCGATAGCGTTGCAGAACCAGAAACTAACCAAGGTGAAGGCCAGTGAATTATCTCAGATAGAGACTCAAACCCACCTAATTTCCAACCACTACTGACTAATACTGTTTCATTGGCCCGATCATCACAAACCAAATGGAAATACACTTGCCCGCCTGGAGGCGAAACATATCCTGTCGCGGGATTATCTAGGCGGAAATCGATGTTTGGGCTTGTCGGTATTAGATAACGACAAACGTAATTATACCAAGAGAAATCTGCAGACGTAGAATCAGGGTAGGTGTATTCATCGAAACCTACCCAGCTAAAATCTACTTGATTGTTTGGCGGATATTGATAACTCATTTAACCCAGATACCTGATTATAGGTATTTATTCTGGGTCATTCATCCTCCTGGCATAGTCCACTGCAATGTAGTGAAGCGAATAGGACCGTTGATAACAATGTTCACTGTGTTCATTTGCAAATCACCGCCGCCACCAACTTGGGTAATAGATGCGTCAGCAACTGCATTCCCTGTTGAATCATAGATTCGTGCCCAAACAGCAGTGCCTGTTGCATTTGCAAACGAATCTTCGGCAATTGGTCCAAATGTCAAAACACCGTTTGATGCTGTACCGCAAGGATAAGACAATGTGTGTTCTGAAAGAACGTTTTGTGAAGTGATAGGACTATCGGGGCCTGTAGGTTGAATTCCGTCATAAATCTTCAAAACCCCCGCAGCGCCGCCTGCATCAATTTTGTTGATTAGTGTTTGTGCTAGTTCTGTTCTAGCTGCCAATGAAAGTTTGACTGCCATTTTTAGTAATTCCTTACAATGTTGACTCTTAGTTGTTTGTTCCAGATGTTTTGGTAGCTCAAAAGAATCGGACTACACTCGTGCACTTTGATGTTCAAATGGTTCTGATGAACACCTACGACCATACCAGCATTGGGTGCGTTTGTGATTCTATCAAACGGAGTACCATAGATGTGAATATCATAATATTTCTCGTATCTGGTTCCTTTTGAAATCCAAAATCTAAATACACGGTCAATCTTCATATTACCCAGATCAATTACAACGTCTTTTTGATTCTTGGGAGTAAGCCAAGTTACCGTTGATTGATCTCCAGAAATTTGTTCCCACAAGTATGTATGTCCTGTGGCGATACCTCTTAGAACAGGTGTGAGTTCAACCGTTGTTAGACACAATGAAATTATTTCGTCTGGAACAACTGCTTTCAAGTCCCAAAGTAGAATCTCAAAGTCCCATTCAAAGGTTCTATCTAATTTGTCTGGGCCTTTATATACGGTTAGGGATCCACCCACTTCGCCAGGTTTTCTATAACCAGTAAAAACGTCACCACCAGATTCAGTAACGTTGGAATTTCGGGGTATAGCAATAAATTTTCCATTTTGTGTCCTGTAGAAGAATTTTCTCTCGTCAGGCGTTTTCACACGTTCAGAAGGCAAGTAATAATCCATTACGTTGCCGTTCTTCAATGCAGCCAGAGATTTATTTAATTTGACAGAGCCCAAATCACCAAATAGGTTTGAAGGTGTATATTCACCTAATCTGGTTGTTTTATTGTGAACCCTTGTTGTAGGCACGGGAAGTGCAGGTGTTTCAACTTGAAACTTCTGAAAATCTTCCTCATAATTTGAATACTGATCATCATAAACCCATTTGCCATCAGGCGTTTTATCAGCCTTGCGTATTGTGCCGTCTTCAGTATAGATCGTACCGTCTTCAAACAAGACATAACCCTGAAATGGGGCTTTGGTTTGTTTGATTCTCAATTTCAAAGGGCCAAAATAATCATCAGGTGTGGTGTATTGAATATAGCCTTGATTAAAAGTCCAAGTTCCCTTTGAAAACGTTATTTCATAGGTGTCTCTAGGATTGTAATTAGCAATCTGAAAGATGTAGGAGGATTGAATCCTCAATACTTCGGGATGAATAAGAATGAGGTCATCGGGTTGAACGATTTTAGTCCGATCAACCCAAAGATCCCTATCGAGCTTAATTGGCTTGTAGATCATCCGTTTGCAAATACGTTAGGAGAGCCTGTTGCAACAAAACTGCCGCAAGCAACGGGGTCTCCGATTCTTCCGACCTGAAGGTTGTTTGCAAAAACATTAGGAGAACCTGATGCAAGAACAGAGCCGTGACAGGAAACGCAACAATGGACAGCCCAAGCATCGCTTTGCCTATGGACGGGAATCATGTTTGCAAACACATTAGGAGAGGCCGTAACAGATGGTCTAGGGGCGAAACAGCCATGTCCGGTACAAAGATCACCTAACCGAGTTACTGCCGGCATGGCGAAACCTCCTTTGAAGACGACATATTTACGCTCCTCGAAAAATCTCGTTTAAGACCTAATTCCATTCCACCTTAGGTGTAAACCAAACCCATTGATTGATCTCTGAAACCCGAAAAGTAGGTCCTCAGATCGGGTGTTGATTTCTTCTGACCTCTATTGCCGTTAGGGTTGTATGAAATATGTATCACCGGATTTCTTCCATGATATTCGAGAATCATTTGGTCGAATGCTGGAAGGATCTTAGAGATTTCTTGAATACGGTGAACATATTGTTCTTTAGGCAATCCTGGGAATTGAATATCAACTGCCTGACCCTTAGGATGTTGAGAATTGCCGTTCGACCCCATATTTCGTAATCCTGATGTAATAATGAATTCGTTTCCGTAGCGTGATCTAATTGGCTCTAGAACGTTTTTAGCCAAAGCGCTTAGGTTATCGAAAATCTCACATTTCGTTAGACCACCTTGCTCCTTCAATGAAACCTTAGAAAACACTGGGCTTGTGGTCAAATCTGCCAATTTGTAATTGGTGCTGATTTGATCGCTTCCTTTTGGATCATCGCCCGGGCACTTTGTTTCTTTCTTATCAGGCTCTGCCTTCTCTAGCTTCTCTATTTCAGGATCGGGTTCTGTCTGTGTTGATTTCATTGTGCCATCGGGTTGTCTGGCTGGGGGCGACGCCTGTGATGCCGGTGGAATAGCACCGCTAGCTTGGGCTGCTTGAATTGCCTCTGCCTCGGATTCAACACTTTGAACAGGAACTTCCTCATCATCGTCATAAACTTCAACTGTAATTTTACCAACAGCATAATCTCCTGCGGAAATATTTTGAGGGAACCAAGAACAGTTCATCAGAATGTTACTTGCGCCTTCGTGCAAGTTACCACTTGAACCAACGTGCATATCGCCATTGGAAATGATGAACGCTTGACCTTCTGCACCGATGTGAAGGTTTGAACCTGTTTTGATTGTCATATCGCCATCTGATTCCATGTTTAGGACGCCTTTGGAATAGATGTTTGTGTCGCCCATCACCGTGATATTGCAGGTGCCACCCACGTAGATGTTTCTGTCAGCAACAGTGACTTCAAATTGATCCTTGACACTCTTATAAACAACCGTGCCGTCAGGATGGAATTCAACAAACGAACCCGCTCTATGATAAATGTGGATACGTTCAGCATCGGGCGTGTCGTCGTATTCAACAGTGTGGCCCGACTCTGATTGATAAACGTGGTTCAAAGGATATTTTGCAGCGTAAGGTGATTTTGGTTCGTCCCATGAACCACCACCCGCTGTACCTACGCCTTTGATTAGAGTTTGTTCTTTTGCCTTAACAATCGTCTGATCGATTTTCTCGTTTCGTGCAAGTCTAGAAACGTCTTGTTCATTTATCCATTTCTTACGAGGATAGACTTCAAATGGGTCTTGGAATCCTGGCTTGTCGTTTTTCTCTATTGTCCGAGGTTCGGTTACACCGGATGCGGGAATCGGTTTTGGTTGGCCTGAAGTTGTGGATTCCCCCACTGGTTTTCCTAGGTTTGATTGTTGGGCTTGTTGTTTCTTCTTGATTGCCTCAACGTCTTCCTTAGCTATCGGCCCGTCATCGCCGGCAAATTCAACTAGACGAGCCTTTTCACGTTCAGCTCTTTTCTTCACACCTTCCCTGATATTTGGAGAGCTGCTCCTGAAGTCCTTATCTATGTTCTTGATCTTGTCATCTTGGACTGCCGCAACAATCTCAGCATCTGTCATTGATGATATGTCTTTGCCAGCTAATGCTCGTTTGATAACACGGCCACTACCATATTGGGTGGATGTAGAGAAAACCATTTCCTGAACAGCAGGGCCTCGGTTTGTCAAGTCGATGCCGTCTTTTCTCAAGATGTTCAGTGTTGGTGTATAGTTATTGTCTACAATAAACTGGCGTTGGGCGTCCTCGAACCCTTTGGGATCTCTAGCTGCAACCTCTTTCCATTTAGCATCGAAAGCGGGTGTGCCGGGAACTAATCCAGCAAAGTCTTGTTTGTACTTGGACCCGTCTATGAAACGCTTTACTGGAGAATTGTTTGCTCTACTGCTCTTTGGGCCATCTGCTCCCATGTATGATGCAAGCTGATACTTGCCGTATGATGCTCCACCTAGGTCGCCTGACGCTTTGCCTTTGTAATCGTTGATTGCATCAATTCGACCGTTAGATTCGAATTGGCTTGTTAGCTGACCAACCTTGTAATCAGCTTTCTTTTCCTTGGATGGTAAAGCAACTCCATCTACCTGATTAAGGACGTTGCCTGTTCTAGTTTTTACGGGATTGCCTGAACCGTCCAAGACAACGTTGCCCGAACCGTCTTTCAGAATTCCGCCCGAAGAATCGGTTTCGTCAGATTCTATCGATGTGAGGTCTTTGAGACCTTCATATCTTGTTCCGGCAGTTCCTGGGTATTGATCTGAGAATTTCTGTCCTTTTTCTTCTGGTATGCCAGCCAGAGTTCCCAACATGATTGGTTCTTGAAATGAACCTTCATCACGAAAAATACAAACAACCCAAGTTCCTTCAACCGGACCTGTAGGTGAGAACCCAATACCTGAAACCCCTGCAGACGTAATAGGCTGCAAAGGGAACGCCCATGGTAAATCTTTAGTAGGAAGCAAAACGGTATCCTCTGTATGAATACCCATTATCCGAACCTTGCAGCGACCCAATTTCAAAGGGTCGGCTCGTGATTCTACAACACCATAATAGAATTTGTTTCCACTAATCATTAGCTTTTCCTCGAGTCTTTAACCGCTTCAACAGACATGTGAAAGTCTTGTGCTTTAAAAATGTAACGAATAGCCGTAACTAAATATTTTCCTGATAACAATTTATCTTCGGAGTTATCTTTGTTCTCCGTAGTAATCATTTTTGTCTGTAGGAACTTCATATCTATGACATCACCGACCTTCATCTTTCTATGACCGAAGGCCAAGAAACGAATCTTCAGATTTGAAAATTGTCTCATTGCAGACAGCTTGGTTTGGATTGAATCGTAGTAATATGTTTGTGTGGCTGAATGAACGTTTCTAGTTTCTGGTTTGATGATAACTTCAGAGCCAAAAACATCTCGTCTTGATTTCAATGAGACACCAAAGCCGTTCTGATCTGCAACACCAATCAATGCATCATTCAATTTACCTTTATTGTCACTTTCAATCTCAAATCGCTTCTTGACATATTTCTTTCTGATCAAATCGTTTGTCCAAAGGGTTGTGTAGTTTTCCGTTACGCCCTTAATGGTGTCGCCCATGTTGACAATTTCATATTCTCGAATATTGGATGGGTCTTTCGCAGCAAAGCTTTTGCCTGCGGGTTCATATCGGTATTCAAAAACTGGACTTGCTGTAATCAATTTCTCTACACTTTTGAAATTGTAACCTTTCATCGTCTCGTAGAAAAGAAAATAACTTCCACCAGACTCTGCCGATATACTTCTACCAGCATACCAGTTAATACCCTCGAACGGAGTCCAACTAGGCATTACGAATTTAAATGAACCGCTTGTAGATTCAACTTCAAAAGGTTTTTCGCTTCCAATGTATTGGCTAAACAATTGCTTAACTGCTTCTGAATTGGTGCCTTCAATTGCGCTATACACCCTGGTGTGTTCATTCAGAACACTTTCAAACGAAATGAAATGTAGTTTGTAAACTTCAGATGTTGGGTTATTTTTCAAACGACTTGAAACAGAGTAAACATAAAACTCTTTGATTTCAACCTCATCGCTTCCAGGTTCGGCAAAAATTTCAATTGTCAATTTCTCGTTGCCTGTTAGGTTCATCAAATCGGATGCACCAACATTATCTACCATTAACAATTCGCCAGATAGGCTATTTGAAAACAAATCCTCGAAAATGCTAATTTCAGAAACAAAAGACGTGATGTTGAATTCTTTCCCGTCTTTGTTTTTCAGCTTAACTGATCTATATGTGCCTAGAAACGGAATTGTTAATTCAGACATTAGTGCCTCTCAATTTTTTCTCAACGTCAATTAAAAATGAAGGCATATATTCTTTTCTAATTGCTCTGATGATTCTCTTTGAATCGTTCACCGATTCCTCATGTTCGGCATTAGAAACAGGATAATATGTTGTGGGATCAATTATATCAAATTCAGGATCCGAATCTACTGTTCCGAAAGGGCGTTTATTGATCATTATCTGGTTCGCCCTCAAATCTGCCACTTGACCGTTTCTAACATAATGATGGGTGGCGCCTGGATTATCATATTTCTTCTTGATGAATACATCAATGCTTCTTGTGTCCATTAACCATTCATTAGGATCAACAATATCATTAACCAAATATAAAGTCCAGAATAAATCAGAACGACCATACAATTTATGGGCAATAACGTCTGCTCTTTCTGCAGAGTTTAATGTCAAGGTCGTTAGAAACGTAGGGCTATCTCGTAGAGATTCTAATATTCTTAGCTTTATGAAAATATCTCTAAAGAAGAAATAATCATCGTCACCTTCAAACAAATAACTTTGTAATGGGAGCTTTCTAAACAATTTCATCTAGCAACTCCTTCAAGGTTATTGTTATTTTTGAAACGATCTCTGTGTAGGAATTCCATTTCAGTAAATTGCATTGTGACTTCCCAAGCAACGGGCGCTCCGTTATAATTGGTCGCAACCCACTGGCCAGCGCCTGTGTAGTTGATAATCATATTGGTCAAGGCGCAAGTGGATGTTCGGTATAGCCATTTATTTTCTTGAGCACCATGCATGAATGTTATATCGAACATCGCGGGGAACAAATAGAAGTTACCGCTTGTACTTTGGTCAAGCTCTGGATACATATATAGCTTCATTTTTTCCAAAAGGAAATGTAGCTTGATTGCCTCGGCTGCTGATTTAGGAATGAATTTCCATTGGAAGTTGAATGAACGATTATTGACACCATCAAACAAGAATTCGTTTCTAGGGTTAGGTGCTCTTTTTGTCAATAGCTTAAGGTTTGTTTTTGCGCCTTCCAAATCTATCTGCTCTAACAATCCAGCAATACCTGAAGCCGCACCCAATGACATTGCCTTTGCTGCCTTTGTAGCAGATTCAGAAACTGTTCCGGGGTTATTCAAAAATTCATCACCCATAGCAACCATAGCTGAAACCAAACCGCCTTCTGCTTTTGACCACATTGTTGAGTGATCGGTTACAATTGAATCGGGCATAGGCAATGCGATGATTTCGCTTAGCTTTTTCAAAACAGGAGAACCTGCAACGCTTGTGTTTCTCAATTGACCTTCAGGACCCATATTTTGAGCCATTCGAGGACCTTCACCTTCAACGAATGTGACTTCTTTGTCAGAGTCTCCTCTGACGCCCGAAAGCCCTTTACCGGTGTCAAGCATATAGACTTCAAATTTCACATAATAAGAATTAGCAGCAGAACCCAAATCATCAGGGAACCAAGCAGCCCCCTCCCAAGTGAAATTACTTTCGGTGCTTCCAGAATTGGGGTCTTCTGGAATTTGCGAAAAAATTTGCTCTGCGGGCTCTTGTGCAAGTTGACTTAATTCGCCAGTATTGACGTTCAACGCCTCCCTAATATTGAAATCTCTGCCACCATCTATGATGCTTTGTGGATTGATAGTCGCCATTCTGGTGTTCTCTTTAGTATAAATATATTGATGAAGTATTTATTGAGAATCCATGGCGAGAGAACCCCAACAAGGTAGATACGTATTAAGGAACCCCCAGAAATATGAAGGTGACCCCACAAACGTCATTTTTCGTTCATCCTGGGAAAAGAGATTCATGATTTTCCTAGACAATCATGACTCCATTATATCATGGAGTTCTGAAGAAGTGGTGGTGCCTTACTTTTGGGAACTAGATGGGAAGATGCATCGTTACTATCCTGATTTCATAGTGACGATGAAAACCAAACAAGGTGTTGTGAAAATGATGATTGAGATCAAACCTTATTCCCAGACAATAGCACCTACAAAAAAAGGTCGAAAGAAAGAGAAAACCTTCTTGACGGAAGTCGAGACGTACACTAAGAACGTTGCAAAGTGGAAAGCTGCTGAACTGTATTGCAAGGAGAGGAATTGGTTGTTCCGAATCATTACGGAGAAGGAATTGTTCAAGGACAAGGTATGGTAATATATCATCCCACCCCATCCCCCATTGATAATCTGCTATAGTTCAAAGAAATCCGTTAAGAATCAACAAGTTAAACGAGATCGGAAATGATTGACGATTTTAAGGCTACGCTAGGCAAGCGAGGATTTGCAAAGCCAACAATGTTCAGGGTAGAGTTCACTAACATCCCTGATGTAATGAACAACACTCGAGGCACCAACGAGATTGTGAGAGACCTACACTTTTTTGCAGAGACCGCTGAATTCCCTGGCACCCAAATCCTGACACACGAGCTGCGCTACTATGACATGCCAGCTAAATTTGCATACGGCAAAGCGCATGATGAATTGAACATCACCTTCAGACTAGATCGTGACTTCCAGGTGAAGAAATTGTTTGACGTCTGGGTAAATTCAATATATGATAGAGAAACAGGTAACATGAACTACAAGGTTGACTATTCTGGTAGCTTACAGATTTATCAGATTATGGAGAACGGTGTTTCAAGCTATGCTATTGAGTTAGAAGACGTATTTCCTACACAAATCGGTCAGATTTCATTGGGTTGGGATCAAAGTGGATCCTATTCTCGTTTGCCCGTAACATTCACTTTCAAAAGAATGAGAACTGTTGCAAACAAGACAATCTTCAGAAGACCAACCTTCGGTTCAGTTGCAGGAGGTTCAGGCGTGGGTTCAATTTCAAGCGGTTTGCTGAATGCTGAAAGAACAATTAATGAACCATTGAGCAACATGAAATCTGAATTGGCCTCTATGCTTGATGATGGCTTGGGAGCATTTAGACAAATCTCAGTTATGGATAAAACACAACTGGGAGGATTGTTCGGCGGTTTCGATTTTGTTTAAGATATAGATATATGAAGAACATTAGCTAAGAGGATTGCTATGGCGCTACCAAAAATTGAAAGTCCTACATTCACTACAAAACTTCCGACAGGCGAAGATTTGAAGTTTCGACCATTCACTGTTAAGGAACAGAAGAATCTCCTGATTATTGCAGAGGGTGGTTCAGAGAAAGATATTGTTGAAGGTATTGTTGAATTGGTGACAAATTGCACATTCGGTAAAATTGATTGGCTAAAACAACCTACGGTCAATTTGGAATATGCATTCTTGCATATTCGTTCCAAGTCTGTGGGTGAGGTTGTTGAAATGACATATCAGTGTAAAGCCGCACATGATGGGAAAACGTGTAATCAGAAGAACTTCATCGAGGTTGATGTTAGAACCGCGACCCATGAACCTTTCCCTGAAAGCACAATCAAGATTACAGATTCAATCTCTATCACGTTTGACCATGTTACAGTCAAAGATGTACTGGATATGATGAACGGTCTAACAAGCGAACAGTTGTTGTATGCGAAGACCAAAATGGTTATCCACGGTGATGAGGTAATTACAGAATTCAACAAAGACGAATTCAAAGAGTTTGTCGATTCATTTCCACCTGATGCTTCAGAACGAGTTGATGCATTTTTCCGAAATCAACCCACATTGGTTCTGAAGCCTAAGACTAAATGCACCAAATGCGGCGAAGAATCATTTATTGAATTGAAAGGCGTTCTAAATTTTTTCGGATAATTCTCGGTCATGAGCCATTGAGTGTAATGTATAAGCTCAATTTCCAATTGATGCAGTTACACAAATACTCATTGACCGAGATTGAAAGTATGATTCCTTTTGAACGAGAAATTTACTTGGCTATGTTGGCGAAACACATTAGAGAAGAGAACGAACGGATTAAAAATGCCAAACGAAGAAAGTAAGCTAAGAAAAGCAATTGAAGAACTAACAAAGCTACCTCAAAAGCTAAAGGAAGGCGTTAAAAATTTCGCCGAGGATTCGGTTGAAAATGTTAAGAGTGTGTTCACTCGTAAAAATGTAGTTAACGCAATCATGCCCAAATTCTTCGGTCGCGGAGTCAATAAGATTTTGGATATAATAAGTGATAGAACAAAAAAAGTCGAACCCAACCGATCAACCATCAGCACTGATAAACCCGCATTTGAAACTGATGATGAAACGGACATCGATCTAGTTGAAGAACTGCTAGATACAATAGACGAAGGCTTCACTGAAACGAATGAAAACCTAACAAAGATCTTAAAAAAGCTAGGTGGTGAAGGTTCATCATCTAACAATTCAACAACACCTCTGCTTCTAGGGTATTCAAATAAAACAGAAGGGTCTATCGCTGAAATCATAGACGTCCCCGAAAAGAGCCAAGAGACTCTTGTAGAGCTTTTGGACATCAATGGTCAAATTGTTAAGGTAATGCAGGCTGTTGAAAAGAACACCCGCGTCGATTCTCTGAAGCAACGTGAGGATGAAATCGAAGCTCGTAAAGCTAGAGCAGCTCAGCGTATGTTGCAAATGGGAGCAACTGGTTCTGTTGGAGCAGCGAGTGTAGGTGGTAAGGGCGACATCATGGACGCCATTATGAATGGCTTAGTAAATGCTGTCTTGGGGTATGCAGGCATCAAGGCCGCATCTAGTCGCCTAGGTGGTAAAGTATTGGGTGGCGTCAAAGGAGCAGCTAGTTCTGTTTGGCAAGGTGTGAAAGGTGCTGTTGGGGGTGTGTGGCAGGGCGCTAAAAACGGTGCATTAGCAGCATCTAATGCTTGGAAAAATACAGGCGGTGCAAAGGGCATATGGGGAGCAATGAAAGGTGCCGCTTCAAGAGCACCTGCCCCTTTGAAAGCCCTTGGTCTTGTGGGTGCAGGAAGCGCCGCAGCTAGTGCGGCCCCAGCAGTTTCATCAACATTGCCTGCACTAGCTGCAACAAACGCCACCAAGGTGGGCGGAGCAGTTGCGCCCGCGGCTGTAAAAGGTGGTTTCCTACAAGGTGCCAAGAACATTGGAGCTAAGGC
>CAKZJX010000008.1 GCA_937120535.1 uncultured Anaerolineae bacterium
CGTTACGCCGCCTAACAAGCGCTTGCACCTGACGCCGCTCCGCTGCGCTTCGCGGCGCAGGTGAAGCGCAGGCCGTTAGGCCGCCATGCGCCCGGCCGATTCTATATACGACAGGAGCATGGCCAAGTAAAAATGTGGAGGTGCAAGATGAAACGATTGCTCAGTGTTGCAGGAGGCTTGTTAGGCCTGCTGGTGCTCGGAGCGCTAGCTATTGCTCTGGGCCTCACTTTTGGAGGATTGCAAAAGGAGGCAAAACCGGCGTCTCAGGCGTTCCAATCGCCTATCGAGACGCCAACGCAACCACCTTATCCGCCGCCGGCAACGCCCACACCACCCGGTCCACCAGCTACGCCTACCGTAGCCCCCGCACTCGTACCCCGCTGCACCTTCGCGGCTCGCCCGGCGCCTGCCGAGCCCGGGCCATCCCTAGAGGCTTACCAGTTCTCCGAACCCAAGATCGTGCTAACCCATCCGGCAGCCATTGGCATCGCCGGCTGGCTGCCGGATGGTCAACGACTGCTAATTACTCGCGATGTCCCCGGCGCCAACCGTCAAAGCATTGATGTTTTTGATGTCCAGACCGGTGAGTTGAGCACCTATGCCGAGCGTGAAGGGAGCAGCGGCAAACCGATTTGGTTGGCAGCCTTGAAGGCCGTAGCTTACTTGACCCTTGTGGCGGAAGAGGGGAAGGAACAACCGATCCGCTATCGCCCTGAATTGTGGATCAGCTACGGCAGCCCCCAACAGGTGGAACGCCTGACTTCAGACGTACGGGGGGCTCTGGCAGTTGAACCTGATGGAAAGCGCCTGTGGTACTTTCTCCGCTCGGAGCCGGACCGCCTGCAAATATACGATGTGGAAACCCGGAGCGTTCAAGCGGCCCCTTTGGACCTTGCCCCATTGCGATATCTGAAGCCGGGGTTGGAGTGGGCCATGCGGGATCGTTCACCCGAGTTCAAGATGGTTTGGCGGCCCGATGGTTCACAAGTGGTGCTCTATTCTCAGTTCTGGACGTTCTTACTGGACCCTAAAACCAATTCAGTATGCGAACTTGATTTAGGGGACTATATCGCAGAGCGAATGGATATTCCTCCGTGGGCTTTGGAGGCGCAGTGGAGCCCGGACGGGCGCTATGTGGCTTTCATTACGACTGATAGTCTGCAAGCACCCTTTTGGCGTACGGAGCTCACTGTCCTAGATATGGAAACGGGAGAGCGCCGCACGTTGTCCCCAGGCCCAGACATCGAGCCAGGACGACACTATGTGGCGGGTATCGCTTGGGCTCCAAATAGCCAAATGTTGACCGTATTGGCGACTGTAGAATATCGTGATGGAGCAACGTGGGAGGGTCTTTATCTTGTTGAGGGTGCAACGGGACTGAGCAAGCGCATGCTGCCTCATATCATATTTCCAGCCGGTGATGCAGGCTGGGATTTAGCTTGGTCTCCGAAAGGCAATTTCCTTGCTGTGACCTGCTTATATGGCCCATTATGCCTGGTAGAAGTAACAGGGCCGTAAGGAGGATATGATGCCACACCATCGCTTTAAACCTCTTTTAATGACTTTATTCCTTTTGGGAGTGATTAGTTTTCAGAGCGTTTTTGCCTCTTTTAGTCCTCCATCAAGTATCACCCTACGTGTGTACAGACTGGAGTCAAGTGGTGCTCGCTGGGTCAATCCGGTTACTGGGGCCTATCACCTCTGTTCATCCAATGATACATACTATGGCTGTACAGCCTTTTGTGATGACTATAGCTCCCCAACATGCGAGAGAAGTCACAGGATAGGCTACCCATATAGCCAAAATCCAATCACTATTCCGATCGAATCTGACTATCTGCTTGATGTAGTGCCCAAAGAGGTCAGCGTAGCAGCGTTCCACCTCACCGCTATTCAAGCGCAAGCGATTGCCGCTCGTTCCTACGCCTATTGGCATATCCGTCAGGGAAGCGCCATCAACAACTCTACTCAGTTCCAAGTCTTTGTCCCTTATACTTTTGAAGCCCTTCCTTCGACCACCTTTCCGGACAACCCAAGCAACCCGTGCGCCAGTGGCAACCTCAACAACAATCAGCGCATTGTGTGCAATGCAGTTGCCCCTCGTTACTACATCGCCTACGGCGCCCACCCCAACGATGACCTGCCTGCCTTCACCGAATACTTCGCCGACATCCGCAACCGCACGGTCAGCGGCGGACAGCCCTACCTGATTGCCGTGGATGACCCCATCAGTTCCCATCCGGACATCGTTCAAGATGGTCATGGCCATGGCATGAGCCAGAAAGGAGCCAGCCGCTGGGCACGGGGCAACCTCAGCTTCAACATCAACCGGGATTTAGGCGCCTGGAGCGTGCGTTGGGAGCGGGCTGAGCAGATCCTGGTGCACTACTACACGGGTGTCCACATCCGTGATGCGGGCAACAACAATGCTCTGCTCACCCCGTCCTACCGCTGGAACCCCTTGCAGATCCGCTGGGGCACGTCTGACAACCGTCCCCCTGCGATGTCTCACGGCGGGACATATCCCATCTCGGTGGAGGTGCAAAACACGGGCGTTTCTGACTGGACGTGCGGCTATCCCAACTTCAGCTATGAACTGCGGTATCGCTGGGCCAAGGCCGGTTTTGGAGAGGTCACAGGCAGCGGTTCGGCCTCGGTGTGTGGGACATCCAAGGGCGATCCCTCTCCCACGGTGAATCTGACCATCCAGAACATCCCCAACTGGGGCCCCGGGGCTTACACCATCCGTTTCGACATCTATGTGACCTCCGCTTATGGCAATCTCTGGTTCAGAGATTATGGCTGGCCAACTTATAACGTAAGCGTTTGCGTGGATGGGCCGTGTAAAGTGTATATTCCGCTTGTGCTAAAGAACTATCCATAAGGGCGGCCTAACCCCTCGCTCCAGCCGACTGCTTCCCTCGGCTCGCTTCGCTCGCCTCGGTCGCAGCGGCTGAGCTCGGTGCCGTTGGGCCGCAATGGAGAACTCACAGTGAGCCGTACGCTCTTTCCGATCTTGTACGTTCGCGACTTACCACAGGCCCTACGCTTCTATCGAGACTTGCTTGGTATGAGTGAAAGCTATCGCTTTCCCGACAAAGGCGACCCGGTCTTTGTGACCTTGAGATGGGGCGAAGCCGAGCTTGGACTCGGTACGTATGACCCAGTGGAGGGTCTTGAAGGCCGAAAACTGAAGCCCCCCGTCGATGGGCGAGGATTCGAGCTTTGTGTTTATGTTGAAGATGTAGATGCTATGGTTCTGCGGCTTCAACATGCGGGCACGCCCATTCTGGTTGCTCCAATGAACCAGCCGTGGGGTGAGCGTCTCGCTTATGTTGAAGATCCCGAAGGTAACGCCGTTATGCTAACAGCCAAGGTTGAGCGAACTGTGGACGCCGAACAAGCGCTTGCAGCCGACGCTCAGAAACCCTCGCGCAGCTGAAGCGAGCCGTTCCTGGCGCAATGAGGAGGTATAAGATGAACCGCTATCTGAAAATTGTGCGGAGTCTGCTGGGTTTGCTCGTCTTGATTGCCCTAACTGTAGGGCTCGCTGCGTTGCTCCGCGTTGCCACCCCGGCAATGGTTAGACAATCCCCTGTGGCTTCTCCCACCCCGTCGACGGCCATACGTTCCCCTCTGCCCACGCCCACACAGGTGCCTGTGCCCCCTAAACCTATCCCTTCCGTGGCGGTTGATCCCTTGATCAAAACCGCGACGGGTAACACGTATCGGCTCATCACCCTCCCTCGAGAGACATTTAAGGGCCAAGGAGAATTGTGCGATTTGCAGGCTTCTCCAGATGGCCGCTACGTCGCGGTCAGCATCTGCGCCACGGAAGGGGTGATTTTCGATGTCTTTATCGTGGATCTCGTCCAAAGCACAGGATTTCAAATCGGCATTTGTCATTTGGATAAGACCAACGGTTGTCGGTTCAAAGAGACCTGGTTTCGAGGGTGGTTCCCGGATTCGCGTCGGGTGCTACTGATGAGCGACTGGCTGGAGATCCTGGATCTTGAGACGGCGGAGTCGCAGCGGATTACACCAGAGAGCGAAACAGTGACTGATGCTGCGGTTTCCCCCGACGGCCAAACGATTGTGTATACCATCATTCAAGGTGATCGGCTGATCTTTATTGACACGACCGGCCGCCTCCTTCATGAGGTGCCCGCACCTTCGTCTAAGCCGGGTGTTACGCCAGATCTCATTACTTGGTCGCCCAATGGGCGCTTCGTTGCCTATATTTGGGACCGAATTGTTGGTCAATTTAATAACTACGGTTCATTATGGATAGTAGATGCTCAAACCGGTAAGCAATGGCCCCTCAGCCCGGAGGGAGTGTTTGACAGTTTCCCCACCTGGTCGCCTCAGGAGGATCAAATCCTGGTGGTGCGGCGGGAAAATATGGAGGACCGATCGGCCGATTTCGATTTGAGCAAACTGGTCAGCAATCTGTGGATAGTGGAGGTCCCTTCAATGAAGTGGCGTCCGTTGACCTCACTGAAGGGACAAGGGGCTTGGTCACCGGTTTGGACACCCGATGGTTCAGCGGTGGTGTTTATGGCCAACCTGGATGGTCAGCCCAATGCCTGGATCATCAACGCCGATGGAAGCGGCTTGCTCCAGCTGACTCACAACAGCCCGATGATGCCGCGGCGTGTGGATGTGATCCGCTGAGGAGGCTCCGAATGAAACGCCTGAATGTGGTCTTGTTGCTTATCAGCTTACTCCTGAGCATCCCTTCCGACCCCGGCCCCTTCGTTTTGGCTCAAACGGAACCGCGCTTCTCCTATCCGGGTGCGAGACGCTTCCGGCTCACTTCGTACTTTGACCACTCCAATCCGAATTATACCGTTGATGGCGTCTTGACCATTTACACCAAGGAGAGAGGGCGTCAAGAGCATGGATGTGCGGATTGTTACTGGTCTGGTGGGATTCGGGTCTGCGGCTACCATACAGAACCTAACTGCGGTGGGCGGCGCATCTACTATGACGGCCATCCGGCGATTGATTACGCTTTTCCGTTGAACACGCCGATCGCAGCCGCGGCGCCGGGGGTAGCCTTTCAACGTGATATATTGGGCTATACGGTTGTAATTAACCACGGCGGTGGCTACTGGAAGTAAATATGGTCATGTTGATCGCGACTCCCGGATTGCTCATAACACTTCCGTAGAGCGGGGGCAGCAGATTGCATTGAGCAGCAACACGGGCACCGGCGCAGCACACCTGCACTTTGAGGTACGCTATGGGGGTGAAGATGGGGATGTCGTGGACCCTTACGGCTGGTGGGGGGAGTGGTACGAAGATCCCTGGAACCGACCGTGGGGGCACACCCACGATTGGTGGCGCAGTCGCGATCCGATCCCGATGGGGTATCGGGATCAGAATGGCATTACCTATGGCCCGTTTCAACTGACCGGCGCCATCCGTGATCAGTGGGAGGCGTTGGATGGCGAACCGGGTTCTCCCCTCGAGGCTCAGCGTAGCTGCTCCGGAACCTATGGCCAGTGCCAGTCTTTCGAGAAAGGATACATTCGCTGGGATTACAGCACCACTACATACCATGCTTATGCCGAGACCCTCGTTCCTCGAGTTTTCTACCTAGCCGGCGCGAACTGGAACACCACACTATCCATTCGGAATACTGGTGGTACTTCGGCCCAGGTGAGCGTGATCTTTTTGGAGAATGGCCATGTTGTCGATTCGCGCACCTATCGGGCGCTACCAAGTGGCTCCACCTGGCTTGTAGATGCCCGGCAGATCCTTCAAGAGCTGACGGATCACTTTGCAGGGGCAGCGGCGGTGTATGCTAGCCAGCCGATCGCCCTCTCGGTCACCCATCAACCCCCATTGCATGATGCATTCCTGCCGCTGGTCTTGAACAATCGTTGAGCGGCAGCGCGGGCAAGGGGATCAAGCAATAGATGGCCAACCGTGCCCAACCTGCGCTTGGAGCGGACGGCGCTGAAAGCGCCGCCGCTCAAGCGCAGGCCGTTAGCCCGCAAAAGATACAAGCCACCTCTTGAAGCAAAACAAGGTATTCTGGAGATAATAGAATGGCAATTATTCGCGAAGGCAACAAGGCGGTTCTGTTGGTTGTGGACACGCAGGTCGGAGTAATGAGAAACACATGGGATTCCCGTCGCATCATCAAAAATATTGACGTTGCAGTCAAAAAGGCGCGGAAGGCAGGCGTACCTGTTATATGGGTACAGCATTCAGACGACGAACTAGTCTATAACAGCTCTGATTGGAAATTAGTCCCAGAGTTGTCGCCCGCGGAAGGCGAAATACAAATCCATAAACACTTCAATTCATCCTTTGAGCATACTCCGCTAGAAGATGTTCTGGCTCGACTTGGAGCGACTCACATAGTATTGGCAGGTGCTGCAACAAACTGGTGTATTCGGGCTACAGCGTATGGCGCGCTAGATCGCGGCTATGATCTCACCCTTATCAAGGACGCTCATACTACTGAGACGTTAGAGCTTGAGAACGGCGTCAAAATCGAAGCAATAGATGTTATTCGTGATCTTAACATTGTAATGACTTGGGTTAGTTACCCAGGTCGTACTAACAAAGCAGTGTCAGTTGGTGATATAGATTTTGCTCTTCTATGCTAATGTCCCTTAGTGGTTTTCTCGGCAATAGATTGATATAATGACCTCTTGACGATATCAGGAGGATGGAATGAAAAAGCCGGTAAAACTGCGCACCTTGACACAAGAAGAAACCGTCGA
>CAKZJX010000009.1 GCA_937120535.1 uncultured Anaerolineae bacterium
GTTCACATCGTTTACGGCTAGGACTACCGGGGTCTCTAATCCCGTTCGCTCCCCTAGCTTTCGCGTCTGAGCGTCAGAGACGATCCAGGAAACCGCCTTCGCCACTGGTGTTCCTCCCGATATCTACGCATTTCACCGCTACACCGGGAATTCCGTTTCCCTCTATCGCTCTCTAGCCCGGTAGTATTGGACGACCTCTCCCAGTTGAGCCGGGAGCTTTCACGCCCAACTTACCGAACCGCCTGCACGCGCTTTACGCCCAGTGAATCCGGATAACGCTTGCCTCCTACGTGTTACCGCGGCTGCTGGCACGTAGTTAGCCGAGACTTCTTCCTGGGATACTGTCCTCTCTCATCTCCCAGAAAAGCGCTTTACGACCCGAAGGCCTTCTTCGCGCACGCGGCGTTGCTGCATCAGGCTTTCGCCCATTGTGCAATATTCCCTACTGCTGCCACCCGTAGGTGTATGGCCCGTGTTTCAGTGCCATTGTGGGGGGCCACCCTCTCAGGCCCCCTACCCGTCGTCGCCTTGGTAGGCCGTTACCCTACCAACTAGCTGATGGGACGCGGGCCCCTCCCAAAGCGCCTTGCGGCTTTAGTCATCGACTTCTAAACCCGATGACCACATGTGGTATTAGCAGTCCTTTCGAACTGTTATCCCACACTTTGGGGCAGGTCACCCACGCGTTACTCACCCGTTCGCCACTAGGAAGCCTTTGTATTGCTACTCGGGCTTCCCCGTTCGACTTGCATGTATTAGGCACGCCGCCAGCGTTCATCCTGAGCCAGGATCAAACTCTCCGCAAACACACATCCCTTTCGGGATGAAGGTTTCGGAACAAAGGAACTGGGAGACATCCACCTTCCCGTTGCCTTCCTGTCACTTTTCAGTTGTTAAGGTGCATCGCCTTTCCACCGCCAAGCCCACAGACGAAACCGCCGATGTTTCCGCGACATCGGCTCGTCAGACTGCGATCCATCAGGCTTATGTCTCTGACTACAAACTACTGGGTTGTGAACGATCTGTCCGGCAAAGACAAGATCAGTGTGTACTGGCAAGCTATGATTATATGCTTTTTATGTGGTTTGTCAAGGGGGGAAACCAACCGATCCTCTACGACTTCAACCTTAAAATTTTTCGCTCATCGGCCCCTTGACCGTACCATTTCATCCCGTGAAAACGTTCTGGTATTAGTATATCACAGAACACGCTTATAAGCAACCCCCTGCGAGCCCTTTCTTCGACAGACTCTGCTGCGATCAACCTGTCCGGCCGCCATCGCACCCCTGAGCGCCAGGTCAAGGCCAAGCCACCGCTTGTTTCACTAGACCCACTTCCGCCTATTCCACCTGCTGGCGCCCCTGTAAGGCCCGCAACAGCGTGTGTGGATCGGCGTATTCCAGGTCGCCACCCACCGGTAAGCCACGCGCCAAACGTGTGACTTGCACCCCTAGCCCGCGCAACTGTTGTTGCAAATAGAGGGCCGTAGCATCTCCCTCCAAGCTAGGATTGGTCGCCAAGATCACCTCTCGCACACCGCCACGAGCGACGCGCTCAATCAGGGGACGAATCTTCAAGTCCTCGGGGCCTATTCCCTCGATCGGATTCAGCACACCCCCCAGGACATGGTACTTGCCTCGATATACTCCCACTCGCTCTAGGGCCAGCACGTCCAGTGCGTCTTCTAGAACGCAGATCACCGACTCATCGCGCTCTGGATTGGCGCACACCTGGCACAGTTCGCGTCCGGCATCGGTGATGTTGAAGCACACCGAACAGGCAGCGATTTTCTGTTTTAAACCGCTCAGCGCCTCTGCCAATTCGGCAGACACCGAATCGTCCGCTCGCAGCAGGTAGAACGCCAAGCGTGAGGCCGTTTTCGGCCCGATGCCCGGCAGGCGCTCTAGGGCTGCGATCAACCGTTGAACGGCGTCAGGAAGGATCACGGTGAGTTCATACCTACGCTTTTGGCTTCGATTCGGCCCGGTTTGGGCTGGCTAGAACGGCAGTCCGCCTGCCAAAGGCCCTAACCTCTGCGAAGCTAACTCGCGAGACTGCTCAAGCGCTAGGTTTACCGCCGAGAGCAACAAATCTTGCAGCATTTCTGCATCGGCTTCTTGGAGCAGCTCGGGGCTAATTTCAATGGCCTTACACTTTTGATCGCCCGTCATGACGACTTTCACCGCGCCGCCGCCCACGGAAGCCGTGACCGTCTCGTAGGCTAATTGGGCTTGCGCCTCCTCGAGCTGTTTCTGCAAGCGCTGAATTTGGGCTAGCATGCCTCTTCCTGCGCCTAACGAACGGTTGTATCCTTTTGCCATTTTGCCTCCTTTCGCTCATTCTTGGATGTCCACGATCTCACCACCCTGACGAAGCGCAGTCGCTACCATGCCGTCTTGGGGCACGTTGGGTGGAAGTTTGCCTTTCACGTTGCTCACCTCGCAGCGGACGTCTAAGGTCACGCCCAAAACGGTTGCCAGCGCTTGGCGAGTGCGCTCTAGTTCCTCTTCTTTCATCTTCGAGCGCAACACTTCGCTAGCAAACCCAAGCACCAGGGTGTTCCCTTGCATGTCCAACGACCGGACCGAGTTCAACAACGCTGCTAAGTGAGCCGACTCGGTTTTTACCACGGCTTGTACCTTCTTCCACACGCGAAGCACTTCGGAAAGCGGCACTGACGGCGGCTCGGCCGCTGGTTGTGTGGAAGGGCTTGAGGATGATTTGGCCGCAGGTGACGGTTCACCCGCCGGGGCCGCCGGCCCCGACCGGGTTCGTCCTCCCTCTTTCCCGAGCAGGGTGGGCATGGCGGGCGGCTCCAGCGCCTCGGCGAAGGCCAATTCCAGGGCCAAGGCAGGTTGCCAGGCGCTGCGCGCCTCAAGGGCTGCCTCGTTGAAGATGCGCATCAGGCGAATCACTTCGCCCACCGAAAACGCCGAAGCGTGTTCGGCCATCAGCCGCTTGACCTCACGACCGGCATCCACCTGGGCTTCGTTCCCCATCTGGATCAGCAACACGCCTCGCAGGTAGTCCACTACCTGGCGCGCCAGGGTACGCGGATCCACACCCGCATCGAGGGCACGGTGAATCCCCTCCAGGCCGCGGCCGGCCTGATGGTTCAAGATAGACTCGACCAGGTCCAACACGGTCTGCGAAGCGGCTGTGCCCAAGACGGTTTGCACCAATTCGACCGTGATTGGCTCGCCGGTGGAGGCCAATTGATCCAAGAGCGAGATGGCATCGCGCACCGAGCCGGTCGCCGTGCGGGCGATCGAGACCAGGGCATCCTCATCCGCAGCAATCCCCTCGCCTTGGGCGATCTGGTGGAGCTGAGCCACGATCTCCTCCACCGGCAGCCGCCGGAACTCATGGCGTTGACAACGGGAAAGCACGGTGGCTGGAATTTTATGGATCTCGGTGGTGGCCAAGACGAAGATGGCATGCGGAGGTGGCTCCTCCAGGGTCTTGAGCAGGGCGTTGAAGGCCGCCGTGGAGAGCATGTGAACTTCGTCAATGATGTAGACTTTGTACTTTCCCTGAGTGGGCGCAAAGTTGATCTTATCTCGCAGATCACGCACATCTTCCACAGAGGTGTTGGAAGCGGCGTCGATCTCGATCAGGTCCAGGAAACGCCCTTCGTTGACAGCGCGACAGAATTCACAACGGTTGCACGGGCGTCGGCTGCGATCTTCGTCCAGGCAATTCACTGCTTTGGCCAGCAAGCGCGCTAGGGTGGTTTTTCCGGTGCCGCGCGGGCCGGCAAACAGATAGGCATGGGCCACGCGATCGGCGATCACAGCGTTGCGCAATGTCTGCACCACGTGGGACTGACCGATCACTTCGGCCCATCCTTGGGGGCGATATTTCCGATAGAGAGCTTGAGACATAGCGAAAACTGCCTACAAAACGGTCAAGCGATCGGACGAGGCGAGCCGGCAGATAAGCCAGGAGTAGGATCCAGATATCGAGGGCAGCCAGGATGTTTGAGAGACACGCTTGTTTTGCCTCAGGCAAGCGCCTGCCCTCATGGGGGCAGGGCTCGATCCGAGGCGCCGGTGCGAGGTCATCCAACAGCCAGCGCGTCAGGGAACAATATAGGTTAACAGCGGTGTTCCGTCGGCGTCATACAACGTGGCTCTTTCGCCGGAGCGCCACACCGGCGCCGACAGGCCCCAATACAAGTCTACTACGGTGCTGACGCCGGCCTTGGTGTGAATTTGAAGCGCGCCGCCGCCGGCCAGTCGGAGAGGAGGAAAGATAAAAACGTTACCGTCCTCATCTCGCAATTGCCAGTTAGTCAGGTCAATCGACCCCTGGCCATGATAGCGCAGGATCACCACTTCGGCGCCGAGGTTCTCGGCTCCGACGATGCTCACGATGCGCAGGTCTTGGATCGAGCCGGGGGAGCGCGTCGAGGCAGGCGCGGCCGGCCCGAGGTCCGAGAGAAGCGGCGGGAAGGAGGCGGTTGCCCGGGAGTTGCGATCGTACCAGTAGAGGATGGCTCCCGTCACACAGGCCGAGACCAGGGCGTTCAACACCAGGAAAAGGATCCACCGCCGACGATCCATGGTCGGCATGATTGTATCACAAGCTGGAGCTGTTCTCGCCCGAAGGGCGCTGGGCGAGCAACGCCACCCAATCCCCTTGCCGGCGCTGTACGATCGGAGCAAAGCCGTGATCGTGCACCGCTTGGATCACCGTCTCGGCCTGCTCCTCTAGGATGCCGCTCAGGATGAGCGCCCCGCCTGGCTCCACCAAGTCAGCCAATCCTTGATCCAACAAGCGGAGGATCACCGGCGCCAAGATGTTCACCAACACCAACGGCGCCGAGGAACGCCCCCAGCGACCGCGGAGCACCTCGGCCACCGATCCCTGTTCAAAAACCAGTTCCGAACCGAAGCCGTTGTGAGCGGCGTTCTGGCGAGCATTTTGAATGGCATCGGGATCGGTATCCACGCCCAGGGCGCGGGTCCCACCCAAACGCAGGGCTGCCATGGCCAGAATGCCCGAGCCGCAACCGATGTCGAACACCAGATCGGGAGGAGAGGCGCCTTCGACCCATTCTTCCATCAGTTCCAAACAGAGCTGGGTGGAGGGATGGGCGCCGGTGCCGAACGCCATGCCGGGGTCGATTTTGATCGTCTGGCGCGAGGAGTCGGGGGGATCCATCCAGCTCGGCAGGATCAGCAGCCGCCGGCCGATGGCGATGGGGCGATAGTTCTGTTTCCACGCTTCCATCCAGTTCTGCTCAGGGATCGGGGTGTAGGTGGGGGCCGGCACAGGGCGAACTAGGCTCAGGTAATGCAGGGCGGTCTCCAGCTTCTGACGCATCTCCTCTAGCCGCTGGTCGATCTCCAGGTAAGCACGCACGCGAATCGGGCCAACGGCCTGGCCTTTATCTTCCTCGTCTTGGAAACGGATGGCGGTGCTCTCCAACACCACGCCGTTCGGAGCGAAGCGGGCCAACACGTCGGCCACGGCCTCGGCCAGTTCGCCATCCACAACGAGCGAGACTTCTAGCCAACGAGCGTTGCTCATCCTTGATCCCGATAGAGGCCGCGATAATCGAGGGGGAGCAGCTGGGCCAGTTGGCGCATGATGCAGTCGGTGCCGCGTTCAAGGTCGGCGCGGCGATCGCCGGAAGGCGAGAGCAGAAAGGGCCGGCCGATGGTCATTGTCACGGGCAAGCGCGGCCCTCGCCACAGGTGGGCGTAGATGCGGTTGTTTTCGGTGCCAGTAACGGCAATTGGGATGACCGGGACGCCAGCCCGCAACGCCAAGAACGCTGCCCCGTGCAGGCCTTCCTCCAAAGCGCCCAACGGGCTCTCGCGCCCTTCGGGCGCGAGGATCACAAACCGCCCGCTCCGCAACGACTCCAAAGCGCACGTCAACGCCCGTCGATCAGGACGCCCACGATGCAACCAGATCACACCGTAGGCCTGAGCCACCCAACGCAGGGCCGGAATGTCGTACAGATGGCTAGAAGCCAAGGGATCCACATCGTGGGTGGGCAGTTGCGAGAGGATCACCACCACGTCGGCATCGCCCAGGTGATTGAACACGATCAGTCCTGGACCGCGGCGCGGGAAATGCTCCAAACCGTACACGCTCAACTGCAGCCGCGCCTGGATGATCCTGCGAGCCAGACGCCATAGAATGCGTCGCGCCAGCTTGCGACCCCAAGTATATTCTGGCAGGTGCGTCAACTCCGGACGCCACACCGAAGCCACCGGCTTGGGAGGCGCCGACGACGGGGATTGAACATTACGGGGGATCATCTTGACACAACGCCCACACCCGATCAAACACCTGATCGGCCGTCAAGCCATCGGTGTTGATGATCACAGCATCATCAGCCGGCCGCAGAGGGGCCACCGCGCGGGTCGAATCGATGCGATCCCGCTCGAGGACGGCGGTCAAGATCGTCTGATAATCCGCTGGTTCGCCGCGGGCGACGAGCTCAACGTAGCGGCGGCGGGCCCGTTCCTCGGCCGAAGCGTCTAGGTAAACCTTCAAATCTGCTTCGGGCAACACTACCGTACCAATATCGCGTCCCGCCATCACCACGCAGCCGCGCAAGCCGATGCGACGTTGCTGGGCGCTCAGGGCGCGGCGCACGCCCGAGTAGGAAGAAACTAACGAGACGTGCGAATCCACCTCGGGCCGACGCGTCTCCCAGGTAATATCGCGCCCTCCCACCAAGACATCGCAGACGCGTCCATCGAACCTCGAGGCGGGCGCGACCTCGATCGGCGTCTCCTCAGCAAGGCGCGTTAACGCCCCCTCGTCGTGCAGGTCGATCCCGCTCTGGAGCGCCATCCACGTCACGGCGCGGTACATCACGCCGGTATCGAAGAACAAATAGCCCAGTCGTTCAGCGATCCGCTTGCCGATGGTTGACTTCCCCGAAGCGGCTGGGCCATCAATCGCAATAATCAACGGTGGGGTCATCCGATTGAACGTTTACCCTCCGAACGAAATGTCACGGTCGAGATGGTTGGACATCCACCATTAAGTCGGAACGCACCCACAAGATGATGACCTCCGAGGTGACCGGCAGATGGCGATAGGTGAGCCAACGAAACACATGGGACGGAAAGACTTCCCAAATGGGCGACTGACGCCAGGCAAAATCTTGGCCACGATAGGCAGCCGCCAATCCCAACTCGCGCTGCAGGGGCGTGAGCACCATCTCAGGCGCTGAGGTAGGCAGGAGAACCGAGACCGCGCTCGGCCGATGGCGGCGCAAGGCCCATAGCAGGGCCGGGGAATCCACACCGTAGACCACCATCGGCAGACGATGAGCATGGCCAGTCGTCCATTCCGAGATCTGATCGGCGGTTTGGGCCACCAACCTGGCCTGGGCCACCGGCGGAGCCAGATGCCAGAGTTCAACAGCTCCGGGATCGCGCAGGCCGGCTGCGCCCCAAGCCGCGCCCAGGGTATACAAGCCAAGCATCAGGCTACTGCCTGCAATGGCGCCCGCTTGCACCACTCGTTTGGACCAACCCAGACTGATTAGAACCAGCAAGGCGACTAGGAAGAGGAGCACACCGATGGACAGGATCAGGCGCAGGGTTGCCTGTTCAGAAGGGAAGGGGGTCCAATACAAGGCGTTGAAGTTGAGCCACGCAAGGGCGCTCAACACTACGGTCAAGGTTGCTACCCCAACGGCTTCCCATCGACCTTCGGACGGGAGGCGCAGGTCATGGGCCAGCTGGCAGGCAGCTAGCGTCCACAGCGGCAGGAGCGCCCAGGCCAGATCGGCCACTTGGCGACTCGGGTAAAACAGGGTCACTAGCATCGCAGCAAGCGCCCACAGGGCCAGGAAGAGCGTGCGGCGGCTCCCCCAAAGCAGGCCGCGGACTATGGCGATCCCAGCAAAGAGCAAGCCAAGCAGGGGATATACTCCTAGGGCCAGGCCGATGCGCCCTACTGGCGCGCCCCCCTCCGCTATCCAGCCGCGCAGGTAATCGGGCAAGGAATTGGCCCAGGCGCCCCACCCCTGCGGCACCATTAACATCAGGGTGGATAGGGAGAAGAGGGCGGCGAGGGTTGGGAGGATCAGCGGGGTGAAATCTGCTAGGCGCAAGGGGGAGTGGGCAGGCGATGGAGCAGGGGGCTTGGCCTCAGCGGTTTGGGCCGGCGCCGGCGGTCGAAGGGCAGTAAACTGGAACAGCAGGCCGGCTAGGGTCAAACCGAGCAGCCCATGCCAGAGGGAGGGGCCAGAAAGAAGGGCCAAGGCCAGGAAGATCCCGCTCCACGTTTGCCGGCGGTGGAGCCAAAAGCCCACTGCCAACAAGAGGCAGGTCAACGCTAGGATGGGGCTGCCCGCTTGGCGGGAGAGGGCCACCAGGCCGGGCTCGATGGCCAGCAGAACGCTCAAGATCAGCGCTGGACGTGGGCGCAACCAGCGACGGAAGAGGAGAGGCGCCCCAACGGCCAAGCCGACGCCGGCCAGGGCCGGCCAGAAGCGGGCCAAGCCGTCCGAGTCTCCAAAGACGAAGAACAACAGGGCTGTGAGGTGGGTATAGGCGACGTGGGAACTCAGGGTCACATCCTCCCCCCGTGCGATGCGCAAGGCATCCAGCGCCAGGCGCGCCTCCACATCGTTGAGGGGCAGATCGCCCAGGTGAGCCAGGCGCAATCCTAGCGCCAAGAAAAACGCCGGCAGATACAGGAGATATTGGCGGCGAAAGGTACGACCAGTCATGGCCGCAATTTTAGCACGGAAACGCCGGACAGTTCTTCTGGTACAATGGCCATCATGAAACGATGGCAGTTCTGGTTGGGGCTGGCGATCAGCCTCGTTTTTGTGTATTGGGTGGTGCGCGGCCTGGATTGGCTGGCCTTCTGGGAAGCGTTACAAACGGCGCGCTACGGCTGGCTGATACCGGGTGTGTTGGCCTATTTGTTGGCCATGTGGGCCCGAGCTTGGCGCTGGCATTACCTGTTGCAACCGATCAAGTCCATCTCGACGGCCAAGATGTTTCCTGTGGTATGCATCGGATACCTAGGAAACAATATTTATCCGGCTCGGGCGGGGGAGGTGTTGCGGACAGTGGTGCTGAAGCGCAAGGAAGGGGTTTCGATCTCGGCTTCGCTGGCAACGGTGATCGTGGAACGCGTCTTCGATGGGGTGGTGATGTTGGCGTTTGTGTTCCTGAACCTGCCCGAGCTGGCGCAGGTGAATCGCGCTTCGGGATTTGTCGGCGACATTCAGTCGCTGGCGGTGTGGGGTACGATGGGATTCGTGGGAGCTTTAGCGATCTTTTTGCTGGCGGCATCGTTTCCGCAACAGGCGGCCGGCATCGGCAGGCTGTTGATCGATCGCGTCGTCCCTTATCCGCTTCGAGAGCGAGTGATCGGGATGATGACCACCTTCCTACAGGGATTGGAATCGCTGCGTTCGCCGGCCCACGTATGGATGGTGTTCGCGACCTCGGTGGTGATCTGGTTGCTGGAGACTTGCAAATATTGGTTTGTGATGCATGCTTTCCCGTTCGAAGTATCGTTCTTTGGGTTGATGTTGATGAACGGGATCGTGAATTTGGCGACCACCTTGCCATCGGCGCCCGGTTACGTGGGGACGTTTGATACGCCGGGGATCGCCGTGTTGCAAGCCTACGGCGTAGACCAAGCCTTGGCCACTGGCTATACGCTGGTGTTGCACATTGCGTTGTGGATCGTGCCGACGGCGCTCGGCGCCTACTTCTTGGCCCGTGAAGGGGTGCGTTGGAGCGACGCGCTGCGCCAGGAGGCGATGGAGAAGCCGGCCAACCAGTAGGGAGGAGGGACTCTATACCCACCTTCGAGCAAGCTCGCCGATGGTATCGCTGCGCCGACCCGATGCATGATTTCGACCATGTGCTGCGGGTCTATCGAATGGCCGAGCGCCTGGCCCAAGCGGAAGGAGGCGACTTGGAGATCGTACGCGCTGCAGCGCTGCTCCACGATGCCAGGGGCGCCGCAGCCGGCCAGGTCTCTCGCACGGAGCATCATCTGGCTTCGGCCGAGTTTGCCGGCCGAGTGCTGGCCGCCGAAGGTTGGCCGGCCGAGCGAATTGCGGCCGTGCAACACTGCATTCGAGCGCATCGCTTTCGGGGCGATGAACAGCCGAGGTCCCTCGAAGCCAAGATTCTGTTCGACGCCGATAAACTCGATGCGCTAGGAGCGATCGGAGCGGCGCGTGTGATTGCCTATGCCACTCTGGTTGGCACGCCATGGTATTGGCCCCCCTCGGAAACCTTTCTGAAAACCGGCCGGGAAGAGGAAGGAGAGCCGCACAGTGCTTATCACGAGCATTTGTTCAAGCTGCGCCGGGTGTCAAAGCGGTTGTTCACGCCTACTGCGCGCGCCATTGCCGC
This sequence comes from uncultured Anaerolineae bacterium, assembly GCA_937120535.1. Classification (GTDB taxonomy): domain Bacteria; phylum Chloroflexota; class Anaerolineae; order Anaerolineales; family Villigracilaceae; genus Denitrolinea. The sequence goes on from CAKZJX010000009.1 coordinate 10,365, forward strand.
CAAACGGCTGGAGTTCTTGGAAGAGTTTTTTGGACGGTTGGTCGAGGAGTGGGAGGGGAGAGGCTAAACGCGAGAGCAGCGGAGAAGGGAGGAGAGCGTGATGAGCCGCGAGGCGTGGGCCGGCCGCTCGCAAGTTCGTTTCTTCGTTTTTCTCGTCGAGGCCGGCGCGCTGCAGGTAGGCGGCGAGTCCGCGCTCGGCTTCGCGACTCAAGGGGTCGAGCAGGGGGCCGAGCAGGGGGGAGTCGCCAGGAGGGCTTTGAGGTAGGAGGTGAGGAGGGAGAGGAGGAAGGGGAGCATGGTTCGGTTTTCAGTCAGTGATCAGTGGGCGGTGGACAGTGGACAGTGGGTGAGGGCGTGGGGCGTAAGGCGTGTGGGGAAGTACCGTCAACGAATGGGAGAACGGATGAGCGAATGTGCCCCCGTACCCTATTCGTTGTCCTATGTTGACGGCCGCCGCTCCCCTCTTGATTGACGGTTTTTTGGCGCCTGAAACAGGGTTCAGGGGGTTTAAGATTCCTCAGGAAATTGTACGCTAGCCTGAGCGGTTTATCGGCTAGAATATACTACCAAAGTCTCTGCACCCCTTATCGGTTGTCCAGCAGGAGTACCTATGTCGCAACAAGAGAAGAGTAGTAACCAGAAATGCCCGATCAAAGCCTATGAGCGCTGCAATGAGGAGCAGGTCAACAACCCGCCCGCCGGCCGGGTGACCCCCGAGACCGATCCCGATACCGGCCAGCACAAGAAGACCTACGCCTACGATCCCCACCTGGACCCGCAGCTGACCTGGGCCGGCAAGGCCGAGCATACCTCCTTTTACGCCTATTGTGCCTTTGGACGCTGGCACTTTCGCGTGGCGACCTCGCCCAAGATGATTTACGACGTCATCCAACGTTGTGCACCTCTTAGACCTGCTTGAAAGGTGATCCGATGACTCGCCCTCTCGCCCTCGTCACTGGCGGTGCCCGACGACTCGGCCGCGAATTTGCCCTCTCCCTGGCCTGCATGGGCTTTGCCGTGGGCCTACACTACCACGCCTCCGAATCCCAGGCTCAAGCGACCGCTGAGATCCTGTACGGTGTCGGCGTGCCCGTGTATCTGCTGCGCGCCGACCTATCTCAGCCGGCCGAGATCGACCACCTCATGCGCCGCGTTCGAGAGTTGCCCGAACCGATGACCGTGCTGGTCAACTCGGCAGCGGTGATCTCTGCCGCCCGTCCCCACGATCTGTCCCTCTCGGATTGGGACCTCACCCTAGACGTCAACCTGCGCGCCCCGTTCCTGCTGGCCCAAGCTGCCGCACGCATCATGCCTGAAGGCAGCCTGATCGTCAACGTGAGCGACGTAGGTGCCCAAAAGGCCTGGACCCGTTTCTCCGCCTATTCGGTCAGCAAGGCCGGCCTCGAAGCCCTCACCCGCCTTTTGGCGCGCGCCTTCGCCCCGTCCATTCGGGTCAACGCCATCGCTCCGGGCTTGGTCTTCCACTCTGACGTGGTCAGCTATCAGGAGTGGAAACGCCTGGTGAACCGCATCCCTCTGCGCCGGCCGGCCCGCCCCGACGAGATCACCTCGACCCTCGAATTCCTCATCCGCAACCAATACATCACCGGCCAGACCATCGTCGTAGATGGCGGCTACTCCCTCCTCTAACCCCTCGCCGCTAGCCACTGACCCCTACCATGCACCAAAAACTCCTCACCGAAGGCGGACGCCTACTCGCCTTCTTCCAAACCCTCACCGAAGCCGACTGGCAGACCATCGTCTACCCGGGCGAACCCTCCTGGACCGTGCGACACATCCTGGCCCATCTGGTAGCCTCCGAACGCGACCTGGCGGCCCTCTTCGAGCACATCCGTCAAGGCCATCCGGGCGTCCCGCCCAATTTCTCGATCGACGAACGCAACGCCCAACACCAAGCCGAGGCCGCCCACCTCACCCCTGCCGAACTCCTAGAAGCCTTTTGGACGGTGCGCGCCAACACCGTAGCATGGGTACAAACCCTGACCGAGCACGACCTAGAACGCACTGGCCGCCATCCCTTCCTCGGCCAGACCGCCCTGCGCAAAATGATCCAACTGCTCTCGGTCCACGCCCACCTCCACTGGCGAGATATCAAACACGCCCTGCACAAGGCCTGAGCTGTGATCTACCTCAAACTGGCTCGTCCCCTTCACCTGCTGTTTCTCACCCTGGCCTACACCCTGGGTGTAGCCATTGCCGATTATCTAGGCGCCCCCTTCTCGGCCTCCGCCTTCCTCCTTGGCCTGCTCGGCTTGGCGGCGGCCCACACCAGCCTCAACCTGCTGGCCGAAGTCTTTCGGCCTGCCAACGAATCCCTGCCCTTTGATTCATCTCCCGCCGAGCGAATCCTCCTGCGCCATCGGCTCCTGCTTCTCTCCATTGCCCTCCTGACCTTTGCAGCCAGCATCGTCTACCTGCTTCACCTGGCCAAGCGGCTCTCGCCGGCCGTGCTGATGGGGATCGGGCTGTCCCTGCTGATCGTCTTTGCCCACAGCGTGCCCCCCCTTCGCCTGGCCCGTCGCGGCTTTGGCGAACTGTTGCTGGCCCTACACATCGGCTACATCGCTCCTCTCCTGGCGTTCGTTCTACAAACCGGCCAATTCCATCGCCTCATGCCCATCTTAGCCCTGCCGATCACAGCGCTCATCCTGGCCTACCTTCTGGTGTTGGATTTCACCACCTTTGCCGACGACCTCAAATACGAACGCCAGACCCTGCTCACCCGTCTGGGCTGGCAGCGCGTCCTCCGCCTGCACCATCTCCTGCTGGGGATGGCCTTCGTGCTGATAGCCGGCGCCTCCTTACAAGGCCTCTCGCTGGCCCTGCTCTGGCCGGCCCTGCTGGCACTCCCCTTTGCCCTCTGGCAGATCCTCCTCCTGCGCAACATCGGCCTTGGCGCGCGCCCGCTCTGGAAGCCGCTCACCCTACTAGCGGCTACCTTGCCGGCCCTTACCATTTACCTGCTCACCCTATCGTTCTTCTTGCGATAAACTTAACTCACAGAACCTTCCTTCCCGATCAACCATGCCCGAATTCCTAACCCTTCTCCCTCCCGATGAAGCTCGCACCCTCCTCCTCTCGCATCTTGCGGGACCCCTAGCGGATTCCCAGACGATCGACGCCAGCCACGCCCTGGGCCGGGTCACTGCCGACGACGTGCGTGCCCCTCATCCCCTGCCCGAATTTCCTCGCTCGAGCGCAGACGGCTATGCTGTGCGCGCTGCCGACACCTTCGGCGCCAGCGAGTCCCTGCCGGCCTACCTAACTCGGATCGGCGAAGTCCCCATGGGGGCTGCTCCGGAGTTCACCCTGGGGCCTGGCCAATGCGCCCTGATCCACACCGGCGGCATGCTGCCGGCCGGCGCCGATGCGGTCGTCATGCTGGAATACACCCAGACCATTTCCCCCTATGCCGATGGAGCGGTTTCGGCTGAGATCGAAGTCTTGCGCCCTGTGGCAGTGGGCGAGAATGTGATCCACCTTGGCGAAGACGTCCAACAGGGACAAGTGGTGATCTCGCGCGGCGTGCGGTTGCGCGAGGCCGAGATTGGCGGTTTAATGGCCCTGGGCATCACCCGCCTGGCGGTCGTCCGGCCGCCGCGCCTCGGCCTGATCTCCAGCGGCGACGAGGTGATCGATCCCGAACAACCCACCGCCCCGGGCAAAATCCGCGACATCAACGCCTACTCCCTCTCGGTCTTGGTGCAGCGTGCTGGCGGCGAAGCGGTGCGCTACGGCATCGTCCCCGACGACTTTGCTGCCCTCCAAGCCTGCGCCCGTCGAGCCCTCGACGAATGCGATGCCGTGGTGATCACCGCCGGCTCTTCGGCTTCCACCCGCGACATGACTGCCGCGGTGATCGATTCGCTCGGAGCACCGGGCGTGCTGGTGCACGGTATCAACACCCGCCCGGGCAAACCGACCATCCTGGGGGTAGCCGGTGGCAAAGCGGTGATCGGTCTGCCCGGCAACCCGGTCAGCGCCCTGGTGAACGGCTATCTGCTGGTGGTTCCGGTGATCGAATGGTTGCTTGGCCTGGTTCCGCGCCCACGCCCGCTGGTGATGGCGCGCTTGGCGGTCAACCTACCCTCCCAGGCCGGCCGTGAAGACTGGTGGCCCGTGCGCCTGGTGGAAGAGCCGTCCTCCGAGGCGAGCGGTGCTGCCGGCCGTTCCTGGCGCGCCGAACCCATCTTCGGCAAATCGAACCTGATCTTCACCCTGGTGCAAGCCGATGGCCTATTGCGTATCCCTGCCGATGCCACCGGCGTGAGCGCCGGCGAGTGGGTAGAAGTGTTTCTGATGTGAGAGGCCTATGACCACCTTTCTCGAACGATTGCAACACGGCGGCCCGCTGTTGCTAGACGGGGCTACTGGCACCGAGCTCAACCGCCGCGGTGTAGATACTGGTTTGCCTCTCTGGTCGGCCAACGCCCTATTGACCGAGGAGGGCCAGCGCATCTTACTGCAGATTCACGAGGACTACTTGCGGGCCGGCGCCGAGATCCTGACCACCAACACCTTTCGCACCCATCGCCGCGCCCTAGCGCCGAGCGGCCGGGCCGGCCTTGCCCTGGAACTCACCCGTCGTGCTGTCGAAATCGCCCGCACCGCCTTGGTCAACGTCCCCGCCGAGCGGCCGCGCTTCCTCGCCGGCTCGATCTCCACCCTCGAAGATTGCTACCGCCCCGATCTCGTCCCTTCGGACCAAGAGCTTTACGACGAACATGCCGAGCGCGTGCAACACCTGGCGCGGGCCGGCGTCGACCTGTTCATGATTGAGACCATCAACACCCTGCGCGAAGCCCGCGTCATCGCTTGCTTAGCGGTAGAGACCGGCTTGCCGGTGGTGGTCAGCTTCGTTTGCGATCGCAATGGTCGGATCCTCTCCGGCGAAAGCCTGCGCGATGCGGCGCGCCAACTGCTTCCCCTGCGGGTGGCGGCCCTGGGCGTGAACTGCGCTCCCACGCCCGACCTACACCGCGGCCTGGCCGAACTGCGGGCTGCCTGCCCGCCCGATTTCCCCCTGATTGCCTACGGCAACATCGGCTATGCCGATGATCAGGTCGGCTGGATCAACACCGATGCTGTGCATCCCCAGGCCTACTGCGAGTATGCCCGGCGCTGGCCTGCCCGCATTGTGGGCGGCTGCTGTGGCACTACCCCCGCCCACATCGCCGCCCTCCACGATGCCTTACACGACGGCGACTCGGACACAGCAACAGCCTAACGGCTCGCCTCCATCGGCCTTCAAAGGCCGGCGCAGGGCCGGCTTAGGAGTGCTTCTTGGTTCTCTTCTTTTCCTTCTCGAGCAATCGGGCGCTCAATTGATTGCGGTGCTCCATCAACCATTGCTGGACGTCCAGCGGCGGTTCATCGCCCTGGGGATGCAAGCGCAGGTAGAGGCCATCGGGCTGCATCAAGCGAGCCCGTAGGTTGTCGTTCAAGTAGGCTTCCAGCACTTTGTCGCGTAGATGGCGCAGGTGGACTGCGTCTTCGATTGGAAAGAGCACTTCTACGCGATGGTTCAAATTGCGCGGCATCAGATCAGCGCTGCCCACGTACATCTCTTCGTGCCCCCCGTTCCAGAAGTAATAGATGCGGCTGTGTTCCAAAAAACGCCCTACGATGCTGATCACGCGGATCGACTCGCTGACGCCTTCTATGCCAGGACGCAAGCAGCACATACCGCGCGCCAGCACATCCACGCGCACGCCAGCCTGAGAAGCGGTGTAGAGCAAGGCGATGATCTGGGGATCTACCAGGGCGTTGGTCTTCAGGATCAGATGGGCTTTCTCGCCCTTTTTAGCGTGCTCGATCTCGCGCCAGATCAAGGCCTCCAAGCGCTGTCGTAGGTTCACCGGCGCTACCAACAACTTGCGATAATTCCGAATAGCCGAGTAGCCGGTCAAAAAATTGAACAAGTCGGTGGCGTCGGCGCCGATCGCCTCATCGCAGGTAAACAAGCCGATGTCTTCATAGATGGCGCTGGTCACTGCGTTGTAGTTGCCGCTGGCCAGATGCACATAACGGCGGATGCCGTCTCCTTCTTGGCGCACCACCATAGCGATCTTGCAGTGGGTCTTGAGTCCCACCAATCCGTACACCACGTGCACACCGGCCTGCTCCAACTTGCGCGCCCAACCGATGTTGCTCTCCTCATCGAAGCGGGCCTTCAGCTCCACCAACACGGCCACTTGCTTGCCGCGCTCAACGGCCTCGAGCAAGGCCTCCACCACGGGCGAGTCCTTTCCCACGCGGTAGAGAGTCTGCTTGATGGCCAGCACATGCGGGTCGCGCGCTGCAGCGCTCAAGAGCCCGACCACCGGCATAAACGAATCGTAGGGGTGATGAAGCAGGATGTTCTGTTGGCGGATGGCAGCAAACACATCCTCGGTTGCCGATAAGTTGCGGAACGATTTGGGTAGATGAGGTTTGTAGGGGGGAAATTTCAGATCATGCCGCTCGATCTGATAGAGTTGCATCAAGGCAGCTAGCCCTAGGGGAAAGGACTGTACGAATATATTGCTCGGTTCGATTTCCAGGTTTTCAATCAGCAGGTCTCGGATGGATTGCGGCATGGAGTCACAGACCGCCACTTGGACCACCGAGCCAAACTTGCGCCGCCGCAGGCTCTGCTGAATGCTCTCCAGTAGGTCGTCGGCCTCGATCTCTTGAATTTCGATGTCGGCATCGCGGATCACGCGGAAAGGGTGAACAGCGATGACATCCATGCCTGGGAAGAGCAATTCAGCATTGGCGGCGATCACCTCTTCTAGCCAGACGAAGTAATGGTGGTGGGCCACCGTGCCATCCCTTCGTGTGCTGCCTGAAGAGCGTTTGACCGGCAACAAGCGCGGCAAAGTATTGGGGACCTTGACGCGGGCGAAGCGTTCTTGCCCCTTGCGGTCGCGAATCACCACGGCTAGGTTCAGGCTGAGATTCGAGATGTGGGGAAAGGGGTGGCCGGAGTCTAGGGCGAGAGGCGTGAGAATGGGGAAGATCATCTCGCGAAAGCGGATATCCACCCTTTCTTTCTGGGAGGGGCTGAGTTTTTTGTAGTGTAGGATGTGAATGCCGTGCTTGTCCAGTTGGGGAACGAGTTTGCGGTTGAAGAGGCGGGTGGCTTGGTCGAACAATTCGGTAGCGCGTTTGCGAATGGAGGCCAGCTGTTGGCGCGGAGTTAGGCCGTCAGGGGAGAGGTCGAGCACTTGGGCTTCTACTTGTTTGAGCAGGCCCGAGACGCGCACCATGAAGAACTCGTCCATGTTTGAGCCGAAGATGGAGAGGAACTTGACCCGCTCCAGCAGGGGATTGCGTTCATCATCGGCTTCTTCCAACACTCGCGCTTGGAATTCGAGCAGGCTGAGTTCGCGGTTGATATACAACGAGGGATCTAAGGGGACGATCTCTTTTGGATCGGGGGGACTCATGCCTTCTTGCCGATTTTGATCAGATGGGACGGGAAGAGCGCCCAATCCAGCGTAGCGCAGCGTTCGTAGTGCAAAGCGTCTACGGAGAGCCGGCACACGCCGCCTTTCTTCAAGGTCAACGCCAGATGGGGCTCGCCGGTGGTCAATAAGGAGACCAATTCGCTCAGGTAGGGTTCATGCCCGACCAGGGCAATGTGCTGCGCCTCGGTGTATCGGGTTTGAATTTCTTCGATCAGTTGATCGGGAAAACCCATAGGGATCAGATGCTCGGTGGAGATCACCTTGGCCGGGTCGAGGTCATAGGTTTGGCGGAGGATCTCCGCCGTCTGGATGGCTCGCAGGTAAGGGCTGGTGAGGATCAGGTCGAGCCGCTTTTCCAGCTCCCGCAGTCCGCGGGCGATGCGAACCATCTTCTTGCGCCCCTTCGGGGTAAGCGGGCGTTGGCTGTCGGCTTCGGCGCCGGTCTCCTCGGCCGGCGCGGCGATGGCGTGTCGGATGATGTACAGTCTCATCGGCGTTCTCCTGGAGGGGTGGCTGGGGGGGCTCCCATGGGAAGGGTTGATCGGGTTGGGATCGCCAGAAGGTGAACAAGGTCTCTCGCACGTTCATGAATTCGGTGATGCGCGCCGAGCGATGTTGTTCCAGGGCGGCGCGCACCGGCAGCATGTCGTGTTCAGGATAGCGCTCGGCAAAGTCGTTCACCATCTGCAGGAGCACTTCTACGTCCTGCACCTCGCCCATCTTGCTCTGGTAATCGTGCATGGCTTTCATCAGCTCCTCGGGATGACCACGCAAGGCAGGACGGGCAATCTCTACCACATAGCGGAATTTTTTGAAGGCGATGCGCAGGCGATGAATGGATGCGGCGTCGCTTGGATCGAGTTGCTGATAGGCCTGCTGGGCGCGTTCGAAGGCCTGGTCCACGGCGGCGACGAGTCGCTTTCGGAACCCTCGCGCAGGGAGGCCAGCCTCGAGCGACTCGTACAACCGCTCGATGCGCTTGCTCAATTTGGCCAGGAGCGAGCGGGTCAGCTCGCCCTCGGCCTGGCGCAGCAGTTTTTTCTCCTGTCGTTTCAGGCGTTGGAGCAGGGGTTCGGCCTGGGGAAGCTCTTGCAACAGTTCGGCGCCATCCGCCAGCTGGACTTGGACGTCACGTAGCTCGTCCAGGCTATCCAAAAAGCGCTTGAAGGCGCGACGCGTTTTTTGAAGCTCAGGCGAGGGGGCGAAGGTGCGCGCCATGTCTAGGACGGCTAACAAGCGACGCGAGGCCACACGCAAGTCGTGGACGGCTTCCTCCGAGAAGTTGCGCCGGCAGGCTTTGAATTCGGCGCGAAAGGTGTCTAGGCACTTGCTCAGAGCGTGTAGCAAGGGATTGGGTTGGACCATAGCTATCTCCTTCCTGTGGCGAGAGGGCCATCAACGGCAGTGAGGCCGGCCTTCGCCAAGCCTGGGCGAAAAGAGCGGCTCCGACGTTGCCGTAGACAGCGCTAACAATTATCGAATCTCCAATTTCACGCCGTACACCTCCTCAAACAAGGCCTTCCGCTTCTGCAGCGCCCAGCGTTCGAGCATAAAGTCGCCTTCACCGTGCAAGGAAAGCCGCCAACCCTGGGCGGTATGCTGCATCGAGACACTGTGAACGCGTCCGGTGTGACTGACATCCATGCTGTCGGCCAAGCGAAGCAGGGCTTCCAGGCGGAGCACGGTCAGCCGATCTTTGGGGGAGAGGATTCGGAAGTGTTCTTCGTCCAGGCTTGGGGTGTGTTTACGATGGTAGTAGGCCAGATTGGCGACGATGGCTTGTTGGCGGTCGTTCAACCCGATCAGACGGTGGGCCTTTAGGACGTAGTAGCTGTGTTTTTCGTGGTCGATGGTGCTGATAAAGTGACCGATGTCGTGCAGCAGGGAGGCCACTTCTAGGAGTAACCGTTCTTCGTCGTTGAGGTTGTGGAGCGGCAGGGTCTGATCGAACAGTTGGGCGGCCAGGCGGGCAGTGAGGTGGGCGTGTCTGGCGTCATATTGGTATTTTTCGCCCATGCCCAGCGCCGATTGCCACACTTGTTTTCGGTCCAGGAATTTTTGGCCGCCCATGATGCGAGCCATTTGATGGAGCACGCCGTCTTTCAGGCCGACTTTGGGGATCAGAATCTGATGGACGCGTGCTTCGCGGGCGATGATCTGCAAGACGATGGCCGCCGGCAAGATGACGTCGGCGCGATCGGGACGCAACTCGTATTTGCGGATGCGCTGTTCCACGGTGAGTTTGCTTAGTTTTTCGATCAGGTCCTGCAGTTCGCCGAGCGAGATGGCTTTGTCGCTGCGTTCGAAGAGTTTTGAGCGCAGGCGTCCCAGTTCTTCGACGTTGCCGCCAGTGCCGATGCATAGGTGGATTTTGCGCGAGCCGATGTCCCGCTCGATGCGACGACGGGCGGCTTCGGCATATTCGCGCACGAGGAGATGGAAGGGCCGGCGCGCTGAGACAGTGTCGTTCTGCTGGTCCAGTTTGTTGAGCAGGCGCACGGTGCCCATGTTGTAGCTTTCGGTGGACAGGATCTGCCCGTCTTCTGAAATGGTGACTTCCACGCTGCCGCCACCGATATCGATCAGCACAGCACGCTTCTCCCCCAGGTCCACCGCATGGCTGACGGCCAGGTGAATCAGCTCGGCTTCCTCTTCTCCGCTGATAATTTCAATCTCGATTCCAGTAGCGCGCAGGATGCGATCGATCAGGATGTCGCTATTGGCCGATTCGCGCATAGCACTGGTAGCTACTGCACGAATGGCAGAAACTCCCATGGCATCGGCCGCTTTGCGAAAGAAAAGGAATGCTTCAACGGCTTTTTGGATGGTTGCTTCGCTCAATCGGCCTAGGGTGAAGGCGTCTGCTCCCAGGCGGACGGGGAGGCGAATGTTTTCCAGGACGCGCACGTGATCAGGCTTTTCCGTCTCGCCGATCACCATGCGGATCGCGTTTGATCCAATGTCAACAGCAGCGATTCGTTGCATGTATCAATTATACGCTATCCTTTTCCGCTGGGATGGCGAGCCGAGAGAGTGGTCCAGGGGCGCTTGCGCTTTGGAGATGGCCGGCCACTGGCGCCTAGACAAGCAAGCAAAAAACGGCGTGAATTTGCTGGGGTCACACCGCAGATCGGTTAGCGGCAGGAGATGCCCTCCCTATCTTCCCAAGTTCGGGTTGGCTTTTAGCAGGGCGTCTTGCGCTGAGGATGGCTGGCTAGGGGAGGAGAGGGTCATGGCTGGCAGCCGAATCAGCCGATGCCGAGCAGCAGATGGCCGCTGCGCAGTGGGCGACGTAGGTCAGATGGCGTGCTAGCCTGAGGATGAGGGACAAGCGTTCCTCATCGCCTGTTTGGTTCTCGCTCACCAGGTCCAAGGCACTGTAGTAGATGATGTGGAAGAGGGAGTCAAGCTGCTGGAGATGGTAGGCCAATCGGTGGGGGGACTCTGGATCCCGTTCCAGGAAGGCAGCGAAGGCTTCTTGCAGCAAGGAGAAGACGCGCTGCGCCATGAGGTTGAGATCGGCCAGCAAGGTGGTCTCGGAGGGCGAGGGCGCCGGCAGCAGGGCTTGCAGCTGGTGCTCCAGTTGTTCTAGCTCTTGGGCTAGAACGAGGAGCGCAGCTAGCCCGTTCAGGCGATGGGCGTCGAGAGGAGTAGCTTCGGGCTGAGAAGCGTTCGTCCGCTCTGGGGGGTCGGCTAAGAGGCGTCGAAAACGGTAGGCGATTGGGCCGGCGAGATCATCTATCAGGGTGGCGCCGCACAAGCAGGGGAGGTGCTGAGGGAAGTAGGGGAAATGGGCCATAAGGAGTTCCAGGCGGGCGAGACGCTGTGGGCGAGAGAGTGGCTTTGGGAGAGTGAACACCCGCTAGGGGTAGGCAGATTCGTGTCGTTATCATAATTTAATCAAGGGAGCGTTAAGAGGGGAGGAAGAAGCTGTTAAGGGCGTGTAAAGGTTGATCGTTCTTCAGGCGCTTGATGAGGAGGGCAAGACAGCATAGAGCGATAGCATGCAGCAAGAGAATCTAACAAAATGTTAACGTTTTGATAAAGTAGCGTTCGCTGATCGGGAGTAGAATGTCGTTGACGCAGAATGGAGACCAGCATGACAGTGTTTTTAGCACTTACTCTTCTAGCAATGGTGGTTGTGTTCGGTGTGGACATTGTGCAAAAGCGCCGCGAGGTCTTGCTCAAGCGCAAGGGATAGTTGTTCTCCTCTCCTCCTCCCCGGCCATACGGCCGCTGCCCGCTTAATCAGGCGGGCAGTTGCGTTTAACAGGAACGAATCCAAATCTTAATGAGCGCTTGACGATTCCTTAACACAGGCTTGCTATAGTTGCTCCGAAGGAAACGGAGTAAACATATGGGACTAGCAGACTTGCACGTTCACACCATCTATAGCTTTGACGGCACCGCATCGGTGCCGGCCGTGTTGCAGCGCGCTCGTCAGGTCGGCTTGGATGTGATTGCCATCACCGATCATGATGTGGTTGAAGGTGCTCGGTTGGCCTTGGACTTGGCGCCTGTTTATGGGATTGAGGTGATCCCCGGGATCGAGATCAGTACAGCAGATGGTGACCTGTTGGCGCTCTCGGTGTGGGAGCGCATCGCCCCTGGCCGTTCGCTGATCGAGACGGTGTTGGCCGTCCGTGAACGAGGGGGGGTGTGCATTGTCCCCCACCCTCAGGCTCGTGGCTTGGGGATGCGTAGTGTCGCCGTGCCGACGTTGGTGAAGGCGCTGTTGCATCCAGGGGTGGCCGATACGTTGGTTGGGGTTGAGGCCTATAATGCTACGGCGTTGGATCGAATGGGCATCGCTACGGCGCGATTACTCACCAGCGGGTTGAACTTGGCTTCGGTGGGAAACAGCGATGCTCATGTGACGGCGGCCATTGGACTGGGGGCCACCGAGTTCCCCGGCCATACGGCGGCCGATTTGTTGGCTGCTCTGCGTGCCCGCCAGACTGTGGCTCATCGTCGAGAGGAGTGGAGTGTGTTTCAGATCTTGGGAAGTTGGTTGTTTGGCTATTTGGGAAGCTTGTCCGCTCGTTTGGGGATGGCGATCGGGTTAGGCTAGGTGTTCAGTATGTTCATTTTTCGTTTGGGGGTAGGGTAGCAAGGTGAAGGCGTTTGGAGGGGTTCGGCCTCTACAGCAGGGGTGGCCGAAGCAACCATCATGAATAGGGGAGACGAAGTCATGAGCGGCGGTCGTTGTTTTGATCCGCCGAGCAGGGGCCAGCGCGCCTTTGCACATTGATGGGCAGGTTTTGCCTATCGTTCGCCAGAGCCTGGTTTCAATGTTGGCGGGGTACGGTGGACGAAGTAACGATTTTAGGATACACTATTTTCTATGCAGAAGCACATTTTGGTCACAAACGATGATGGGATTCTATCGGCTGGGTTGTTGGCGCTGGCCCAGGAGATGCACAAGGTGGGACGAGTGAGCGTTCTGGCGCCTGAACGCAACTGGTCGGGTGGAGGACACGTGAAAACGCTGGATCGGGCGCTGCGCGTTCGCGAGTATCGCCTGGCCGATGGGTCTACGGCATTTGCTAGCGACGGCGCGCCTTCAGATTGTGTGGCGCTGGCCTTGCTGGGGTATTTCAAGGAGACGTTCGACCTGGTCGTTTCCGGGATCAACTATGGGGCCAATTTGGGATACGATGTGACGTATTCGGGCACGGTCACGGCGGCGATGGAAGCGGTGATTATGGGGGTGCCGGGCGTGGCTGTGTCGCTGGAGGTGCCGGAAGGACAGATCGGGGATGCGGACTATGGGCCGGCGGCGCGCGCCGCTCGTGAGGTGGTGGAGCGCTTGATCAAGAATGGGCTGCCGGCCGGCATTTTGCTCAACGTGAATGTGCCGGCCCTGCCGGCCGATCAAATCAAGGGGTATATGATGACTCGCCAGGGGTTGCGCGTCTATCACAATCGCTTGGACGAGCGGACCGATCCACGGGGCCGGCCGTATTATTGGATCGGCGGCGACGCACCGACTGGAGTGCCGGAGCGCGGAACCGACGTGGGTGCTTTGGCCGAGGGGTACATCTCGGTTACACCGTTGCAGTTGGATCTGACGGCGTATCGCGCTCTCAGCGACTTGAACACTTGGGGGTTTCCAGATTATCCCTGATCGTCACGATGGGGCCTTGGATCGCTTCCCACCGCTGTCGGCGGGAGGTTTCGTTAACTGTATGTTTACATGACGTTAACTTGGATTTTTGTTCGCATTAAGAGCACACTGATAATATCCATGTGCTGAAATGCTGAATCACTTTGGAAGGAGAAGAAAGGAATGACCAAAGCAGTCCGATATTCGTTCGTTTTTTTTGTGGCATTGGCCATGGTGCTGGCCGCTTGTGCGCCTGCAGCAACGCCGGCACCGACGGCAACCAGTGCTCCTGTGAAGCAACCGACGGCAACTTTGGCTCCGACCCAGGCGCCCATGCCGACGGCCACTGAGGTGCCTCAGCCTATCGTGCTGCCAGAAATCCCTGAACCTGCCTCGGTGACGGGCGACATTATCACGGCTGGTTCTTCGACGGTGTTCCCGTTGTCGGAGCGACTAGCAGAGCTGTTCCAGCAAGAGGGATACAACGGGCAGATCACGATTGATAGCATCGGCACTGGCGCTGGGTTTGAGCGGTTCTGCAAGGCCGGCGAGACCGACATTGCGAACGCTTCGCGCAAGATCAAGAGCAGCGAGGTCGAGCAATGTGTGGCGATCGGGCGCAAGCCGTTGGAGTTTCGCATAGGGACGGATGCGCTGGCGGTGGTGGTATCGGCGCAGAACGACTTTGTGAGCGGCCTGAGCGTCGAGCAGCTGGGGAAGATTTTCTCGGGCCAGGTGAAGACCTGGAAGGAGGTAGACCCGGCGTTCCCGGCGGAGCCGATCAAGGTGTACTCGCCTGGGGCGGACTCGGGGACGTTCGACTACTTCATCGAGGCAGTGGTAGCGAAGGTAGTGAAGACGGCGGAAGGGAAGGATGACGTCAAAGGCGCCAAAGCAGCGTTGTTGGGGCTGGAGGGGGCGCAGTTCTCGGAAGACGATAACGTGCTGGTGCAAGGCATTGCTGGGGATAAGTATGCGATTGGGTACTTTGGCTATGCCTACTACCAGGAGAACACGGACAAGCTGAAAGCGATTGCGGTGAACGGGGTGGAAGCGACCAAGGAGAACGTGGATGCGGGCACCTATCCGCTTTCGCGGCCGCTGTTCCTGTATAGCGATGCAGGGATCATGCGGGAGAAGCCTCAGGTAGCTGCTTTCATCGCCTTCTACTTGCAGCGGGTGAACGACGAGATCCTGGATGTAGGGTACTTCCCGGCCCCTAGCTTGCACGCCGCCTGGGGTGCGTGGCTGTCCACCCAGGAGGTGACGATTAATCCGGACGCCGTGACGGGCGACATTATCACGGCTGGTTCTTCGACGGTGTTCCCGTTGTCGGAGCGACTAGCAGAGCTGTTCCAGCAAGAGGGATACAACGGGCAGATCACGATTGATAGCATCGGCACTGGCGCTGGGTTTGAGCGGTTCTGCAAGGCCGGCGAGACCGACATTGCGAACGCTTCGCGCAAGATCAAGAGCAGCGAGGTCGAGCAATGTGTGGCGATCGGGCGCAAGCCGTTGGAGTTTCGCATAGGGACGGATGCGCTGGCGGTGGTGGTATCGGCGCAGAACGACTTTGTGAGCGGCCTGAGCGTCGAGCAGCTGGGGAAGATTTTCTCGGGCCAGGTGAAGACCTGGAAGGAGGTAGACCCGGCGTTCCCGGCGGAGCCGATCAAGGTGTACTCGCCTGGGGCGGACTCGGGGACGTTCGACTACTTCATCGAGGCAGTGGTAGCGAAGGTAGTGAAGACGGCGGAAGGGAAGGATGACGTCAAAGGCGCCAAAGCAGCGTTGTTGGGGCTGGAGGGGGCGCAGTTCTCGGAAGACGATAACGTGCTGGTGCAAGGCATTGCTGGGGATAAGTATGCGATTGGGTACTTTGGCTATGCCTACTACCAGGAGAACACGGACAAGCTGAAAGCGATTGCGGTGAACGGGGTGGAAGCGACCAAGGAGAACGTGGATGCGGGCACCTATCCGCTTTCGCGGCCGCTGTTCCTGTATAGCGATGCAGGGATCATGCGGGAGAAGCCTCAGGTAGCTGCTTTCATCGCCTTCTACTTGCAGCGGGTGAACGACGAGATCCTGGATGTAGGGTACTTCCCGGCCCCTAGCTTGCACGCCGCCTGGGGTGCGTGGTACGCTGCGATGCTCGGTCAGTGAGTTCGGGCATGATCACTCGGGCTGGCCTCTCCATAACAGGGGTGGGGCCAGCCCCTTTTCCTCCTAGGCCGGTCCTCGAAAAAACGGCCTTGCTATTCCGAATAAGCATTTGCAGCGTTCGGCTCAGACGCGAGGAGCTTCTTTACCCTGTTTGCCCTTGCGGCGTTTGGACTTCGCTGAGTTGCGCGTTTGTCACTTTGATGGTATGGTATATTTTAATCGCGTGTTGTTTCACAAACTGTTCGAGAACGCGAGCAGACCTGAAGTTGAATTTCGGTAGCACTTCTTCGAATAGGCAACGGCCAGCGTAAGAGAACAGCTCGATGGTCGCAACAAACTCGTTCACGAGGAGAGGTAAGAACCATGGAACTTGAAGTGAAATCTGTTGCCCCTCCTACCACCTTTCGTCTGATGAACTTGCAGAAAAAAATGCGCTTCAAGGAGCAGGCGATCGAAGGAGTGTTGTTTTTGGTAGGGGTCTTGACCATTTTTATCACGCTTAGCATCGTGTTTGTCTTGGGCAATGAAGCGTTGCTCTTCTTTGAGGATCCCGAAGTCACACTGGCAGAATTTCTGGGAAGCACGAAATGGGCGCCGGCGATCGGGGAGTTTGGCATCTGGGCTTTAGTTAGTGCCACCTTGACGACCAGCGTTATTGCTCTGGCGGTCGCTGTTCCGTTGGGGCTGAGCGCAGCTATTTATCTGAGCGAATATGCTAGTCTGCGGGTTCGGTCTATCTTGAAGCCGATCTTGGAGATCTTGGCCGGCATTCCTACTGTGGTTTATGGGTATTTTGCGCTGATGTTCGTTACCCCGCTTTTGCGATCCGTGGTGGGTAATCAAATCGGGGTGTACAACATGCTCTCGGCCGGCCTGGTGATGGGGATCATGATCTTGCCGCTGATGTCGTCCATGAGCGAGGATGCCCTAAACGCTGTTCCCAATTCGCTGCGCGAAGCTGCATACGCTTTGGGGTCCACGCGGTTTGAGGCCGCCTTACAGGTAGTGGTGCCGGCCGCCTTTTCGGGGATCGGCGCAGCGATCATTGTCGGCGTCTCTCGTGCGGTGGGTGAGACCATGATCGTAGCGATCGCTTCCGGTGCCACTTCGAAATTTACCTTCAATCCCTTGGAAGCGGCCGAGACCATGACGGCTCACATTGCCCGTATCAGCGGCGGTGATCTTTCCTACAATTCGATTGATTACAATAGTCTATTTGCGATCGCTCTAATGCTCTTCCTCGTGACCTTGGTCTTGAATTTGCTTAGCCAGTGGATTGTAAAGCGCTTCCGCGAGCAGTACGAGTGAGCCTATGTACCACTATGTTTATCCTGAAGAGACTGAACTGCAGCGTTTCATCCAAGCGCGCTACCGCAAGGCCTGGATCTGGCAGAATCTATTTTTGCTCTCCTTGCTGATTGCCGTTATCAGCCTCACGGCGCTCTTGCTGGACATTATAGATGGCTCGTTTGGCTACATCGCTTATGAGTTCAAGAAAGATCCGCTCACCATCAGCGAGAAACCGATCGAACAATTCACCAAGGAAGAATTGATTCAGGTGTTGCAGGCCAATTTGTCGCGAGGTGCTCTCAATAAACTCAACAGTGAGATGCCTTTGGAGCAACGGTCGGAGGCCGATCTGTATTCGCTGGTGTTAGAGCGTATCATCCAGATTGATACCAAGCAAACATACTCGCTCTTTGAATCTCTGTTCCGCCGAGCGGAGATCGAGGCCGAAGTGGCGGAGAAGTATCCGAACGCTCGCTTGGAATTTCGCTATTGGTTGCAGCCGGAGTTCATCGTCAGCCCCCAATCGAGCAAGGCCGAGTTTGCTGGTGTGCGGACCGCCATTTTCGGTTCATTGTGGGTGGTGCTCATTGCGATGATATTGTCTATGCCGGTGGGAGTCGGCGCAGCCATCTACCTTCAGGAATATGCCCAAAAGAACTTTATCAACAGCGTGATCCAGACCAACATCAACAATCTGGCCGGCGTGCCTTCTATCGTGTATGGCATGCTTGGCCTGGCGATCTTTGTGCGCGCCTTTGAACCGCTCACCAGCGGTGCTGTGTTTGGCATTACCGATACAAACGGTCGCACAATTTTGTCGGCCGGCCTCACGATGGGCATTCTGGTGTTGCCCTTGGTGATCATCAATGCCCAGGAAGCGATTAAGGCCGTCCCCGACTCGATCCGTCAGGCGGCCTACGGGGTGGGGGCCACCAAATGGCAGACGATTTGGAGCCATGTGCTCCCCAACGCTCTGCCCGGCATCCTCACCGGCAACATCTTGGCGATGTCGCGCGCCATGGGCGAGACGGCGCCGCTGATCATCGTCGGCGCATCCACCTTTATTAGCCAGGATCCCAGCGGACCGTTCAGCAAGTTTACAGCTCTGCCCATTCAGATCTACCAATGGACCTCACGAGCCCAATCGGAATTTCACAATATTGCTGCAGCAGCGATTGTTGTGTTGCTAGTCTTGTTGCTGCTTCTGAACACCACCGCTATCTTATTGCGCAATCGCTTCCAACGTCGTTTTTAATGCGGCGTTATCTATCCAAGGTGTTTATGGAGTGAACCATGTTTGTGTCATTACGAGAGAAAGAAGAATCGACCACCTCTACCCAAGCTGCTCAACCCACGCAGGAATACGCTATCGAGACGCGGAACCTGAACATTTACTACGGTGACTTCCTGGCCGTGCAGGACGTTAATCTGCAGATTCAGAAACAGAAAATCACGGCTATCATTGGCCCTTCCGGCTGTGGCAAGTCCACCTTGTTGCGCGCCTTCAATCGGATGAACGATTTTGTGAACGGGGCGCGAGTGGAGGGCGAAGTCTTGATGCATGGGGTCAATCTCTATGGAAAAGACATTGATCCTGTGGAAGTGCGCCGCCGCATCGGCATGGTGTTTCAGAAACCCAATCCGTTTCCCAAGTCGATCTACGAGAACATCGCCTGGGGAGCGCGCATCAACGGCTATAAAGGCAACATGGATGACCTGGTGGAGCAGGCCTTGCGAGCGGCAGCTTTGTGGAATGAAGTGAAGGACAAGCTCAAGCGCAACGCCTACGAACTCTCAGGCGGTCAGCAGCAACGTTTGTGTATCGCTCGTGCAATTGCAGTTCGCCCCGAGATCATCTTGATGGATGAACCTGCTTCCTCTCTCGACCCCATCTCTACGCTGCGCATCGAAGAGCTGATGCAGGAACTCAAGAAGAACTACACGATCATCATCGTTACCCATAACATGCAACAGGCAGCCCGCGTCTCCGATTACACGGCGATGATGATGCTCGATAGCGAAACTCGTGCTGGCACAGTGATCGAATTTAACGATACAAAGACGATCTTCACCCGACCTCGGGATAAGCGCACCGAGGATTACGTCACCGGTCGCTTTGGGTAGAAAGGACGTGCAGTGTGGGTCGATCGGCTGGGTGCCGGCCTGGCGCGCCCAAGGACCGATGGCCGAGCGCTTTCTGCCGGCCCGACACTGTAACATTTTTGGTGGGTTGGAAAATGAGTGGGATAAAGCTGCCATTTCTTTGCTTGTTTTAGGCGTTTATGTGGGAGAAAATCGAAAATATGGCGCTGAAAAAGGAAAAAGTGGGGGATTTAAACTCGCCCACCGTTATGTATGTCACATGTCACAGTGTGGCGTTTTTGGAAATTTGAGTTAAAATACGACTCTCTCTGTCAGGATAACCAGTTTGGTGGTCGAATATGCGAGGAGAAATGGTTCGGAAGGCATTTGAAAACGAATTGCAAGAACTGAAGAACGAGATCCTGGTCCTGGGCAGCATGGTGGAACAAGCGGTATTTGCCTCGATCGAAGCGCTAAAGAAGCGTGATCTTGAAGCTGCTAGGCGCATCTACGATGACGATCGCAAGATCAACGAAAAGCGCTTCGAGATCGAGGATCGCTGCATGGTTGTGATTGCCACGCAGCAACCCATGGCGCGCGACCTGCGGTTGTTGGCCTCGATACTCGAGATCACGACGGAACTGGAGCGAATGGGCGATTACGCCAAGGGCATTGCCACCATTAACATTCGCATGGGCGATCAGCCGTTGCTCAAGCCGCTGATCGACCTGCCGCGCATGGCCGAAAAAGCGTGCGACATGTTGCATCGCGCTCTGATCGCCTTTGTCAACGAGGATGCCGAAACAGCACGAGCCATCCCTCCCGAAGACGACGAGGTCGATGCGCTCTATCTTCAGGTTTATCGTGAGTTGATCACCTACATCTTGCAGGATCCCAGGAACATTGAACGGGCGAACATGTTGTTGTGGGCGGCGCACAACATGGAACGTTTGGCCGATCGCGTGACCAACATCTGCGAGCGCACTGTCTTCGTAGCGACCGGCGAAATGAAAGAATTGCAAACCACGCTCCGTCCGGATGAGATGAAGTGACGGGGAAGGGAACGACAGAATGTCCCACCCCCTAAGCGCCATCCCGGCCTCCCAGCGCGGTATCCTGTTCCTTGCGCTTCTCTTCCTGACCTCGATCCTGCTGGCCGTCTTCCAGGCATTAAATTCCCCCCTGCGGACTCTTAGCGCCCCGCTGGGCATTCTCTCCCTCCAATTTGCAGCGACACCCGAGCGGGCGTTTCAAATTTTGGTGGAATGGCAGCGGAGCTGCATCGACTGCGCTCCCATCCAAGCCTATGAAGGGTATCTCTATGCGGCCTTTGGCCTGGGCTTGGATTACCTGTTTCTGGTCAGCTACGCCCTGACGTTCTCGCTGGGCATCTTGCTGGCTGCGGCACGTCGCAGCGGGCGATGGAATCGGCCGGCCGCCGTGATGGGCTGGCTGCCTTTCGTGGCAGCGTTTTTGGATGCAACGGAGAATGCGGCCCTGTTTCGCATCTTGCTGGGAGCCTATTCAAGCCCTTGGCCACAACTAGCGACGGCTTGTGCAGAGGTGAAGTTCAGCCTGTTGGCGCTGGGGCTCGGCTTTGCTCTGGTGGCTTGGCTTTGGCCTCGGGCATCCTGATCGGCGGCGCGCTGGGGTTCTTGTCGCTGCACCCAAATTCTAAGTGGTCGTTTGTTCTCTGCGCCGATTTATTTTGCGATCAGGGTTGAGTTTCTGGTTGCCGCGCTCAGATCCTAGGGGTGAGAAGCTGCCTTTGGGTGAGCCGGCCCGTTGTGGGGTTCGGCAGGAAGCGCCGTAGGAAAAAGCCGTTCGAGCAGGAATTCGCTATGTTGGAGGAAGCAGTGGGGGAGCAGAGAGCGGTATATCCGTTCTTTCCGAAAAAAAAGAACAAGGGACGCGTTGAGAGAGCGTCCCTTGTCAGCAACGCTGCAGGCGAGGTTAGAAACTACCGGTTAGCCAGCCGCGCAATTCCATAGCGTTTACCACGCGGGTGATGGCAACAATGTATGCGGCATCTCGCATGTACGCCTTGCGTTCCAGGCTGGTTTCTAGAACGTCATGGAAAGCCGAGGTGATTTTCTCGTCCAGCCGCTTGAGGATCTCATCTTTGCTCCAGTAGAAGTTCATATCGTTTTGCACCTGTTCGAAGTAGGAACAGGTCACGCCGCCGGCGTTGCACAAGAAATCGGGGATGTCGAAGATGCCGTTCTGTTTGAGATACTCATCGGCTTCTGGGGTGACTGGCCCGTTGGCGCCCTCCGCAATGATGCGCACTCGCTTAGACATCAACTTGACGGTTTCGGCGTTGATGTGACCCTCGATGGCGGCTGGGATCAGCACATCGGCTTCTTTGGCGATCCAGGCGCCGCCGTCTTCAACGATGTAGCCGGCCTGTTCCGCTTTTTCGCGATCGATGGTGCCGTATTCGTCCACGATGGTCATCAGGAAGTGGGGATCGACGCCGTCTTTATGGCTATAGGTGAAGGCCTTTTTGGCGCGATGATCCCAGCAGGATACGCAGGCCACCCTGCCGCCCAAGATGTCCACAAAGCCTAAGGCGGCATATTGGGCGACGTTGCCGAACCCTTCGATGGCAGCCACGCTCTTGGTGGGGTCAATGCCGAGGTGTTTCATCGCTTCGCGCACAGTGTAGATGACGCCGAAGCCAGTGGCCTCTGTGCGGCCTAACGAACCGCCGCTGCCGATTGGTTTGCCGGTAAACACCCCAGGGGTATACTGGCCGACCAGCTTGGAGTACTCGTCCATCATCCAGCCCATCATCAAGGAGGTGGTGCCCACATCGGGCGCAGGGACGTCAGTGCGTGGGCCCAGGTTTTTCCACATAGCGCGCACCCAGCCTCGGCACAGTTCTTCCTTCTCTCGCAGGGAAAGAGTGGAGGGGTCCACCACGACGCCGCCTTTGCCGCCCCCGAGGGGGAGATCAGCGACGGCGCATTTCCAGGTCATCCACATGGCCAGGGCGCGCACGGTGTCGAACGTCTCAGCTGGGTGGAAGCGGATACCACCTTTGTTGGGACCCCGGGCATCGTTGTGTTGGACGCGAAAACCTTGAAAGACGCGAATAGAGCCATCGTCCATGCGTACTGGGATGCGGAAAGAGTACTCGCGTATGGGCCAGCGCAAGATTTCGGCAATGCTCGGATCGAGGTTCATTTGCCGCGCTACGCTGTCGAATTGTTTTTGGGCCATTTCGAACGGATTGATCGATTGGGACATTGTACTCTCCTGCGGTTCAAGGGATGAAAAAAATAAGCAGGCATCCTCGGACGGAACGCCCGCTCTGCTAGGATCTATGTACCATGCTTGGGTCATAAAGGAAAAACCCTGGCATTTTTAACCTAGATTGTAGGGTTCGTCAATGTGATGAACTTCGTGTTTTCGGAAGGTGCTCGCAGAATGGATATCGGAAGATTGTCATGAGCCCAGTTGGCGGATGAGTTCTTGGCGCACAATGTGCGGGTTGGCTTTGCCGGCCGCTTTTTTCATCACTTGGCCGAAGAGCCAGTTGAACACACCTTCCTTTCCCGATCGGAAGCTTTGCACTTCGTTGGGGAATTCGATCAACGTTTGACGGACGATCTCGGCGATGAAGTCGGCATCGGAGACTTGTTTCAGCCCACGTGCTTCGACGATCTCGGCGGGCAAACGGCCGCTCTTGGTAATTTCGGCCAGCACCTCGCGCCCGGTTGTCTGATTGATCTCTCCTTGAACCACGAGGGCAATCACCTCGGCTAAGGCCTGAGGCCGAATGTTGAGTTGGTAGATGTCTGCGTTGCAGGCGTTCATCAGGGCAAAGAGGTCGCCCAGGATCCAATTGGCAGCTACTTTGGGAGCGATGCCCGGCGGCAGATGGGTCACAGTTTGTTCAAAGTAGTCGGCGATAGCCCGTTCTTCTATGAGGCGCGCTGCATCTTTGGGGGTGAGGTGGTATTGGGCGATGAAGCGTTGGCGTTTGGCGTTCGGTAGTTCGGGAAGTTCGGCCCGCAGGCGTTCGAGCCAGGTTTCGTCAATTTTGAGGGGAGGGAGATCGGGCTCGGGGAAGTAGCGATAGTCGGGCGCGTCCTCCTTGCTGCGTTGGGGGTAGGTGTATTCACCGGCCTCGTTCCACCCCAGGGTTTCTTGCTCCACCGTGCCGCCGGAGGCCAGGATGCGGCTTTGGCGTTCGATCTCGTAGGCGATGGCCCGCTCGAGAGCGCGGAAGGAGTTCAGGTTTTTCACTTCGGTTCGGGTGCCTAGCTCGTGGCTGCCGGCAGGCCGCACGGAGACGTTGGCCTCGAAGCGGATCACCCCCTTTTCCATGTCGCCGCTGTTGACGCCTAGGTAGCGCAGGATGTGTCGTAGGGTTTCGCCGTAGGCCACCGCTTCCTCGGGGGAGTGCATATCGGGCTCACTGACGATCTCCAGCAGGGGAACACCGGCCCGGTTGAGGTCCACCAAAGAGCCGTTTGGGATGTGGGTCAGCTTGCCCGTGTCCTCTTCCAGGTGGATGCGGCGGATGCGGATGGTGCGTTCGCCGGCCGAGGTGTGGATCACCAGTTTGCCTCGTTCGGCCAGGGGCTGTTCGTATTGGGAAATCTGATATCCTTTGGGGAGATCGGGGTAGAAATAGTTTTTGCGGGCGAAGATGCTGACGCAGTTGATATGGCAGTCTAGGGCCAGCGCAACTTGCAGTCCCATTTCGACCGCACGGTGGTTGACCACGGGCAGGGTTCCCGGCATGCCGGCGCATATTGGGCACACGGAAATGTTCGGCGGGGCTACCGTGGTATCAACAACGGCGCAACCGCAGAACATCTTCGATTGGGTTTGCAGTTCGGCGTGGACTTCCAGTCCGATGACGGCTTCGTAGGGCATGTGGCAGATGCCAAGGCAAAAAGGAAGTTAGGCTTCGTATTCTGAGGATTCTTCTTCGATGGCTAGGACGGGTTCCTCGGTAGGTTTGCGATCCAGGAATTGCAGGGTCAGGGCGACGACTTTGGTGTAGTATTTGGTATCGCCTTTTTCCTCGTAGCGCTCAGTCCTTAGGCGACCTTCAACGTACACCAGGCTACCTTTTTTCAGGTATTCCTGGGCCACTTCTCCGAGGCGTCCCCAAGCTTCGATGTTGAACCATTCGGTGTATTCCTTGAGCTCCTCACCGGCCCTCCAGCGCTGGGTGACGCCAACCGAGAAGTGACATACTTTTCTGCCGGAGGGGGTAAAGCGCGTTTCGGGGTCGCGGCCCAGGTAACCAATGAGTTGTACGCGGTTGAGAGCAGGCATGTGAGCATCCTCCTTGGGTAGAGAGATGAGCAGGAAGCAAGATAGCGCCCTGCCGAGAAACAGAAGGGAGTACGGTCCTAAGTGTAGCGCATCTTGCCGAAAATTCAAAGGGATACTCTGGGAACTATCGAAAAGTTGATCCCAGAACCTGCAGAGACGCCCGTGAGAGTCCTGCTAGCTCAGTCCATTCTGCGAGGAGATAGCCTGGCCCTCTGGTCGGCGTAGGAAAGCTCCGTTGGTTCTGCGAGGCGAGGACATGGTCTAGAGTGGGCGCAAGGCTCTTTTATTTTGCCAGCTCCGGCTGAGACAATGGTTGCAGATATTGAGCGACTTGCTCTGCAAAGAGGGAGGTGATCAGGTCTTCGTGGAATGGCCAGGCATATTCGATGCTCACATCTGGATGCCGCTGACGGGCTTGGATCACCGAAGCGTAAATCTCATGTTCGGTGTGAGAGTTGCCGCGCAGCAACATGGTCGGTATCACGATCACCCGGCGTGCTCCTTCTTCAACGGCCTGATCGATAGCTTCGTCTACTGTAGGAGCACAAAACTCGTTGTAGCTTGCGATCACCCGGCAGCCCAGGCGGGCAGCGAGACGTTGGGCTAGATCATCTACAGCGCGCTTGTACGGATCGTTTTCCGGAGTACGTGGCCAGCGGATCACTTCTTGGGTCAATCGTTCTCGCCACGAGCGCAGGGGGCGCAGGCGCTCGGCTTTGTTGCCGGCAAATTCCAGCATCATCAGCAGTCCTACCCGCATAGGAGGATAATCGGTGGGTGGTGCGCCGTGTGCGGCCAATACAACGATGAGATGGTGGGGAAGGGGATTCACGGTCATGCTCTCCTGTACAGTTCATTCGATAGCTGATTAGGATTGGATTATAGTGTGTTGGATGGTTGGGTCAACAGGGTTTGGCCGTTTGCACGAGTTTCCCTGAGAGGGCAAGCCGTGAGGGACAGAATAGCTTGACTAGGGGGTTATGCATCTAGGATGGTGTCCACAGCGGCGATCAGTTCAGAGAGGGTGCCGACTTTCAGGATCAGGTCGCAGTAGGGAGCGTAGCGGTGCATGTCGCTGTCGCCGGCGCCCCATAGGGCTGGAGGTTCGGGGTTGAGCCAGATAGTGCGAGCGGCCCGACGGGCGAGGATGGAAAACAAGTCCAAGCGCGGATCGTTGTAGTTGTTGCGTCCATCTCCGACCAGGATCAGGGTGGTTTGGCCGTTTAGGGTGTCTAGGTAGTCGTCCACGAAGTTTTGCAAAGCGTGGCCAAGGTCGGTGTTGTAGTAGCCGGCCGGCATACGGTGGAGGACGTGAGCCACGGCGGCGTTGCCGTCGGCGCCGACAAAGTCATTGGAGATGTATTCTAGATGGTCAATGAAAGCGAAGGCGTGGGTCTTGCGGATCTGCCCTTGGAGGGTGAACAGGAAGGAGAGCATGAGTTCGGAGCAGAAGCGCATGGAAGTGCTGATGTCGCACAGGGCGACGATCTTGGGCTTGCGGGTGCGATCGCGGTGACGGATCAGGATGGGCACCGATTGGTGTTTCAGGTTGATGCGCAGGGTGGCTTTGGCATCGAGCCGGCCTTGTTTGGCGCGCTTTTGCCGAAGGGCGATGCGGGTTCGCAAGGCTATCGCTAATCGGTGCACTTCGCGTTGCAGGATCTTTTTCTCGGCGTCAGAGAGGGCCTGAAAGGGACGGTTCATCAATCCATCAATGCTCTCCGGATGCGGATGTTCGCTCAGGTTTTTAATGATCCGCTCGCCGGCGAAACGACTGAGTTGGCGCGATAAGCTTTGTAGATTCTGCTCGATGCGGGCGCGGATCTGTTCGATTCGTTGGCGATTCATCCCGATCTCCGCTAAGGCGCGCATCAGCTCTTGCAACGCCCGACGCACTTCGGGGAACGCTAGGGCGCGTTCCATCTGTTGGGCCATCCACGGCTGATAGCGCAGGTCGTTGACATGATTTAGGCCAACAAGCTTGGCCAGGGCATCTAGTTCTTCTGGGGAAAGGGGCTTGCCCTCCAACAGGCGCTGAATCTGGCGGCGTAGGTGGTCGGCCAATTGGCGCAGGGCTTCGGACAGCAGGCGGGCTTCTTCGGGGGTAAGGTCGTCAAGAATGTTATTCAAGGGCGGCTGGAACCCTGGTCCGAAGAAGAGCGGGAAGAGTTTCTCGAAGATGGGGATATGACGCGCGTCTTTGATCAAGGTGGCTCGCAGGCTCAGTCGAAAGGTCTCGCGATCTCGGATCCCTATTTTGTCCACGGCCAAGAAGGCCTCGGCACTCTCAGCCAGGCTGATGCGCACCCCAGAAGCTCGTAACGCTGAGATGAACTGTAAAATGCGGGTTTCCATGGCTGCCTCGCTTGAGGGTCAGTTGCCGGAAAAGGAGTCAAACTCGTCGGGATAGCGTTGTGTGGAGGGCTTGTAAAGGTGTCGTTTGATTTTGGCTAGGTCGCTCTCGTGTTTCAGGAGCACACTCAGGGTCTGTTCAAGGGTGTCTTGATCGAGGTGATGGGCGTTCAGAGCAACCAAGGCTTGGGCCCAATCGAGCGTTTCGCTGATGCTGGGGGCCTTGCGTAGGTCGAGTTGACGCAGATGTTGGACGAATTCTACCGCTTGGCGAGCCAGTTTTTTATCGAGGGCCGGCACTTTGAGGTGAACCACGGCCAGTTCTTCTTCTAAGGAAGGGTAGTCAATAAACAGGTATAAGCATCGCCGTTTGAGGGCTTCGCTTAGCTCGCGGGTGTTGTTGCTGGTCAGCACCACGAACGGGTGATGTTTGGCCCGCAGCGTGCCCAGTTCGGGGATGGATACCTGGAAATCGCTGAGGATCTCTAACAAGAAAGCTTCGAATTCGGCATCGGCTCGGTCGATCTCGTCAATGAGCAAGACCACGGGCTGTTCGCTCAGGATGGCACGCAACAGCGGCCGTGGCAGGAGGAATCGGGTAGAGAAGAAGATGTCTTCTTCCTTGGCCAGGAGATCGGCTGCCTGAGACAGAGTGGCAGCGCGCGACAGGGTTTCGTTCAATTTGTCTCGCAAGAGTTGGGTGTAGAGCAGTTGTTTGGCGTATTCCCACTCGTAGAGGGCCTTGGTTTCATCTAGCCCTTCATAGCACTGCAGGCGGATCAGCTCACACTCCATAGCGCCGGCCAGAGCTTTGGCCAATTCGGTCTTGCCTACGCCAGCCGGCCCCTCAACCAGGAGCGGCTTGCCCAAGCTGTGGGCGAGGTAGGCAATGGTCACGATCTCGTTGCTGGCGATGTACTGCTGTTGAGAAAGGGCACGCTGCAGGGTAGCTACGCTCTGGAAAATGTTTGGGTTCATCGTTATCGCTTCTTTCCACTCGCTTCATCAGAGGAGACATAAGGGCGGTCCTGGTTGCCGGCGCCTTGTCCACGGTTGGAGAACGAGGAGCCGCTTGGTCCAGGTAGGCATTAATTTAGAGTAGTATACTCCGGTATGGTGGAGGGCGAATTAAGTGGGCATAAGAGTTGGGGGTTGAAAGGGCAGCCAAGAACAGGTAGAGACGTTTCTTGGCTGTGCTCCCTGCTCGGCGGAGTCTCTGCCGAGCTCGGTTCTGGCCTGCGATAGTCGGCGGGGGTAGGAGGGGCCGGCGGGGCGCCAGGAGGTCCTTGCAGCGGGAGATTTTATAGTAGAATTTTTTCCTATGACGTCTTCTGCGCTTGCCGAATTTAGCTTACCTCGCGTCTATCGGGTAAATGGCGCTGGCCCAGTGCGCTGGATCGCCTCGCATGCCTTGCGCTACTGGCCCCTGTTGATTATTATGCTGATCGGCGCCTACGGCAACGGCGCGCTAGCCGGCATTGTGCCGGCCTTGGTCGGGCAGGCATTCGACGATATGTTGGCCTCGCCGCCGCGCCTAGAGGTCTTGCTGCCGACGGCGCTGTGGATCGCTGGCTCTCAGCTGTTGCGGGCTGTGTTGCAATTTGGGCGGAATTTCGGAGCCGAGTTGATCGCCCAACGTTTGGAGCGAGACATCCGTGACGAACTCTATCTGGCCTTGTTGGGGAAGAGCATGACCTTCCACAACCTGCAGCCGGTGGGGGATACGATGGCCCGCGCCACCAACGACGTGCGCGAGATCAACCTAATGTTCAGCCCTGGCCTGAACCTGGTGGTCGGTTCCTTCTTCTTCCTGATTGTGCCGCTGATCAACGGGCCTCGCCTCCACCCAAGCTTGGTGCTCGTCCCCGTGTTGTTTTTGGTTGCCTACTTCGTTGCGCTGCGTCATTATCTACGTGCTCTGTCGCCGGTGACCGACGCCGCACGGGCCACCTTTGGCAAGATGAACGCTCATTTGGCCGAGACCCTAGATGGGGTGGAGACGGTGAAGAGCGCTGCTCAAGAGCGGAGCGAAATCGAGCGCTTCGTTACCCACGCACGGCAGGTGCGCGATGCCTTCATTCGTCAGGGCGATTTGGAAGCGCGTTTTGTGCCGATGCTGTTGCTCGGTGTGACGTATGCTGCCGGCCTGTTCCATGCGTTGTGGTTGTATCGCGCCGGCGCGCTATCGGTGGGAGATGTGGTTGCCTATTTCGGCCTTTTGCGCTTGTTAGAATTCCCGACCTTTGCTTCTACCTTTGCCTACAGTCAGATCTCGCTGGGGCTCTCCAGCGCACGCCGCATTTTGGACTTGATCCATCGCCAGAATGACTTGGATCAGAACGTTAGCGGCTATGATGGGGAAATGAAGGGCGCCGTCGAGTTTCGCGAGGTGTGTTTTAATTATCCGACTGCTCAGGGACCGAAGCGCGTCTTGGAAGGGATCACGTTCACCGTGCGACCAGGACAGACGGTAGCCATCGTCGGGCAGACGGGTGCCGGCAAAACGACGCTGGTCAAGTTGATCAACCGCATTTATGACGCGTCCAGCGGATCGGTTAAGGTGGATGGGGTGGATGTGCGCGATTGGAATCTGGCGGCGCTACGGCGGCAGGTTTCGATGATTGAGCAGGATATCTTTCTTTTCTCGCGCACCATTGCAGAAAACATCGCCTTTGGAAGGCCAGACGCAAGCCGAGAGGAGATCGAGGCGGCCGCTCGAGCAGCTCAAGCCCATGAGTTTATTATGGAGCTAGAACACGGCTACGATACGGTGATCGGCGAACGGGGGGTTACTCTCTCCGGAGGCCAGCGCCAGCGCATCGCTTTGGCTCGCGCTTTTTTGACCGATCCACGCATTTTGATCTTGGATGACTCGACCTCGGCGATTGACTCGGCCACCGAGGATCGAATCCAACGCGCCATCGCCGCGGCCGCTAAGGGGCGTACTACGTTTATCATCACCCACCGCTTGTCGCAGATTCGCTGGGCCGATCTGATCGTTGTGCTTGGTAAAGGGCGCGTGGTCGCCATCGGCGCCCATGATGAGTTGATGAAAGCTTCGGAGGCGTATGCACGCCTGTTTCGAGAATGATGGAAATATATGATGAAAGTTGCTGTGGTTGGAGCAGGCTTTGGAGGTTTGGCAGCTGCGTTTGATCTGGCTCGCGCCGGCCATGGGGTGACGATTCTTGAGGCGGCCGATTCGGTCGGCGGTTTGGCCAGCGGTTTTCGCGAGCCGCATTGGGAATGGTCGGTGGAGAAGTTCTATCATCACTGGTTTCAAACCGATCGGGCAATATTGGGCCTGATTCGCGAATTGGGATGGGAAGACAAGGTGTTGTTTCTTCGCCCGTTGACAGTGATGTATCATAACGGGCGGTTTTATCCGTTTGACTCGATCGTTAAGGCGTTGTTGTTTCCTGGGCTGGGGTTTGGGTTGGATAAGATACGCTTTGGGTTGGTGGGGTTGTATCTGCGCTTGACCAACCACTGGCAGCCGCTAGAGTCGGTCACCGCTGAGGCGTGGATGAGCCGTTGGGCCGGCCGGCGGGTGTATGAGAGGATGTGGAAGCCGTTGTTGGTGGGCAAGTTCGGGCCATATGCCTCTCAGGTCAATATGGCATGGTTGTGGGCGCGTTTGAAAGCCCGTACCACACGCTTGGGGACGTTTGAAGGTGGGTTTCAAGCTTTTGCCGATGCCTTTGCCGATCGTCTACGCGAGATGGGGGTGACGATCCGGCTGGGGGTGGCTGTGCGCCGAATTCGGTCGAACCCGGCTGGGGGGTTGGTGGTCGAAGCGAGCGAGGGGCAGGAGGCGTTCGATCAGGTGTTGGTCACCATATCTCCGCGGGGACTGGCAGCCATGTGTCCCGATCTTCCACCGAGTTATCTGCGGGGATTGTTGGCCTTGAAGTCGTTGGGGGCGGTGGTCATGGTGGTCTCGCTCCGAGAGCAGTTGTCGCGGGAGGGATACTATTGGTTCAATCTGCCTAAGGAGGCTGGGTTTCCTTTTTTAGCGTTGGTCGAGCACACCAATTTTCTCTCGCCGGCTTATTTTGGGGGCGATCACATTGTCTATGCCGGCGATTATCTGGAGCCGGAGCACGAATATTTTTCGCTGAGCGAGGGCGAGCTGTTGGAGCGCTTTTTGCCGGCCTTTTTGCGCATTAACCCGGCCTTTCGACGGGATTGGATCAAGAAAGTCTGGGTGTTCAAGACAGCCTATGCTCAGCCGGTGCCCATGGCGAATCATTTGCGCGCAATACCGGCAATTCGCACGCCCGTGCGTGGGTTGTATTTTGCCTCGATGAGCCAGGTGTATCCGTGGGATCGGGGCACCAATTTTGCAGTTGAGATCGGCCGCCGCGCCGCCGCGCAAATGTTGGAGAATGAAGCTGAGTAACTAAGGAGCGCTTATGCTGGATGGATTTGTCAAGCCCCGCTATGACGAGGGCGGTTTTGCTTCGCTCCCCGGTCGGGTTCAACAGGCTCTGCTTTCGGGAAGGTATGATGCAGTGGTGTTCTGTTTGGCCGATGGGTTCGGTTGGCGATTTATTGAGCGTTTCCAGTATGAGCCGTTTTTGCGGCGCCTGTTTGCGCTGGGAAGGTTAGATCGGTTGACGTCGCAGTTTCCCTCCACCACGTCGGTTCACGTGACCACCATTCATACGGGACTGACGGTCGGGGAACATGGGGTTCTGGAGTGGTTTTACTACGAGCCGCTGTTGGACCGGTTGATTGCCCCGCTGCTGTTTTCGTATGCCGGCGATAAGGAGCGGAATACGTTGCGGTCGCACATCTCGCCGCGGCGCCTGTTGCCGGCAAGTAGGCTATATGCGGCCTGGCGTCGGCAGGGGATCGATGCCCATGTGTTCGGGTCTCGAGATCATACGCCGTCCACCTATTCGAAGGCGGTGATGTATGGGGCGTTGCTGCATCCGTTCAAGACGCTTAGCGAAGCGTTGATCAACATCGGGTTGCTGCTGGAGAGCGCTTCTCGACCGCTGTATGTGCATTTGTACGCTGGCGATATGGATGGGATTTGTCATACTTATGGTCCGACAGCGCCTCAAACCGAAGCAGAATTTCAAACGTTCTTGTTGCTCTTGGAACACTTTTTTACCCGTTTGGCGCCGGCCCGAAAGCGGGTATTGTTCTTATTTACGGCGGATCACGGCGCAGTGGAGGTCGATCCGAAAACCACGATCTATCTGAACATCGATCCGCAGTTTCAAGGGGTGGAACGATTCTTGCGAACCAACCACCGCGGCATGCCTCTCGTCCCGGCCGGGTCGCCGCGGGATATGTTTTTGTACATCAAAGAAGGGTTGGTAGATGAGGCTCAGGCGTTTTTGGCCGAGCGACTGGCGGGTCGAGCAGAGGTGGTGAAGGTGGATACGCTGATTGCCGAGGGGTATTTTGGTCCAACGCTGACTTCAACGTTTCGCGAGCGGGCCGGTGACCTGGTGATCTTGCCCCGAGCGGGCGAGTCGGTGTGGTGGTATGTCCGGGATAAGTTTGTGCAGAAGTATTATGGCCATCACGGGGGGTTGACGCCGGAAGAGATGGAGATCGGGCTGTTCACCTGCGAGTGGGAATAGGTTGTGCTTGCCGCAGGGAAGCCAGGGTGTTGTTTTCGTAAAATGTCGGTCGGTTTGGCCTCTGCTATAATAGTGACAGCATGTATCTGGTTACCGGCGGCACAGGGTTTATCGGCCGTGCCTTGTTGCGACATTTGTGTGAGGCGGGACCGCGGGTGCGCGTTCTGCTCCGCCCTTCACCCCACACGCCGCGGCTGCCGATCGGGGTTCCGGTGGAAGCGGTCGTGGCCGGCCTGGACGATTGGCGCGGCTTGCGCGCCGCCGTGGCCGGCGTAGACTATGTGATTCACCTGGCTGGGGCCGAGAACCAAGGCCCTCACGCCGATCTGTTAAAGACGGATGTTCTGGGGACGAAGAATCTGGCCGAGGCGGCCGCTGATGCCGGCGTGAAGCGGCTGATCTATGTGAGCCATTTGGATGCCGATCGGATGTCGGCCTTTCCGGTGCTGCGCGCCAAGGGGATCGCCGAGGAGCATATTCGCCGCTCGGGCGTTCCGTTCACCATTCTGCGCTCGGCGGTCGTCTTTGGCCCGGAGGATCATTTCACGGTGACCCTGGCTCGCCTGCTTCGTTATGCGCCGCTCTTCCCGTTGCCGGCCAGCGGTCGCACAGTGGTGCAACCATTGTGGATCGAAGACCTGATCACCTGTATTCTCTGGGCGGTGGAGCGTCCGGAGATGGAAAATCAGACCTACGAGATTGGAGGGAGCGAGTATTTTACCCTGCGCGAGGTGGTGGAGATTATCATGGAAATGACCCAACAGCGCAGGATGGTGGTCTCGCTCTCGGTGCCGATGGTGCGTGCTTTGATCGTCACGCTGGATGCTATCTTTCCAAATTTTCCGATCTCGTCGTTTCACTTGGACTATGTCTCGCTGAGTCGCACGTGTCCGGTGGATAATCTGCCCCGTTTCTTTGGGCTGATGCCGGCCCGTTTTACGTATCGCTTGGAATATCTACGCCGTCGGTCATGGACACAGCGCTTGGAGCGTTGGGCGACGGTTCACTGGAAGCGGCTGGCCGAGCGCCTGCGGGAACGGTTCCCGGCCTTGCGGCCGCCGGAGTAAAATCTGTTTGGTTGTTGGGCGTTGGCTGTATGTGGACCATTCGTGTGCTTGAGAGCCCGGAAGAGATGGTCGCGGTGGAGGAACTCCAGCGCCAAGTTTGGCCTGGTTCGGAGACGGAGATCGTGCCGGCCCATTTGTTGATCGCTGCGGCCCATAACGGCGGCTTGGTGTTGGGAGCCTTCGAGGAAGGGCGACTGATCGGGTTTGTGTTCGGTTTTCCAGGGTTGGAGTTTCTGCCGGATGGGCCGCATCCTAAGCATTGTTCGCACATGTTGGGGGTGCTGCCCTCTCATCGGAACAGCGGCGTGGGCTTTGCGCTCAAGCGCGCACAATGGCAAATGGTGCGCCATCAAGGGATCAGCCATATCACATGGACGTATGACCCGCTCTTGAGTCGCAATGCGTATTTGAATATCGCCAAGTTGGGCGCAGTGTGCAACACGTATCTGCGCTCGGTCTACGGCGACTTGCGCGATGGGTTGAATGCCGGCCTGCCAACAGATCGCTTCCAGGTGGATTGGTGGATCCTCACCCGCCGTGTGGAGAGTCGGTTGAGCGGGCGTCGGCGTCGGATTCTTGGGTTGGCCGACTTCGAACAAGCCCAGGTCCAGGTGCTGTATCGAGCCGCTGAGGGTGATGACGGTTGGTTGCATCCCCCTGAGCAGTTTGCGATGCCCGAGGGGCCGCTAGCGTTGGCCGAAATCCCTTCTGACTTCCTCGCCCTTAAGGCGACCGATTTGGCCTTAGCGCGAGATTGGCGTTTCTTCTCGCGGGAGGTGTTTGAGAGTGTATTCAAGGCTGGCTATTTGGTCACCGATTTCATTTTCGATCGTGCGTCGGGGCGCAGTTGGTACGTGTTGACCAACGGGGAGTCCACACTGGGGGAGGAGTAAACGCTAGGGCCGGCGTCCCGTCCTGTACAAGGAGAGAGCAATGCTGGAATCTCTTGGTAATTTTCTAAACGCCCTGATCCACCTGATTCTTTCACTGTTTCAACGCAAACCGGCGCCAACGCCGCCGGAACCGCCATCCAAGCCTGCTGAACCTCCTGCCGGGCCGGCCCTCCCCCCCGACAATCTCACCGAACCGGCGCTCCCGACCCCGGTCAACGTTCTGCTGATCGTCTTCAACCCGATCATGCAGAACGGGCAATCGCTCTCGGAGTTCATGGGATGGTATCACCCCAATCAGCTGATCGCCGGCTTTCTTGACGATCTGCAAGAATGTAGTTATGGCCTAGCAGCGTATCGGATTGTGCAACGGGTGGACTTGGAGGAATTCACCATCCTCGTGGATGGTTTTCGTTATACGCCGCAAACCTATCTCGATGTGCTGCAAAAGACAGCGCCTCCCCATTCCCCGTCCCTGGCCGATTATGGTCAGATTCTCTCTCGTTTCAATGTTCTGGATCGGGTAGCTCGCCGGGAGATTGATGAAGTATGGATTATGGCGTTTCCCTATGCGGGTTTTTATGAATCAGTGATGGGTGGAGCCGGAGCGTTTTGGTGCAACGGCCCGGTATTGCAGGGCACCGAAAGCTGTCCGCGCCGCTTTGTGGTGATGGGGTTTAGCTACGAGCGATATGTGGGCGAGATGCTCGAGGCGTTTGGCCATCGCGCTGAGTCGATCTTGACCAAGACCTTTGAGCGGCTAAGCGGCGAGGCCAATCTCTGGCAGCGCTTCACCCGCTACGATAAGATCGCACCTGGGAAAGCCGCTTGCGGCACCATCCATTTTGCTCCAAACAGTGAGCGGGATTATGATTGGAACAATCCCCGTTTGGTTCCTAGTGAGTGTTACGACTGGTTGCTGAATTTTCCGGTCTTTCGCGGCGATGTGCGTTTGGTGAACGCCGATGAGTGGGGGGACGGTAACCTCCGTCTGCATCATACGTGGTGGCTCAAGCATCTGCCGCATGCCCCTGGCCGTAAAAACGGCATTCATCACAATTGGTGGAAGTATGTGCTGGATCCGAACGCAGTGGTGTAGAGGGGTTGCGCAGGATAGGGGGAGCACAGTCAGGCGCCGTCAAAATACGTGAATCATAACCCTCCTGCCTATCCTTTCTCTCTTTGAGCAAGGCGCGTATAATCACTGTGATGGCTTCTCTTCCCGTGCCTGTCCAAACCGTTGCTGCCGGCCGTTTGCGGGCCATGAATGCCTGGCGCGACCTGTACCAGGTGGCCGATTTGATCGAAGTGTGCTTTGCTCGCTCAATGGAAGGGGAAAGCGCCCTCTACGCCCGAGAGATGCGCCGCGCAGCTCGAGCGCCGGCCTGGCTGCGCCTCTTGGAGGGCGTGTCTTCGGCGCCCTTGCATGGCTTTGTTTGGGAAGAAGATGGGAAGATCGTTGGCAATGTCAGTGTGATTCCCTTTTATTATCGTCGTCGGCGCATTTTCCTGATCGCTAATGTGGCCGTTCATCCGCAGTATCGTCGGCGAGGAATCGCCCGTGCGCTGACAACCCATGCCATGAAGCAGGCCCGTCGTCAGGGCGCCGATGAACTCTGGCTGAACGTTCGTGAGGATAACCCCCAAGCAGTTCGGCTGTATGCGGATCTCGGCTTCTGGGAACATTCGCGCCGCACCCAGTGGAGGCCCGATCTTTCGTTTTTGCCGTCATTTCCCTCGGTGGTCCAAGTGGTCCCGCGCCGGCCGGAGCATTGGCCGCAACAGCGGGCCTGGCTTCAGCATTTGCATCCGCCTGAGCTGGCTTGGTACCGCAACTGGGACTTAAATCACTTGGCCCCTGGTCTGTTTCACCGATTGCGCCTTTTCCTTTCTGATGTCTCCGTCCAGCAATGGTCGGCCTTGAAGGACGGAACCCTGCAAGCGGTTCTGGCCTGGACCTCGAGCGGATTAGGCCACGACATGCTTTGGCTGGCCCTCAGATCGGACTCGGCTCTCGATGCGGTGACCGGCTTGTTGATCCATGCCCGATCGGTTCTTGGGCGTCGTACGCTGCTTCTCGAACAGCCGGCCGGCGTAGCCGAGGAAGCGCTTCGGATGGCTGGCTTTGTCCCGCATCGAACCTTGATCTGGATGCAGGCCGCCGGCGCATAGGGATGAGCCCCTTAACTTACTCCGAGAACAGAAAGGATTGAAGATGGAACGCTTTCTCACGCGTTGGATCATTAGTAGCCTAGCGATTTGGGTGGCTATTTCGATCGTCCCAGGCATTGATGGCAGGGGAGATTGGATCTCGATCGTTCTCCTGGGCCTGATCTTCACCTCTGTGAACACTTTCATTCGTCCCTTGGCGAAGTTGGTAGGCTGCATCCCGATTATCCTGACCTTGGGCCTGTTTACCTTGGTCATCAACGCCTTTCTCTTTTGGCTCACCGGTCAAATCGGACTAGCTTTTGGCGTAGGGTTCACCACCGACGGGTTTTGGCCGGCGTTTCTGGGCAGCTTGGTCGTGAGCTTGGTCAGCCTGATCATGGGGATATTCCTGCGCGAGAATGGTCGAGAACGTAAGAAACAGTCGTGATGGGCTTTCTGAGTGATATGATCATAAAAAACATGTGGTGCCGGCCTAGCCGTTTGTGACAAGTAGACTATTGATTGAGTTGGAGGCTTTTTCGCCTGTCTTCGGGCGAGCGATTTTCTTGGCCAGTTGGCCTATTTCCTGAGTTTTGCTGATCGGTAGAACGTCTACGCGCCGCGATCGGGGTAGGTAGGCTTCGGTGAGCGGAGAATAGGCTGGTTATCTTACACGATCGCGTCGTCATCTATCTCATCAAAGCGGACACCAAGACCATGGAGCGAGTCTACCTAGTTCACTGCGATCGCTACGATTCTCAAGCAATCGCAAAGAGTATTGTTGTTGCAGCTCAGGCGCTCGGGGTTTCTCTTCCCCATAATCAATCCGTTTGGCTTCATCCTTCTTGCCCGTGGGCACATTCCCAATTTGCGCCTCATGCCTTCACTCACCCAGCTATCTTAGAAGGCGCCATGCTTGCCTTGCAGGGGAATGCCTATACCATCGCTACAAACAGCCTGACTGGCTTTCCGACCCGCTATTCCTATCAAAAAGCAGGATACAACGATTTAGTTCGCAAAAAGAACGTTCGGTTGGTGGCGCTGGACGAACTTCCGACCTCGCATGTGCCAACCGCTTCCGATGCGCTGGTACATAAGGAAGTTCCGCTGCCGCATTGGGTACGAACAGCGCCCTTCACAGTAGCGTTGCCGAAATTAACTGGGAGCACCTTTCTTTCCTATGCGGGCGCGCTTCGTCATCATCTCAGCCTGCTTTCAGGGCCGGCCCAGGTGCAACACCATCATCGCCTGCCGGCCAAAATGGTAGACCTGCTGCCGATTGCCCCGCCGAATTTGATCGTTGTAGACGCCATCCAAGCTGCTCATGAGGGTGGGGAACTCTCAGGACGCCCCGTTGCTTTGAACCTCTTGATTATTGGGACGAATTTAGTTGTTGTGGATGCTATCTGCGCCTTGGCGTATGGGTTAAACCCAATAGAGATGCCCCACTTACAAGTTGCTGCTGAACGTGGCTATGGGCCGATCGATCCGGCACAGATTGCTGTCTTGGGAGAGCTTTCTCTAGACGAACTCAGACGACGAGGCCAGCAGGTCAAAGGCGTGGACCCCTTGCCGGAACATTACCCACTTCCCCCTCAGGTTCGGGTGGTGCGTTCGCCCAAGGCAGAGATCTTCGGGACGGCTGGCGGATTGACCGAAGTCTTTTTCACCTTTGAACATGCCGGATTTTCGTGGAGGAAAGCCCGAGAGACCACCCTGGTGATCGGTCCAGTGGATGCCGTTCCAGATGGAAAGAGCGATGTGGCGACTATCCTCTTTCTCGATGACACCTCTCGTGTGACCTCGTATCGTGGATATAGCCGCATTGCCCGGTTGCGCGGGCGCAACATTCCGCTCAGCACGCTGCTGAGCGAAGTGCCGTACATCATGCAAGTTGGAAATTTGCGTAATTCCTTGGGTGGGGAAATGCTCCTCGCACGTCTGACCTCGCAGATCATGCGCCTGTATTATGCTTGGTTGATCCCTCAAAAGTCGTCTATGGAAAAGGAGGTGATTGTTTGACAAAGAGCGAACCATCTTCTCTAGAACGAAGTCTGTAGAAAGACCCAGTGCGAATCTTCCTAAACTCTCCATTCAATCAACATCGAAAGGAGAATGGACTATGTTTGCCACCCTACAGAGAATCGGTCGTTCGCTAATGCTCCCGATTGCCGTGCTTCCTGCGGCGGGTATTCTCTTGCGCTTTGGTCAGCCTGATCTGCTCAATATCGCCTGGTTGGCCGATGCCGGCGGAGCCATTTTTGGAAACTTACCTTTGCTGTTTGCTATCGGCGTGGCAGTCGGCTTCACCGCAGATATTGGAACAGCAGGCGTAGCCGGCGCTGTTGGGTACTGGGTATTCACCAAGGTTCTGGTGGATATTTCCAAGTCCGTGTACGGCGATAAAGGAGCTGAAGTGAACATGGGCGTGCTGGCCGGCATCCTGATGGGTCTCACGGCAGCCTGGCTGTATGAGCGATACCACACCATCAAGTTGCCGGAATGGCTAGCGTTCTTCGGCGGCAAACGCTTTGTACCGATTGTCACGGCTTTTGCGGCGCTGGTGCTGGGCATCGTCTTCGGCCTGATATGGTACTGGCCGGAGCAGTTGCTGGCTGCGGTGGGCAATTGGGTAATTGGCGCCGGTGCGCTGGGCGCAGCTATTCACGCCTTCTTGAATCGTTTGCTGATCCCGTTTGGGTTGCACCATGTGGTCAACAGCATCGTTTGGTTCCAATTCGGCGATCTGACCCGATTCTTCGATACGGCCGGCAGAGAAGGCGGTCTATTCATGACGGGCTTCTTCCCGATCATGATGTTTGGCCTGCCGGCAGCTGCTTTAGCGATGTATGTGACTGCTAAGGA
This sequence comes from uncultured Anaerolineae bacterium, assembly GCA_937120535.1. Taxonomy (GTDB): domain Bacteria; phylum Chloroflexota; class Anaerolineae; order Anaerolineales; family Villigracilaceae; genus Denitrolinea. The sequence goes on from CAKZJX010000009.1 coordinate 49,698, forward strand.
GAAAAACAAGAAAGCCATCGGCGGTGTGTTATTCAGCGCAGCCCTAACGTCAATCATCACAGGAATCACCGAGCCGGTCGAGTTTGCCTTCATGTTCGTTGCGCCGGTGCTTTACGTGCTCCATGCGGTGCTCACAGGCATCTCGGCCTTCGTTACGATCGCCTTGGGATTGCGTCATGGCTTTACATTCTCCTCTGGGCTGATCGACTACCTCCTCAACTTCGGGATCGCCACCAACCCGTTGCTGTTGCTGGTGGTGGGTGTGGTCTTTGGTGTGATCTACTACTTTGTCTTTGTAGCTGTGATTCGCGCCATGGATATTCCCACGCCTGGGCGCGAACCCGAGGTCGCTGAGGAGTAACGCGGCCTGGGATAAGCTCATGCTGGGAGGGGAGGTCTTGCGTCCTGCCGGACCTCCCCTCCTCCGCACCTGTTTGGATGTGTAAAATTTGAGTTTAGGCGGCTGCGAACCTCTTGCCTCTATGTTCCTGTCAGTCGATGGGAGTCTCGATAAGACGGTCGGATACTCAAAGCAGGTTCTTTGCGGCCGAGGTTCGGCCAAGGGTGTTGATGGGAACGGAAGGTAGGCAGTTGTCAAGATAATCCTGTGTCCGAATATGTAGCAATGCAATGGAGGCAACCATGGAAATCCGCGAACGCGCGTTAAAGTTTCTAGAAGCCTTGGGTGGGGCGGAGAACATTGAGGAGATTGAAGGCTGCATCACTCGTCTGCGCGGCACGGTCAAGGATCCCTCAAAAGTGGATGTAAAGAAATTGCAGGCCCTAGGCATCATCGGACGTCCGATTTTGATGGGCAAGGGGATTCAAATCGTGGTTGGGACACATGCCGAGTTGATCGGAACCGAGATGAATAAGATCATGAGGGGAGGATGAAAATTGAGGTCGTTGCCCCGCTGAGCGGTCGTGTCGTGTCGCTGGAGAAAGTGCCCGATCCGGTATTTTCACAACGCATGTTGGGCGATGGGCTGGCGATTGAGCCGACGGAGGGACGGGTGGTCGCACCGGTCAGCGGCCGGCTGAGTGTGTTTCACAGTTCGAAGCACGCGTTCGTCGTTCAGGCGTCGGAAACGGTGGGCGTTTTGGTTCACATCGGGTTGGATACGGTGAAATTGCAAGGTCGCAGCTTTTTCTCTGAAGTGCAACTAGGGGACCAGGTGCAGGCCGGCCAAGAGTTGGTTCGCTTTGACCTCCAGAGTGTTGTGGACGCCGGCTATTCGCCGCTTTCACCAGTCATCTTGCCAGATCTACCGTCGCACTATCGGATTGAGAAAACGAATCGAGAGCAGGTGCGGGCCGGCGTAGATATCTTGTTGGTGATTCTTTTCGACGAAAGAGAATGACTGGATCGAATGCCTTATGCGCATTGCTGTGATCGGCTTGGGCGACATCGCCCAAAAAGCTTACTTGCCTTTGTTGGCTTCTTGGGAGGGGATCGAGCTTTTTTTGTGCAGTCGTTCTCCGGCTACTGTGGAGCGTTTGCAGAGGCAATATCGCGTGTTGTCTGGGACAACGAACCTCAGCGATGTGCCAAAATGGAATCCAGACGCTGCTTTCGTGCTAACGCCTTCGCCAACACACGTAGCAGCGGCTCGCTTTTTGTTGGAGGCCGGCATTGATGTGTTTCTGGAGAAGCCGGCCACGCTTCATAGCCAAGAGACGCTAGAGATAGCGCAACTGGCAGATTCCCAGGAGCGAATCCTGATGGTGGGCTTCAATCGGCGCTTCGCTCCATTGCATCAGCAAGCCAAAGCGCTCTGGCAAGAACGCCCAATCGGTTTCTGTGTGCTCGAAAAGCATCGCGCTACGGCAGCTCATCCCGACCTGTTTAGCAATTACCTTGATGATACCATTCACATCATTGACCTGTTGCGCTTCTTCTGCGGGGAGGGCGAGGCGCTTTTTACGGTTCAACAGGTGAGAGAAGGGCGACTGGTTGGCGCGGTGAGTTTGATCGCCTTGCATGGAGGGGGATATGGTCTGGTGGTTACCAGCTTGCAGGCCGGCGGTTGGCGCGAGCAGTATGCCTTGCATGGCTCGGGGAGATCGTTGTATCTGGATGCGTTTTCGCGGTTGCGCTTGGTGAGCGATGGGAGCGAACAGGTGTGGGAGCTAGGAAGTGGGGAATGGCGGCCTATGTTGGAGGCGCGAGGATTCGTCAGCCAGATTGCGCATTTTTTGACATGCGTTCGCCATCGCCAATCGCCATTGACATCGGCTTGGGAGGCCTATCGCACCCAGAGTTTGTTGGAAGAAATGGTAGCCCGACGAAAGGAATGAGATGATCAAGCGCTTGTTGGATGCCAATCCATCGGACTTCATGGGCATGTCGGCCCATGAGTTGATCGAAAGTATTCGGCTGAGTGATGGACGGGCGGTGGCTGCCGAAGTGGTTGCTGTGGCTCCACCGTTGCTGGATAAGGTGTCGAATGCTGAACTGGCTGCGGCCATGGGCGCCGATCTGATCCTGTTGAATATGTATGATGTGACTGCGCCGCAGGTGATGGGGTTTCCCGATCGGGTTCCGACAGAGAATCGCTCGTCGGTTTGGGGGAGGATGACGCTCGGGCGAGGGGTCACTTTGGGGCAGGTAAAGGATTGGGTGGGCCGTCCAGTTGGGATTAATTTGGAGCCGATCGAGAATCGCGAGTCGATCACGACCAGCGGCAGGTTGGCCTTGCCAGAGAATGCGCGCGCTGCGCTAGAACAGGGAGCAGATTTTTTGGTGCTTACTGGTAATCCCTATACCGGCGTAACGATAGATGGGATCCGTCGCGCTTTGAGGCAAATTCGCGAGGCGGTGGGGGATGCGGTGGTGATCTTGGCCGGGAAAATGCATGCTGCCGGCACCTCTGGCCCGCTGATCACGTCGGAGGATATTGCTGCTCTGGCCGATCACGGAGCGGATGGGGTGGTGTTGCCTGCGCCGGGCACCGTCCCTGGTATGACCGTGGAACGGGTTCACTCGCTGGTCGAGCAGGCCCACCGCTATGGTTTGTTGGTAATGAACACGGTAGGGACCTCCCAAGAAGGGGCAAATGTTTCTACAATCGAGCAATTGGCGATCATGAGCAAGATGACCGGCGCCGATATTCATCATCTTGGCGATGCTGGAACGATTGGGATTGCCGTGCCGGAGAATATCCTGGCTTGGTCGTTGGCTTTGCGTGGTCGCCGTCACACATGGCATCGTATGGCCGCTTCTCTTCGCCGATGAAGGTGAGCGATGTACCAGGAATATCTTCATCATCTATCGCACTTGCTGGCGCGCCTTGAAGAGACCCAGGGTGAGGCGATTCGTCAGGCAGCCCTTCGAGTGGGGAAGACGTTACGTAACAAAGGCTGGGTCTATGCTTTTGGAAGCGCACATTCGCAACTTTTGGCGCTAGAGATCCAGGGCCGGGCCGGCGGCTTGTATCCGGTGTATACGATCGTGGATCCATTGTGGGGGCGAGCAGAACGCCTGGAGGGCCTGGCTCAGGTTTTATTGGAAGATGTCCCCCTGCGGGCCGGCGAGACCTTGTTTGTGATCTCGAATTCCGGGCGCAATCCGTTGCCGGTGGAGATGGCCGTGCACGCCAAGCAGCGTGGGGCGTCGGTGATCGCCATCACGTCGCTGGCCCATTCCCAGAGTGTCACGTCGCGCCATTCCAGCGGAAAGAAGCTGTATGAGCTTGCGGATGTGGTTCTGGATACCGGTGCGCCGGCCGGCGATGCCTGTCTGGAAGTGGCCGGACTGTCGGTCAAGATTGGACCGGTCTCTACAGTGTTGGGTGCTATACTTATCAATGCCGTGATGGTAGAGGCCGTTCAGTATTTGCTGGAGCGGGGCGAGGCACCGCCTGTTTTGATGAGTTCCAATCTGGATGGCGGCGACGCCCACAACGCGCGCTTGAAAGCGCGCTATCGCGGCATCTCTGGTGGTGGTTTGTTCGGTCTACATGGTTGATGGAGAGGATGCCTATGCCTTATGTGTTTTACAACGCCCGAGTGGTGACGCCAAGGCAGGAGATCGAGAATGGCGCAGTGGTCGTCTCCGAGACGGGCCAGATCGCTTACGTAGGGCCGATGGACGGCCGGCCGACCGTGGACGGCGCCCAAGTAGACCTTCAGGGCCGTATCTTGGCGCCGGGCTTGATCGATGTTCACGTTCACGGCGGGAAGGGGATTACCTTCGGCAACTTAGATCGCTTGGAAGAGGAGATACGTTTCTATTCTGAATGGGTGGCTAGCGCTGGAGTCGCTGGTTTTGTATGCTCGGTGGCTGCGCCGAATACCGAAACTCTGTTGCGCATTGTGGATTGCTACGCAACGATCTTTGAACGGGGATTACCGGGCGCCGAGGCCCTGGGTCTCCACCTGGAGGGCCCTTACCTGAACCCCGAGCGGAAGGGCGCCTTTAACCCGGCTTGGTTGCACCTTCCTACGCTGCAGGAGGCCGAGGCCTTGCTGCAAGCCGGCCGAGGCTGGATCCGTCAGGTGACACTGGCCCCCGAACTGCCTGGCGCACTGGAGACAGCAGCTCGTTTCCGGGCGGCAGGCGTGGTGGTGGCTTTGGGACATAGCAATGCTGATTATGAGACGGCTTGGCAGGCCTTGCAAGGCGACTTTCGACATGTGACTCACACCTACAACGCTCAACGAGGCTTCCAACATCGCGAGCCCGGCGTCGTAGGGGCGGTGTTGACCTCGGAGGGAACGACCGCTGAACTGATTGCCGACCTGGTCCACGTCCATCCTGGGGCGATGCGCTTACTCGTCCGTTGCCTGGGGCGTGATCGGGTGGTGTTGGTGACCGATGCCATGGCCGGCGCCGGCCTGGCCGATGGACAGTATGAATTGGTGGGCCATCCGGTCACTGTCAAAAACGGCATGGCTACCCTGGCTGATGGCACCCTTGCCGGCAGCACAGTCCTCCTGAACCAGTGTGTGCGCAACATGCACTTGGAGGTCGGTGTGCCCTTGCGAGAAGCGGTTCAAATGGCCTCGCTCAATCCAGCACGGGCCATGGGGCTGGACTCTCGCCTGGGAAGCCTAGAGGTAGGCAAGGATGCCTCGCTAGTGGTCTTGGACGACCAAGCTAGGGTGTATTTGACTGTAGTCAGAGGGAAGATCGTCTACCGGAGCGACTAGCTTCCACATCAGAGCGAACGGTGCAGTTGCCTATTTCCACCATTCCTGTCCAAAATATGACAACTCGCGGGGGGATTCGGGCCATAAATAACTAACGCGCAACTTGGGGAAGGGGATACACTTAGCAGGAATGCCAAAATGCGCCTACCGATGACCAAATCGCGTGGGCGTTCTTCCTCGCCAAGGGAAGGTTTGCGCGTTCAATTCAAAGCACCATCCGTTCGCAGACGCATTTGCTGTGCTAGAATTCAATAATGGCAAATCATCAGGTCGGATGACCTGTTTCTAAGGCAAGGAGCAGAGTATGAAGCGACCAATCATTGCAATTGATGGTAACGAGGCGACTGCCTCGGTGGCGTATCGCGTCAACGAGGTGATCGCGATTTATCCGATTACGCCCTCTTCCCCGATGGGCGAGTTTGCTGACGAGTGGGCATCCAAGCACAAGAAGAACATATGGGGTACAACGCCGACGGTGATCGAAATGCAATCGGAGGGCGGCGCCGCAGGAGCCGTGCACGGAGCGCTTCAAACTGGCGCGCTGACCACCACCTTTACCGCCTCTCAAGGGCTCTTGCTGATGATCCCGAACATGTACAAGATCGCCGGCGAACTAACCAGTACAGTCTTTCACGTGTCGGCTCGCGCCTTGGCGACCCATGCTCTGTCGATCTTTGGCGATCATCAGGACGTGATGGCCGTGCGCCAGACTGGCTGGTCCATGCTCTGTTCGGGGTCGGTGCAGGAAGCACATGATTTTGCGCTGATCGCACAGGCAGCCACCTTGAAATCGCGCGTTCCCTTCATCCACTTCTTCGATGGATTCCGCACCTCGCATGAGGTCAACAAGATTGAGATGTTGACCGACGACGATCTGCGGGCCATGATCGACACAGAGTGGGTGACGGCCCACCGCGAGCGTGCCATGAAGCCGGAGCAACCCGTGTTGCGCGGCACCGCGCAAAACCCCGATGTATATTTCCAGATGCGTGAGGCTGCCAACCCCTTCTATCTGGCCGTCCCTGCCATCACCCAGGAAATGATGGACCGATTTGCCGGCCTGGTTGGTCGTGAATATCACTTGTTCGATTATGTAGGCCATCCTCAGGCTGAGCGCGTGGTGGTCCTGATGGGTTCGGGAGGAGAAACGGCCGAGGAGACGGTCAACTATCTGGTCGAGCGCGGCGAAAAGGTGGGTGTGGTGCGCGTCCGACTCTATCGTCCGTTCTCGATCCACCACTTTCTGGCTGCCCTGCCCGAGACGGTGCGCTCCATCGCCGTGCTGGATCGCACTAAAGAGCCGGGCGCAGCCGGCGAACCGCTTTACCTGGATGTAGTGGATGCACTGGTTGAGGGAGGCCGTTCTCACATCAAGGTGATCGGTGGGCGGTATGGCTTATCGTCGAAAGAATTCACCCCGGCGATGGTCAAGGCGGCGCTCGACGAGCTCAAGCGGGAGGTCCCCAAAAACCACTTCACGGTGGGCATCGTTGACGATGTAACCCATACTTCGCTGGATGTGGATCCCTCCTTCTCGGTCGAACCCCAGGAGACCGTTCGTTGTGTGTTCTTCGGCCTCGGTTCGGATGGGACCGTGGGCGCCAACAAGAACTCGATCAAGATCATCGGCGAAGAGACCGATAATTACGCTCAGGGCTATTTCTACTACGACTCGAAGAAGGCCGGCACGGTGACTATCTCGCACCTGCGTTTTGGCCCTCGCCCCATCCGTGCCCCTTACCTGATCGAGGCCAATCAGGCTAACTTTGTGGCTTGTCACCAATTTAGCTTCCTCGAGCGTGTGGATATGCTCAAATATGCCAAGCCCGGCGGTGTGTTCCTGCTCAACAGCCTATTTGGTCCCGATGAGGTGTGGGACAAGTTGCCGCGCGAGGTGCAAGAAGAGATCATCGCTAAGCGCCTGAAATTCTATGTGATTAACGGTTACGAGGTAGCCGAGAAGACCGGGATGGGCGGCCGGGTGAACACCATCATGCAGACCGCCTTTTTCGCCATCAGCGGCGTGCTGCCGCGCGAGCAAGCCATCCAGGCCATTAAGGACGCTATTGTGAAAACCTACGGTAAACGCGGTGAGGCGATCGTCCGCAAGAACTTCGAAGCGGTGGATGCGACGTTGGAGCATCTGTATGAAGTCGAGGTTCCAGAGAAGGCGACTTCGACTTATACGCGCCGGCCGGCAGTTTCCGCCGAAGCGCCGGAGTTTGTGCGCAAGGTCCTGGCGCCGATCATTGAATTCAAGGGTGATAGCTTGCCGGTCTCTGCCTTTCCGGTGGATGGCACCTTCCCCACAGCGACGGCCCAATGGGAGAAGCGCAACATCGCCCTGGAGATCCCGGTCTGGGAGCCCGATTTGTGCATCCAGTGTGGTAAGTGTGTGTTTGTCTGTCCCCATGCGGTGATCCGCCAGAAGGTGTACGATAAAGCGTTGTTGGTCCATGCGCCGCCAACCTTCAAGCATGCCGAGAGTAAGTTCAAAGAGTTCCCCGGCATGGCCTATACCTTGCAGGTAGCGCCAGAGGATTGCACGGGGTGTGCTTTGTGTGTGGAGGCCTGTCCGGTCAAGGACAAATCTCAGGTGGGGCGCAAAGCGATCAACATGACACCTCAGCCGCCGTTGCGCCAGCAAGAGGCCGAGAACTGGGCCTTCTTCCTATCCATCCCGGATGTGGATCGCACGGCCATTAGCCTGACCACGGTCAAGAATTCGCAACTCTTGCGTCCGCTCTTTGAGTTCAGCGGCGCCTGTGCTGGCTGTGGGGAGACGCCCTATGTGAAGTTGGTCTCGCAGCTCTTCGGCGACCGAGCGATCATTGCCAATGCCACTGGCTGTTCTTCGATCTACGGCGGCAACTTGCCGACTACGCCCTGGGCGGTGGATGCCGAGGGTCGCGGGCCGGCTTGGTCGAACTCGCTGTTTGAGGACAATGCCGAGTTTGGATTGGGTATGCGCCTGACCCTGGACAAGCACAACCAATACGCGCGCGAGCTGTTGCCGTTGTTCGTCTCCGAACTCGGCCAGGAGTTGGTGGAGGGTCTGCTAAACGCCGATCAATCCACCGAAAAAGGGATTCGAGAACAGCGCGAACGAGTCGCCCTGCTCAAAGCCCGCCTGGTCCAGAGCACCCACCCACGTGCCAAGCATCTGCTGGCTGTGGCCGATGCCTTAGTGAGGAAATCGGTGTGGATCATCGGCGGTGACGGTTGGGCGTATGACATCGGCTTTGGCGGCTTGGATCACGTCCTCGCCAGTGGGCACAACGTGAACGTGTTGGTGCTCGATACCGAGGTGTATTCGAATACTGGCGGTCAAGCCAGCAAATCCACCCCTATGGCTGCGGTGGCCAAATTTGCCATGAGCGGCAAGAGGTTGCCAAAGAAAGACTTGGGACTAGTAGCAATCGCCTACGGCTATGTGTACGTGGCGCGCGTGGCCATGGGGTACAACGATCAGCAGACGTTGCGCGCTTTCTTGGAAGCCGACTCATACGACGGCCCCTCGCTGATCATCGCCTATAGTCATTGCATTGCCCATGGCTTCGATATGTCGAAAGGATTGACCCAGCAGAAGCTGGCCGTGCAATCGGGCGCCTGGCCGGTGTATCGCTACGATCCGCGTCTGGCTGCTGCTGGCCAAAATCCGCTTATTCTAGACGCCAAAGAACCGACCATCTCGCTCCGAGAATATGCCTACAACGAAACCCGCTACAAGATGCTGGTGTTGAATGATGAGGAACGCGCTGAGATGCTGCTGAAGCAAGCTCAGGAGATCGCTAGAAAGCGCTGGCGCTATTACCAGCAAATGGCCTCTATGCACATCAATAACGGTGGAGATGGACAATCCTAAAAGCTTCCTAGGGAACAGCTCTTTCAGGCCGGGGCGAGCTGGAAACCTAATCGGGCGGCTTTTCTTTGCAGGGATTTCACCGGTTGGCGGCGGTATTTTTGCCGGTAGGCCTCCACGTCGGCGGGTTGGTATTCGACTTTGTACTTTAACATGCGGTGGGCTGCCCGTGCGATGAAGTGCGCCGCGGCCACCGCCGCCTGGGCCGGCCCCAGGCGGGCTTTCATCCGCCGATAGAAGACGCCGAAGACGCCGTCCGAACGCATGACCGAGGCGGCTGCCTTGCGAAAGGTCTGCCCGGCGC
>CAKZJX010000010.1 GCA_937120535.1 uncultured Anaerolineae bacterium
ATTTGCGCGCCATCCAATCTGCCTTCGCTGCTTTGCGGGAACTCCATCCCGCTCAACTTGCTGCGTAAGGTGAGTTATTAATTGCCCCAATTCGTTGACGGCTTCGCTCGTCATCGAACGGCCTATTGATCCTCTCCAACAAAAATGTTACAGCGTCGACCACCTTATTTTAGCTGGGTCATCAACTGATCAAAGGAAGAGATGGTGGGACAATCGGCTTCGGGGAAGACTCCGTCGGGGTCGTAGAGGACTGGCCAAAGTCCCGCGCGACGCGCTCCGATGATGTCGGCGAAGTAGTTGTCGCCGATGTAGAGCGTTTCGGCGGGGGAGGTGTTTGCCCGTCGCAGCGCTTCTTCAAAGATGGCCGGTTCAGGTTTGAAGGACTGAATCTCGCCGCCGGCCAGAGTGAAGTGAAAATACTGGCGCAGGCCCAAGGCTTCTAGATGATGATCGTAGGGGTGATTACGGTTGGATACGGTTCCCAAAATGTAGCCGGCTTGATGGAGGTAATCCAGCAGGCGATAGGCGTCGTTGGGGACAAATACGTCGTGATGATAGTGTTCGATCATGTATTGGGCCACCTGGGGCGCTAGTTCGGTGGCCTGGGCGGGGGAACATCCCAGCACGTTCAATCGCCGCCGGCTGAAGCTGATCCAGAAGCTGTTAACTTCGAACGTCTGATTCTGATGTTGTTGTTTGTCGACGCGGATTTCTGGGGAGTTGGCAAAATAGTAGTGTTCCCAGCGCGTTGCACGCTGGACGTCTTCACTGTTCAGGGGGATGCCTAACGAGGCAACGTAGGCGTTGAAGATCTCTCCTGCGCGCGGCCGGTGGTGGCACAGAGTGTCGTCCAGGTCGAAGAGAACGGCTCGGATGTAGCCGTTGGGCAAGAGGTTCATGGCAGGCATGTGGAGAGCGCTCAGCCGCCGATCTGGTTCATCACCCGGTTGAGGGGGATCACACCGTCGGCCAGGCCATGTCCCCAGGGTTTGTTCCAGATCCCATCGAGGATCAGGGTGCGCAGTTCGTCGAGGGAAGCACCGGCGCGCAACGGCGTGAGCAAATCCACTTCTTTTTCGCGCAACAGGCAGAGCCGCAGCCGCCCGTCAGCGGTGAGGCGGGCGCGGGTGCACGAGGCACAGAAAGGTTGGGTGACCGAGGAGATAAAGCCGATCTCGCCTTTGGCATTGGGCAGGCGGTAGACGCGAGCTTCGCCGTCCAATTCGCCGCCGTGGGCGATTTCCAAGTCGCCAAGGGAGTCTTCGATGCGCTCTTTGATCTCTTCTGCGGTCACCACATGGGTGGTTTGGAGATCGGTGATGCCGGCGAAGGGCATCATTTCGATGAAACGAACTTGCCACGCATGGTCGAGGGTCAGTCGCGCCAGGTCAACCACATCGTCTTCGTTGTAACCGCGCACCACCACGGCGTTGAGCTTGATGGGGGTCAGGCCGGCCTCTTCCGCCGCCAGGATGCCGGCCCATACATCTTCCAGCTTGCCCCAGCGCGTCAGACGCTTGAACTTGAGCGGGTTGAGGGTGTCGAGGGAGACGTTAACCCGTTTGAGGCCGGCCTCGGCCAACGGCCTAGCCAGTTTCGAGAGCAGGACGCTGTTGGTGGTCATCGTGACGGTGCGGATGCCCTCCGTCTGAGCGATGCCGCGTACCAAGTCCACCACATGGGCGCGGACGGTCGGTTCGCCGCCGGTTAGCCGGATTTTGTCAAACCCCAGCGAAGCAAACAGGCGGACAAAGAGCAGAATCTCCTCGTCTTGCATCAACTCCGCATTGGGGCGGAAGACTTGATCCTCGGGCATGCAATAGATGCAACGCAAGTTGCAGTGATCGGTCAGGCTGATTCGCAGATAGTGAATATTTCGTCCAAAGCGATCGATGGCCATGTCGTGATTATACTCATTTTAGATGGAAGAGCAATATAAAAATTGGTGTGTTTTTCTCCGATTTCCTCCTAGACAGGCAAAGGTGTTTGGAGAGAGGCAGATTGGAACGGGCGGATGGGATACAATTAGGTCTGCTTTCTCACGAAACGAGGTCTCCATGAAATTGGAAAAAAAGTTCACTGAATTGAAAGCCCTGCTGGCCGAGATCAGCGATCTGAACGGTGCTTCGGCGCTTCTGGTTTGGGATCAGGCCATGTACATGCCCTCTGGCGGGGCGCCGGCCCGAGCTCGACAGATGGCCACGCTTTCCCGGCTGGCTCATCAGAAGTTCACCGATAAGAAGATCGGACGATTGCTGGACGCCTTGCGCCCTTACGAGGAAAGCCTGCCCTATGACTCGGATGAAGCCGCACTGATCCGAGTCGCCCGCCGCGACTATGAACGGGCCATCCGCATCCCGAACGAGTTTGTCGCCCGATTCAACGCCCACGTCGCTGAGACGTATCAACGTTGGACTGAAGTGCGTCCGGCCAACGATTTCGCCGCCATTCGCCCCAACCTGGAGCGCACTCTGGAGTTCAGTCGCCAACTGGCCGATTTTTTCCCCGGCTACGAGCATATCGCCGATCCACTGATCGATTTCTCGGATTACGGCATGAAAGCCACCACGCTCCGCAGTCTGTTCCACGAATTGCGTCAGGCGTTGGTTCCCCTAGTGGAAAAGATCACCTCTCAGTCCCCGGCCGACGACTCCTGCCTGCGCAAGTCCTACCCCGAGGCAGCCCAGAGCGAGTTTGGCGCCGAAGTGGTGCGCCAAATTGGGTACGACTTCCAGCGCGGCCGAATTGACAAGACACACCATCCCTTTATGATCGCTCTCTCCATCGGCGATGTGCGCATCACCACCCGCCTTCGGGAGGACCATTTAGGAGAGTTGCTGTTCAGCAACATTCACGAGGCCGGCCATGCCTTGTACGAACAGGGTGTGGACCCAGCTTATGAGAACACCCCTCTGGCAGGCGGCGCTAGCGCCGGCCTGCACGAGAGCCAGTCCCGACTGTGGGAAAACGTGGTAGGGCGCAGCTGCGGTTTTTGGGAGTATTTCTATCCCCGTTTGCAGGCCCATTTCCCCGATCAGCTCGGTGCGGTATCGCTGGAAGAGTTTTATCGCGCCATCAACAAGGTAGAAAAGTCGCTGATCCGCACCGATGCCGATGAGGTGACCTACAACCTGCATGTCATGCTGCGTTTTGACTTGGAACTGCAACTCCTGGAGGGGACTCTAGCCGTTCGCGATCTGCCCGAGGCTTGGCGAGAGCGTTTCCAGGCCGATTTCGGGATCGCTCCGCCAGATGACCGCGATGGCGTCTTGCAAGATGTCCATTGGTATAGCGGCGCCATCGGCGGAGCCTTCCAAGGGTACACGTTGGGCAATCTTCTCAGTGCGTTGTTCTACACCCAAGCGCTTCAGGAGCATCCCGAGATCCCGCACGAGATCCGCCAGGGACGATTTGATACGCTCCGCCGCTGGTTGACCGAGAAGATTTATCGCCATGGCCGCAAGTACACCGCTCCCGAGCTGATCCGACGGGTGACGGGGGATGATCTCACCCTCCGGCCCTATATCGAGTATCTGCAAGCCAAGTATGGCGAGTTGTATTCTTTGTGATCGACTTCCTGCCTGAGCGGGTTTCAGAAAAGGGCCGGCCCCCTCGCCCAGAGCGAGAGGGCCGGTTGGTTTAGGAAGCCCAATCAAGACCGTGGTCCATCACATTCGTTTCGTCATCGAGATCGAGCGGTTTACAAAGCTTTGAAGAACAACCTAGCCTCGTCCCATTCTGCCGATCTACCCTTGCTGCTTCCATCACCCGATTCATGTCAAATGTCCTCATTAAAACCTGTCAATTGAAAATGGCCTTCCGGAAAGAACCTGCATAAAATGGACAAGAATACGGCGAATCATCTGGAAAGGAGACGACCCGTGACCGTGCGACAAATGCTTTCTGGCAATGAGGCGATTGCCCGCGGCATGTGGGAGGCCGGGGTGGTCGTGGCATCGGCCTATCCGGGCACCCCCAGCACCGAGATCCTAGAGAATTTCGCCCGCTACCCCAACGTCTACGCCGAATGGGCGCCCAACGAAAAAGTGGCCCTCGATGTGGCGATCGGCGCAGCCTACGCCGGCCGGCGCGCCCTGGCCGCCATGAAACACGTCGGCCTCAATGTGGCTGCCGATTCCCTGATGTACGCCTCCATGACCGGTGCCGAGGCCGGCCTGGTCATCGTCAGCGCAGACGACCCGGCCATGCACTCCAGCCAGAACGAGCAAGACAATCGTACTTACGCCCGCTTTGCTCGCATCCCCTGCCTCGAGCCCTCCGATAGTCAAGAAGCCAAAGACCTGACCGTTGTAGCTTTCGAACTCTCCGAACAGTTCGACACCCCGGTTTTGCTGCGCGTCACCACCCGCATCTGCCATTCCGCGTCCCCAGTCGAGCTGGGTGAACGCTGCGAGCGCTCCTCGCAAACCTCTCCCTTCCCGCGCAATCCCGCCAAATACGTCATGGTGCCTAGCAATGCCCTTCGGCGTCACCCGGTCATGGAAGAACGCATTCGCGCCATAGCCGACTACGCTGAAACCTTCCCCTACAACCGCATAGAACTGCGGGATCGCTCCCTGGGCATCATCACCGCTGGTGTGGCCTACCAATATACTCGCGAAGTCTTCCCCGATGCCTCGGTGCTCAAACTTGGCATGACCTGGCCTCTGCCTGAAGGCCTGATCCGCCGCTTTGCCGCCTCGGTAGATCGCCTGATCGTGCTCGAAGAACTCGACCCCTTCATCGAAGATGTCGTGAAACGAATGGGGATTCCCTGCCAAGGCAAAGACATCTTCCCCCTTACTGGCGAACTCGATCCTTACGTGGTGCGTCTCTCGGCGATTCAAGCCGGACTATTGTCGGACGCGGCCGTCCCGAGCATACCCACCCTCGAGGGTGATCCCCTTCCCGCCCGTCCGCCGGTCCTCTGCCCAGGCTGTCCCCATCGCCCCACCTTCTACGTGCTAAACAAGCTCAAAGTCCCGGTCAATGGCGATATCGGCTGCTACACCCTGGGATTAGTCCCCCCGCTCAGCGCCATCCACACCTGTGGCTGCATGGGGGCCGGCATCGCCGTAGCCCACGGAGCCGTCCAGGCCGGCAGCCCAGAGCGTCATGTGGCGGTCATCGGCGACTCCACCTTCTTCCACACCGGCATCCCGGCCCTGATCAACGTGGTCTACAACCAATCGCCGGTGGTGACCGTGATCCTCGACAACCGCACCACCGGCATGACCGGCCATCAGCCCAACCCCGGCACCGGCCACACCCTGCAAGACAAACCGGCACCGACCATCGAAATCGAACCGCTGGTACGCGCCTGTGGCGTCAAACAGGTACGCACCCTCTCGGCCTTCGACGTGACTGGCATCGAGAAGACCCTCAAAGAATACCTCCAACTCAACGAACCTTCGGTGCTCATCGTTCAAGAACCCTGTGCCCTCCTGCCCGAAGCCCGCGAGCGTTGGCAGCCACTGGAAGTGAACCTGGCCCAATGCAATGGTTGCACCCTGTGTTTCCGCATCGGCTGTCCAGCCATCCTGAAGAGCGACGAACTGGATGAGAAAACCGGCCGGCCCAAAGCGCAGATCGATCCCAACCTGTGCACCGGCTGTGAGCTCTGTGCGCAAATCTGCCCGCGCCATGCCATTCCCTTCCGGCTCGATAGCATCTTCCTTCGAGAGGCAGCATGAACGTCCCCCTCAACTTCCTGCTATGTGGTGTTGGCGGGCAAGGGATCGTCTTGGCCAGCGACGTGCTGGTCGCCGTTGGTCTTCTGGCCGGCCTAAATGCCAAGCAAGCCGAAGTGCATGGCATGTCCCAGCGCGGCGGCAGCGTGGTGAGTCATGTGCGCTGGGGTCGTGAGATCTATTCCCCCATCGTTGGATGGGGTGAAGCTGACGTGTTCATTGCGTTCGAGAAACTCGAAGCCCTGCGCAACCTGCGATTTCTGCGCCCGAGCGGCCTGGCGCTGATCAGCACCCAAGCGCTCGAACCGTTGACCGTCATCTCCGGCGGTCAGGTCTACCCTGACGATTCACGCCTTCGCGCCGCCTTTGCCCAGCTCACCCCTCATGCCCACTACCTAGATGCCGAGTCGATCGCTGCTGAAGTGGGGAATGTGCGTGCGGTCAATACCGTTCTTCTCGGAGCGCTCTCCGCCCTACTCGAAGCCAATTCGCGCTTTGCCGCTTGGGCGCCGGCTCCTGAGATCTGGCTTCAAGTGATCGCCGAGCGCGTCCCGTCCCGGCACCTCGACCTCAACCGCCAGGCCTTCCAAGCCGGCCGGAACGCCATTGCCGGCCCTCGCTGACCTTGAATGGACGAGAGAGTGCCATCCTGATTCACGACCCACCGAGCACTCTCTCATCCTCAAACAGATCTTCCCTTCTACACATCAGAACATCAGATGGCTCACCAAGCGCCGCTAAGGTTTATGGTAGCATAGACTGTATTCCACCACGGAGTACAGGACATGGATTTTTCCGCCTACCAAGAACAATCACGCACCACGGCGCGCTACCCCCACATTGGCCATCCGGTGATCTATCCGGTTCTCGGCCTGGCCAGCGAGGCCGGCGAAGTGGCCGGCAGGATCAAAAAAGTCTTTCGCGATCAGCAGGGCGAAATTAGCGAACAGACCCGCCGCATGCTGGCCGCAGAGCTGGGCGACGTTTTGTGGTATCTGGCTCAAGCCTGCACCGAGCTAGGTCTCTCCCTGGATGACGTGGCCCAACAAAACCTGATCAAATTGCTAGATCGCCAAGCACGCGGTACAATTCAAGGGGATGGAGACCAACGTTGACGCTCGATCGTCACCTAAGACACCTTGATCCCTTGCTAGGACCATGGACGAACTCTAATCAAACTCCAACACATCCCCGAGAACGATATTTGGTAGAATTGTTTTAGACTTGTTTTGTCGCTTTCAATCAAGCTGGAGACTGTATGTCTGGAATGGAACGCTTTACCCAACGGGCGAGACGGGTTCTCAGTCTTGCCCATAGCGAGGCCGAGCGGGCCCGTCACAACTACATCGGCACGGAGCACCTGTTGCTTGGCCTAACCGATGAAGATGGCGGCGTGGCCGGACGTGTGTTGCGCGAGCTTGGCCTAGACCCGGCTCGGGTGCGTGAGATGGTCGAGCGCCTCTCGCCCTCCGGCCGACATAGCGGTGGAAAGATCGACCTAGCTCCTGACACGCAACAAGTTCTAGAATACGCAGTGGAAGAAGCCCGCCGCATGGGCCACCACTACATCGGAACCGAACATATCCTGCTGGCATTAGTGCGCGTGGATGGCGTGGCGCTGGAAGTGTTGCGCCGCTTGGGCGTCACCCCCGAACAGATTCGTCGTCAAACCCGCCGTGTATTGAACGAATCGGCATCTGCTCCTGCCACGGCCGGCCCGCAACGCGGACAGAGCACGGCCAAGACGCCGCTGGTAGACCAGTTAGCGACCGACCTGACCAGCAAAGCCGAAGAGAAAAAGCTCGACCCGGTCATCGGTCGCGAGATGGAGATCGAACGGGTCATTCAAATCCTGGCCCGGCGCACCAAGAACAACCCGGCCCTGATCGGTGAGCCGGGCGTGGGCAAGACGGCCATTGTAGAAGGCCTGGCCCAGCGCATCGTCGAGGGCGACGTCCCGGCCCCCTTGATGAACAAGCGCCTGCTCCAGTTGGATGTCGGATCGCTGGTGGCGGGGACCATGTACCGCGGCCAGTTCGAGGAGCGCCTCAAACGAGTGATTGAAGAACTCAAACAGTCGGGTGCCATCCTATTCATTGACGAAGTCCACATGCTGGTGGGGGCGGGCGCGGCCGGCTCCTCAGTCGATGCCGCCAACATCCTCAAGCCAGCCCTATCGCGCGGTGAACTCCAGGTGATCGGCGCAACCACCCTTGACGAGTATCGCAAGTACATCGAATCCGACGCCGCCCTAGAGCGTCGCTTCCAACCGGTGCATGTAGAAGAGCCGAGCGTCGAAGAAACCATCGAGATCCTGAAAGGCCTTCGTTCGCTATACGAAGAGCATCATCACCTGGTCATCACCGATGATGCCCTGCAGGCGGCAGCCAACCTCTCTTCGCGCTACGTTACCGACCGTTTCTTGCCCGATAAAGCCATCGACCTGATCGATGAAGCAGCTTCTCGCGTTCGCATGTACAAGAGCCCGGCCGCCAAACAGGCCAAAGAACTCTACCGACAACTACGCATTGCTCGTCAGAACCGCGCCCTGGCCCAAGAAGAAGGCAACCACGAAGATGTCCGCGAATGGGAGGAACAGGCTCTTGAACTGGAAAGCCAGATCGAACGTCTGCGATCTGGCTGGGATCGGGAAAACAGCCCCAAAGTCACTGCAGAAGATATCGCCGAAGTCGTGTCCATGTGGACAGGTGTGCCAGTGATGCAATTGACCGAAGAGGAGTCGCAGCGCCTGCTCAAGATGGAGGATGAACTGCGCAAGTCCATTGTTGGGCAGGAGGAGGCCATTGTGGTCATCTCGCGCGCTGTCCGTCGCGGCCGTGCCGGCTTGAAAGACCCGAGGCGGCCGATCGGCTCCTTCATGTTCCTCGGCCCGACCGGCGTGGGCAAGACCGAATTGACCAAAGCCCTGGCCAAATTCCTCTTCGGGAGTGAAGACGCCGCCTTGCAATTGGACATGTCCGAGTTCATGGAGCGGCATACCGCCTCGCGACTGGTAGGCGCGCCACCTGGCTATGTGGGCTACGAAGACGCCGGCCAACTCACCGAAGCCATCCGTCGCCGTCCCTACTCGATCGTGGTCTTCGACGAAGTCGAAAAAGCCCATCCCGAAGTCCACAACATGCTTTTACAGATCATGGAAGAAGGTCATCTCTCCGATGCCAAAGGGCGCAAGGTGGACTTCCGCAACACCATCATCGTTATGACCTCCAACATCGGCGCAGAAATGATCAAGCGCCAGACCGGCCTGGGTTTCCAAACCAAGCACAGCGAGGCGGCTGAGGATCAGATCCCCTACGAGGAGATGCGCAAGAAACTGAACGACTCGTTGCGCCGATCGTTTCGGCCTGAATTCCTCAACCGCCTGGATGCCGTGATCATCTTCCGGGCCTTGAACAAGGAAGACATCAAGCAAATCGTCCATCTGGAACTGAACAAGGTGGCCGAACGCCTGAAAGAGCACAACCTCACCCTGGTGGCCGCCCCAGAAGCGCTTTCCACCCTGGCCGATCTGGGCTTCGACTCGGAATTCGGCGCCCGACCTCTGCGGCGCGTGATCCAGCAAAAAGTGGAAGACCCGCTCTCCGACAAACTGTTGGCCGGCGAGTTCCAGAACGGTGACACCATCCTAATTGCCGTCGAGGACGGCGAGATTGTGCTCAATAAAGCCGAGGAAAATCTGGCAGAGATGAGCATGTAGTAAGCTTGCCAAGCCAGAGAACTCCCAAAGACACAAAACAGGCCGGCCCGTTCTCGGGCTGGCCTGCTGTTTGTGACACAAAAAAGCAGGAATGGCTCTCACACAAACGATGCTTGGGCATACCAGCTGAGCCTTGGAGTTCGAGGCGATCGCAAGCCAGCCCAAGCTGTCCTTACCCCCCAGGCGGCTTGGCCGGCGAGACGCCACCCGCTATCAGATGCTCCTTAGAGGCTTGCCTGGTTTCAGCTATGACCGAGCAGGAACCGTTCGTCTATCGGTTGGCCAGGCGCAACCGTCGGACCAAAACGATCACGACCAGCAGGGTGAGCGTGATCACCATCAATCCTGGTGCGCCGGTTTGATCGAGGAAGCCAGTTTGTGGCAAAAGCGTAGAGGTGGGCAGGACGGTCGCTGTCAGCTGGGCCTGTGCAGCCTGAGTCAGGGCGGCAGCCACCGTGGCCGTGGCCGGATCTGGAGTGGCCATCATCGCGGGGGTCGGTTGTTGAACCACCGGTGTTTCGGTGGGAGCCAGAGTTAGGGTGGCCATAGCTTGCATGGTGAGGGCGTCTGCAATGGCCGTTGCGGTCAAGCCCTGGCTGACCAACAGCTGCTGCGCCACCAGCGTCGCCTGCTGGCTCTGGCGGACAGCTGCCTGGCGGGGCAAGATGACCAACCCATAAACAGCGATCAGGGCGATCGAGATCAGAACCAACCCACCGAGGATCGCCGCCGCAATGAGAAAGGTGCGATTCCCCGACTCTTCCGGTGGCTGTTCCTTCTCTTCAGCCCAGGGGGTCAATTCCTCATCTTGTTCGAACATGGGCCACTCTCCTAAAAATTAGTTTTTGGAGGCGTTGACGTTTGGCGCACGCAGGACGGCGCCAGGCAATTATCCCACAACTTCCAGATTTGCCAGAGGGACAAGCAGCTCCTCGTTGGTCTCTAGGCGTACCTCAGCGGCCGGCGCGCGCAGGCCGCTGGGCAAGGAAACCGCCTCCTCATACAGCCGAACAATGGACCCGATGGCGCCGTATCGTGTGCCGGCCCGCAGGCGCACCTGCTGCCCTTCGGCAAAGGCGATCACATCTGCTGGAGGAACCGGCTCGATCGCCACCGGTAGGGGGATGATCACCTCAGGGCGTGCTCCGCTGAATCGATCGGTGCTCTCGGCGTTAACGGAAGCCTCGCGCTTCACGTTGGTGCTCAGCAGGCGATAGGCAGCGCTGTTCATCGGGATGTGACCAAAGCCATCGGTCACCAGGATCGGATAGCGCATCTGCAAGGCCAAGGGAAGGAGCGGGGGATTCAAGCTCGATAGGATCAGGCCACGCACAGGCAACTCGGCGGCGGTGTTCAACGTTTCCGCGTCGTGCACGATCCCGCCCAAGATCACCATGCCGCGTAGGCTCACATCCAGGCGATCGGGCCGGAGCACTGTATCCGGAGCGTCCATAAGATTGAATAAGACCCCGCTCTCGATCCGCCCGTTGCCCCACACGCCCTGGATCAGTGCACCCGCTGTTTGAATCACAACCCCACGGTCGGGGATCACCTCGATTACCTGGCCGGGCAGGCCGGCCCGTAGCACCAAATTCACCTCGCCGACCTCAAGCAGGACGCGCCCGCCTCCCGCCACAACCACCCGCCCATCGCGTGGAGCGCGCACTTGGCGAGGAAACGGCCCGCGCGTCATGGCGATCAACGAATTGGCGATCAATTCATCGCCCTCCTTGCAAACAATCAAACGGTCAGCTGTAGCAGGCGAGACGCCCAGCTTACGAGCCACATCGATCAAAAGATGCTCACGCGCCCAGCGCGCCTCGGCGACCACATCCCCGGCCGAGAGGCGTTGATTCAAGCGAGCGTGTAGTACGCCGGGTACCGGCAAGAGGCGCTTGCGTTGAATGGTGGTCAGGGGAAGGATATGTAGGACGGGCGCAAGCATGGGTTAGCCTCCCAACGTCCAGAGCCATTTCTGGAAGAGTTCACGTCGCCGAACGGGATCCGCCGGCAGCGGAATCGGACGTCCACGAGCGTCGATCACCACCCCCAGCGCACCGCCGTTGACCGTAACCGTCTTGCTCTGACCAGGACCGAAGCCTACATCGGCGCGGCGCAGCGGTTGCAGCGATAGGCGTGCCGTTTGACCCACTGTAAGGGGAAGGGTTTCCAGCGCGCCTTGTCGGATCTCCAAACGGGCTTCGTTCCCGTCCTCATAGCGCAAGCGGACCCGCAGGACGGGAGTTCCGTAGTGAGCATCGCTCACCACCGAGACCGTGGTCCCTAGGTTTTGGAAAGCGCCTGACTCGAGGACATGTACTGGCAAGATAGCGTTCCAGCTGGCGGCGACCCCCAGCAGAGGAAGGACGTTATATCGGTCGAGCAACACTTGGGTGATCCCAACCGGCTGGATGGCATCCAACAGCAACAGCAGATTCTGGCCGGGTGTCGTGCCGTCGGTCAGCGGGCCCCCGCTGGCAAACAGAAATTCCAGGCGAGGCATCAAGTCTGGGCGTAGGACAGGGGCGTTTTCGGGAAAATCTCGTCGGGCGGCTTGAATCGCCAGGTAGAGCATCTGACGTGAAATGGCCTGGGCAATCGAGCGATCTTCGGGGGTGGCAGGGATGATGGAAGGGTAAAGGACCCGTTGGTAGATGGCGTTGCGCATGCTGCTTTCTGAGATATCTAAGGAAAGCCAACGCATAAAGTGATCGAGCGGGATCTGGTGCAAGATAGTTGCCAGATTCTCCCCTAGCCCGTATTGGGGATAGACCCGCAAACACAGATCGCCGTCAAATCCAGCCAGGACGTGGGCTGAGGAGGCGCCTAACCCCACGTTTAGAACCCCGCTGCTGGCTCCTGTTAACCGACTCAAGAATCTCACAATGCGGCCGGCGGCATGGGCGGTCGGCAGCAGATGTCCCTTGGTCCAGCCGGCCAATTCTTCCATCCCATTGAGCTGCTTGCGGCGGATGAGGTTGACCAGATGAGCCAGCTCATGCATCGCCGGACTCACGTCCTCCGTGTCGAGCGACGGGCGCACGTTTGGACTGATACGGAGTGCCGAGCTGAGGGGGGCCAGCAATTCTTGAACGTTTTCAGCCAGGCTGCTGTTGCCGGCAAAGAGGATAGCTGGACGTCGCTCGTTGGGCATCAGGTAGCAGGCCAACCCGACGATGTCGAGCATCTGTTGTATGGCGTGCGAGGCGCCGCCATCGGTGCCACCGGTCACGATGATCAGGTCGGGACGGGCGCGCAGCAGGGCATCGATCTGCTCGTCTGGGTGTCGGCGATCGTTCAAGCTCAGGCGTTCCACGATCTGGCCATACGTGCTCTCTGCTAGACGCCGGGCCGACTCCAGCGAGACCTCGGCTAGCAGACCGACGATAGCAATGCGCAGCGCCGACCCAGCCGATACCGTCGCCACCACTGCATCCACGCCGGAGCCATCGGCCTGCGTCGGCACGATCAAGCGCCGTTGCGGATCGAGTAGGACCCGGC
This sequence comes from uncultured Anaerolineae bacterium, assembly GCA_937120535.1. GTDB lineage: Bacteria > Chloroflexota > Anaerolineae > Anaerolineales > Villigracilaceae > Denitrolinea. Next base: position 12,910 of record CAKZJX010000010.1, read on the forward strand.
CGGTGATGTTTTGGACGCGTTCGATCGCTTCTCGAATCCCTAGGCCGATGTCTTTGTAGGGGGCTTCGGCTGTGCTTCGTGCTTGACCGGCAGCCAAAAAGCGATAAACCCCCTCCACTACGTCAAATAGCACGGCTCGCGTGGTAGAGGGGCCAACGTCAATTGCTAATAATGAGTTTCCTTCAACCAATGAGATCGGCATCGAGCGGTCTCCTGCCGCAGCGAGATAGGCGATTGAGGCTACCACCCAAATAGGGAGAGCATAGCCTGCACACGTTCGACCAGGGCCGTCAGGGCAGCCAAGTATACTCCGGCAAATAGGGCGCCGAAGGCGAGCGCTAGGAACAATTTGCCCATCCAGGAGGCAATCTCAACCACAGGGTTGCGCCGAATGGAACCATCCCGTTGACGACGCGCACCGAAATGGAAGTACGCCAAGGTGGAAATGGTCCCGATCAGCATGACGGCGCCGTTGAACAGGGCCTCGAGCGGGTTTATCCCACGCTCGGCCAGGGCTATCAGATCAAATGGCTCGCTAGCCGCCAGGAGTTGGGGAACCAGGGTGCCCTGGACAGCGCCAAGGATGGCCACGGCTGCGCCGGCCCCAACCAGATAGCCCACTGCCGGCCCTCCTAACCAGGCCAAGCGCGAGGAGATCCGCATAAGCAGCAGCGTTCCAAGCACTAAGGGAACGACCAACAGGCTGCGCTCAAGCATCGGAGCTTGCGCCAGAGGAAGGATCAGGTAGGGCCAGAGCACCTGGTAGAGCATGACAACAGCCACATAGCCGGCGGTGACGCCCACAAAGATGTGCACGGCAAATCGAAATAAGGGAGTATCGCCAAACAGGTAGCTGAATACCATTACGGTGAGCAGGAAGCCAACCAAGCTGGAGAGAAACTCGGGATTCAGCATCACTCTTCTGCCTTGTTTGGAGAGTAGCGTCCACGAACCCGAGCCACCAAGCTCACTATTCCACCCAACAAGATCAGTAAGACGACTAGAGATAGGGCGATGTGATAGGCGTTCCAATAGGCGCTCACTGGGCTGCTTAGGTTGCTCGTGGCTTCAAAAGCGGCACCCACCGGGAGTCCGCTCAATAATCCATGTGCTTGGCCGGAGAGCAGGTAGGGTTGGATGAGGGGAGCTGCCTGGGTGCTGGCGATAACGACCAGGAAATTTCCCTGGCGCTGATCGCCTGTCTGTTCGATCCACGCTCGGGCAAGGCCGGCTTGGTCGGTGAGCAGGATCATGGCACGATAGTCGGAGAACCGCTGGACGGCCTGCAGAGCTGGGCGATTCCAGAGTTCGGACGGCAGCGCCAACCGAGGATAGAGGGCAAAGGTGCGAATGCCCACCACACCGCCAGGCAGGTAGCCAAGGCGAATAAAGGTGTTCTCTAGGGAGGGATATCGCTGTTCCAGGCGAGTCAGGAATCGCTCCGCCAGGGCCATGCCGGTGGGTGAGGTGGAAAGGGCAGTGATGTTGGGTGAGCGCAATCCAAGCAAACGATCCACGAAGGGAATCGCTACGGCCTCTAGCTCGCCGGCCAGGGCCGGCTGATAATCGAAGATCATCAGCAGGGGTGCGTTAACTGGCAGGGCATCTAGCACCTGTAGAGCGCGATTGCTTTCGATAGGCAGTCCGACAGGCAGAGGAATGGCGCGGAAACCGACGATTTGTACAGCAAGGACCGTTAGCACTAACAGAGTTGCTAGGGCCCATCGTAGTGTTTTCTGCGAGGCGATGAGCAAGCTGCTGCGGATGGGTTTGGGTTGGGCTTCGGTGTTGAGTATTTGTTCGAGCAACAGAGCATCGGCTTGTTGGGCCTCACTGGCTTGAAGCAGCAAGCCTTGGGGTTTGGGTTTGCCGGAGATGAGCACATCGATCGGAGGTAACACACCTTGCAGGCCGGCTAACGGACCGCTAACTTCTATTGGAACGTCTTCTTCAAGGGATGTTGGCGCACCGGTCAACACGGTTTCCACGGGACGCATGGCTTGCACCCAGGAGGGCAGCTCGGCCGGAGCGAGATCTTCTAAGAAAGGTGGTTTGGGCTCCTCGGCCGGAGTGATAGCCGAGAGCCATTCGGGCATTTCAAGCGAGAAGATGTCTTCGCTGGCGGCTGGGCGTGCTTCTTCTTGAGGGGCGAGGAAGGCCGGACTGCGCGGAAGTTCGGTTGGAGCTGCGGGCGGCGTCGGAGCAGTGGTGGAGGCTTCTTCTCGGGCGAAGGAGGCGAGATACTCGGGCAGGGCGGTTTCCACCGGACCCGCTGGCTCGGTTTCTGCGCCGAATGGCGGGGGGCCGGCCTCGCTGGGTTTGGAGCTACGTGGCCAATCGGGGAGGTCGGCCTGCTGGAAGGGTTCAACCTTCGGCGGAGGCGCCGTTGCTGCTTGGAGTTGGCTCAGCCAGTCGGGCAAGGCCGAATCAGGGGGAGCGGCTTGGAGAGGTAGAGTCGGCCCCTCGCCTGGGCCGGTCGAGGGCAAGTGGTCTAAGGGGAAGGAGGGTTCTGTGGAAACGGGAGCAGTTTCTGCCGGCGCAGCGGTTTCGACCGCAGATTTCAGCCAATCGGGCAAATCAAAGGTGTCTTCGGCAGGCAAGCCGCGGTCTTCTGCTCGGGTCAGGGCTGCTTCGGGTTCGGTCATGCCGGCAAACCAGTCGTCGAGCGACGTGCCGGCAGCCGGTGCGAAGGGAGAGACGGCCGGCAGTGGAGTTTCTTCTGTTGAAGGGGGTGGTTGGGGTGCAGCTGTTTCTGCCGTCGCTTGATTTAGCCAATCAAGCAATTCACCCGTAGCCGGAGGAGTTGGTTCTTCGAGGAAGGGTGAGGTGGTAGGAGGCTCTGCCGAGGGGGGTGATGGTTCGTCTAATCGTGAGAGCCAGTCAGAGACCTCGTCCAGCGGTTTGGCTTCCTCTTCAGGGCCCCGAAGCCAGGACATCAAGTCCGCTTCTTCCGCCTCGGGCGCAGAGATTTGGGCAACGCCGCCTAGTTCGTCAGGAGCGAATGCTTCGGGGGCGAATTCTTGGAAGGTGAAGGCCGGTGGGGTCGGTGGGGGTGATTCGGCGAGGGCTGACGGAGGGGAGAATTGCTCGCGCAACCAATCGGGAAGTTCTTCGTCTTGGGCTTCGTCTCGAGCCACCGCTTCGAGACCGGCTAACCACTCGGGGAGGTCCGACGAGGCGGCGGGTTCGGCAAGAGGCGTTTCTCTTTTTTCTGGTTTTTCTTCTTGATCGGTGGTTGTAGAGCGAGCGGCCTCGCGGGCCTGACGCAACCAGTCGGGCAGCATAGGTTCGAGTTCGGAGGTGGATTTTTCTGTGGGCACCAGGCCAGGACGAACACGCTCTTTATCGACAATGGGATGAAGAGCATGCTGGCAGAAGAAGCACCGATCTTGCTCGGGAGGGTTTGGCGTACCGCAGTTGGGGCACAGGATCTCGCTCATGTTTTCTCACCATAAGGACGATCGAGCGCAAATAGGACGCGCAGGCCCGTCACCAGCGCTCCCAGGGCAACTCCCAGCAATAGGCCACGCAATCCGCCGGCGACCGGGCTGAACAATAACCAGGGGCGCACCCAATCGCTTAGGATGGGTATTTCTCCCAAGAATGGCAAGGAGACAGATGAAAGCAACCAGAGGACCACAATGGCTAAGAACAGGATGGACATCCAATCTGCACGGCGGCGCAGGAGTCGCATGGCGGCGTAGAGGAGCGTGACGGCCAGTAAAGCCATGAGCGAGGCTTCCACCGGTACAATGATGGCTTCTACGGCAACTTGCATCCAGGGATGGGAGGGGCCTCCTAGTACGCCGATGAACAGGGTTGCTAATAAGGCAACCAACAAGGTAAGGCTGTCGAGCGCGCCTGCCTGGCGCCGGCGGACTCGCGAAAAATGGACAGCAAACAAGTTGCCGATGCCCACCAACACGGCAATGCCAGCCAGGATCATCCCCCATTGCAACAATTGCATGCTGATCGATCGCAAGAGGGGGATGGGCAGGATCGATCCTATCAGGATGAGAGCCCCGATAGCGATGGCAAAGGCGGTTGGGACGAGCCATGATTTCATAGCATCCCTACCCCTTTCAGGCCGGCCAGGATCAATAAGGTCAGGATGATCAACCAGCGCAGCACGTCCTGTACTTGTAGGCTAGCACGTTGGAACGCCTCTTGACCGACATAGGCTGGAGCTGCAAAGAGTTCTTCGCCGACCAGCGGCTCTGAAGTGCTGGCAAAGAAGATCGCTTGGGCAGAGGGCTCCATCGCCGCTGCGATAAGGGAGGTGTTGGCGCGTTCGGCGGCATCGGCCAAGAGCCCGGCTTCGGCCCCGAAATCACCGATTACGATGTTGGTCGAGACGTTTTCTTGGGAAATGACGCTCATCGCTCCAGCGGCATAGGAAAAGGGGGTCAGGCCGCTCAGCTGAGCCTGGTTGGGCTGAAATCGTTCTTCTTCGCCGGTAGCTTGGTGTGCCGTTTGAAGGGTGTCGTGGGAGAGGAGCGCTAGAACGGCGTCGCCAGAAGTGGCGATCGGGGGACGGTCGCCAATGGAAGCCCCTTCTCCGATCTTTCGCAACAGAGCTAAGGCAGCAAATGAGGCGGCACCGCGTGGTAGGAGCAGGTCGCCGTGACCTAGAGCAAGGTGCAGACGAGTCCCTTCTTCCACCGAGATTGCCGTCGCTCGGCGCAGACGGGAGAAAGCGGGGATGTTGCGCAGAGTGACGGGCGTTCTGCGTTGTAAAAAGCGCAGGGCCGGCAAAAGCACCGCTGCGATCAGGATCAGCGCTAATGCGACCAAATCGATCATCTCAACTCCTCTTCGCGCAGATAGGCTGCGAAGGCATGGCGTGCCTCTTCATCTTCTAGGAGATCAGCCAGGGCTTCGCTTTGTTCACCGAGCAGTGGACGGGCAATGAAGAGTGCCTGCGCGCCAAGCAAAACAAACGGTGCGCTAGCTTCTAGCAACCAAGCAAACCAATCAGCCAGGTTGAGGTGACGCAGGTGATCGGCCCAGGTCACCCATTCTGCTCGTAGCCTATGCATGTTAAGAGTATAGCACAGTTTAATAAATGAGTGTTGATTGAGATGAGGGTTGAATAGCATCCTGCAATGAAAGTGCTTTTTTGGGCCAGGGATTTTCTAGCAGTTGTCAAGCTGAGTGTGGAGAAGCAGCTAGAGCACATTGAGCGTCCGGGATAGATTCCTATCCCAACCGTCTGAGCAGCGCAACGGCTACATCGCGGAGATTGCTCAGCGCTAAGCCGATCTTTCGATCGTGGAGTGTGCCTTTTGCTCTTGTCGTATTTTTGGCCACCAAATTTGTTAGAGTGACTCTCCTTCTTTAGATTTTCAAAAAATCCATATACCATAAAAACGCCGTAATGCCATATAATTCAGGAACTCAAAAGGAGCACCTGAACGCTAGAACCTCCTCTATACAACATCATCGGTCATCTAGACACGGGCAAACAACGACTGCGAGTCTAGAACAGAGTATCAGCATTTGGCATTCCAGAGAGTATTGCGCTCAAGCCAGATGAACTTACAGACGAAGAACAGGCCATGCCAGCGGAAGACGCAGGCTGCCATCTGCGCCAGCGAGCTGGCCATGCCCTTGCTTCGCCGATCGTAAAAGTCTTGCTGGAGCTGACCTACGCCTCGCCTGCCCAGAAAACCTAGGACAATCTCAAATACCCATGGAGCACGAGGTCTTTATTTCATTTGGCACCAATCTCGGTAACCGGTTGCTCAACCTGCGCACCGCCATCTCGATCTTGGCAGGAGATTGTTGTCGGTGGATTGCGCTATCAAAAGTGTATGAGACCCCACCCTGGGGCTATCTGGATCAACCCCCCTTCCTAAACATGGCCGGCCGAGCGCGCACCTTTCTAGACCCTCAAACACTGTTGCGCACACTCAAGGACGTGGAAGTCTGGATGGGACGCATGCCTACCTTCCGTTGGGGACCTCGGTTGATCGATCTGGATATCCTGTTCTACGACGACCTGGTCCTCGATACGCCTCCCCTGGTCATCCCCCATCCACGTCTGCACGAACGCGCCTTTGTCTTGGTCCCCTTGTTAGACGTCGCCCCCGACTGGCTCCATCCTACCCTCAAGCGCACTGTAGCCGAACTTGCTGCTCAAGTGGATACCAGTGGCATCGTCCTGAGCCCAGAACAACTAGAATAACTGTCATGCCCAAATTGTGATGACTCTTCCCACCATCCTGGCCTATAATAGCTAGAAAGCACACCTTGCTTTCTCTCTACTCCTACTTTACCTTTGCGGAGTTCCCAATGTCCAAGACCGATTGGATCCAACAAGAACTGGACGCCTTGAAAGAACAAGGGCTATATAACTACATTCGTACCATTGGGTCGCCCCAAGGAGCTTGGTTGATCGTAGACGGTCGACGCGTCTTAAACTTCTGTTCCAACAACTACCTAGGCCTGGCCAATCATCCGGCGCTGGTGGCCGCTGCCAAACGGTCGTTAGACGAGATGGGCGTCGGGCCGGCTGCCGTTCGCTCAATCGCCGGGACAACCACCTTGCACGTCGAGTTGGAGAAGCGCCTGGCTGCCTTTAAGGGCGTCGAAGCGGCCCTCACCTTCCAGTCGGGGTTCAACGCCAATCTGGCCACCATTCCGGCTCTGGTGGGCAAGGAAGATGTGATCTTTTCCGATCGCCTAAACCACGCCTCAATTATTGATGGATGTCGTCTATCGGGAGCTAAAATTATCGCCTATGAGCATAACGACGTACACTCGCTCGAGGAACACATCCGAGCAAACTTGAGTCAATATCGCCGCGGCCTGATCGTCACCGATGGGGTGTTCAGCATGGATGGCGATATTGCCCCCCTGCCGGCCATTTGCGAGATCGCTCAAAAATACGACCTGCTGCTGATGGTGGACGATGCCCATGGCGAAGGCGTGCTCGGCCGCGGTGGACGCGGCATCGTCGATCATTTCGGTCTGCACGGCAAAGTGGACGTCGAGGTGGGCACGCTCTCCAAAGCCTTTGGCGTGGTAGGCGGTGTGGTGGCTGGCAAATCGGTCATCGTTGAGTGGCTGCGCCAGCGGGGCCGGCCCTTCCTATTCTCTTCCGCTATGACCATTCCCGATGTAGCAGCCTGCCTGACAGCCCTCGAACTGCTGGAACAGTCCACCGAACTGGTGGACCGTCTATGGGCGAACGCTCACTACTTCAAAGCCGAGATGAAACGCCTGGGCTTCGATATCGGATCAAGTGAGACTCCCATCACCCCCGTCATGCTCGGCGAAGCACCCTTGGCCCAGCAATTCAGCCGTGAACTGCTCGAAGCCGGCGTATTTGCCATGGCGATCGGCTATCCCACCGTCCCGCGCGGCAAAGCGCGTATCCGCGTGATGCTCTCGGCGGTGCACACTCGAGACGATTTAGATCAAGGCCTAGAAGCCTTCCAGACAGTAGGGCGCAAGCTTGGCGTAATCTCCTAAACCTCCCCTCGGCACTCCTCCTTTGCTCCACAGCGACCGGTGTCGGCCGGCTTATTCCCCTCTTGCTTATTGCGAGAGCCAGGGACGCCGACCCTGGCTCTCTCAAGGAGGAGAAGAGAAATCACCTTACGCCCTTATAGTAGCACAATCCTAAATGCAGTGCTTGACGAGAATTCTACGTTTCCTCTACGATTATCCGACAATTTTTATCAACAACGATGCCTATAAGGAGTTCTTACCATGTCCATCCCGTTGGCTGTAGAAACCCATCAACTGGGTCGAGTATACAAAATTCGTGGCAACCGTAAAGAGAAAGTCATCCGCAAAGAACTGGTTGCCTTGGAAAATGTCAACCTAGAGGTGCAACAAGGAGAACTATTTGGCCTGCTGGGTCCAAACGGCGCCGGCAAAACAACCCTGATCAAGATTCTGACCACGCTTCTCGCCCCGACCTCGGGCTGGGCGCGCGTGGCCGGATACGATGTGGTCACCCAAGCAGCCAAAATTCGCCCTCTGATCAACATGGTCTCCGGTGGCGAATCGTCTGGCTATGGGCTGTTGACCGTGCGCGAAAACTTGTGGATGTTCGCCCAGTTTTACGGCATCCCATCTCGAGAGGCCAATCAACGTATCGAACGCCTGATCGAGATGGTAGGCATGTCCGACCGCTTGCACACCAAATCTTCAGACCTCTCGACCGGCTTGCGACAGAAGATGAACATCGTGCGCGGCTTCCTCACCGACCCGCGCGTGCTCTTTCTCGATGAACCCACCCTCGGCCTGGACGTGGGCGCCTCGCGTGACGTGCGCCGCTTTATCCGAGACTGGATGAAGGAAGATCTCACACGAACCATCGTGCTCACCACCCATTACATGGTCGAGGCCGATGAGCTCTGCGACCGCGTGGCCATCATCAACCGCGGGCGGGTCTTGGCCTGCGACACACCGGCCGCTCTCAAACAGCGCCTGCAGCGCGAAGCCCACTTTGAAATCGAAACTGGCTCGCTCAACGGCGTGAACATTAGCATGGTAGAAAGTCTGCCTGGCGTGCGCAAAGCGGTCCTGAGCGGCGCCAAAGGCATGGTGCGCCTGAAATTCACCTTGGCAGAAGAAGCAGCGCTGGCCAATGTGATCAACCTATTCACGCAGCAAGGGGTGAAAATCCTACGCTTGACCAAGCAAGAGCCCACTCTGGAGGATGTCTTTGTGGATTTGGTAGGCCGTAGCATGACAGAAGAGGAAGAGGGCCAAAATGCAGAAGCATGAATCGTCGTCGTCCACTACACATGTCACTCACAAAGATAGCGGATGGCGCCTGTTCCTGCGCACGGTGATCGCCCGCGCCTACCCACGCTTGATCGGTCAGCAACGAGAGCCATCTTGGTTAATCTTTGAAGTGGTCATGCCGATTGGCACGACCATTGCTTACGTGCTGGTCTATAAAGCGCTGCGTGCGCCGGAGGAGTATATCGGCTTTGTGGTGATGGGCGGCGCTATGACTGCCTTCTGGATGAATGTGCTGTGGAGCATGGCCAGTCAATTGTATTGGGAAAAAGAAACCGGCAACCTGGCGCTCTATATCATTGCGCCCAACCCGAAGATGGCTGTCTTGCTCGGCATGGCGTTGGGGGGCATGGCGGCTACGTCGCTGCGCGCCTTGATCGTGATCCTGATCGGATCGCTGCTGTTCGACGTTACCTATCGCGTGACCGATTTCATGCAACTGTTTGCGGTGTTTTTGCTGACTATGGTAGCCTTGTATGGGATGGGGATGATGTTGGCGTCGGCGTTTTTGTTGTTCGGTCGCGAAGCGTGGAATTTGGTCAGTTTGGCGCAGGAGCCGATCTTCCTGGTATCCGGGTTTTTCTTCCCTCTCAAAGCTCTCCCGTTCTGGGTCGGGATCATCGCCTCGATCGTTCCTGTAACTCTCGGCATGGACGCTATGCGACAGTTGGTCTTCCCCTCGGCATTTCCTTTCGGCTTCTTGGACGTGCGCACCGAAATTGCGGTGTTGGCCGGCCTGGCAGTCGTCTTCCTGGTCTCGGCCAAATGGTTGCTGGACTACGTGGAGCGTCTGGCGGTACGCGAGGGCCGGCTTACCGAGAGTCGACGATGAAGCGGAAAGGAGGTCTCGCCATGAATCGTAGTGCCCTGTGGCGTTCGTTCCGTTTGGCTACCTGGTTAGGTTGGCAGATCGAGTCGAATTGGACCGATCCGTTCTTGTTTGCGATCTACTCGATCATCAAGCCGATCACCGGGGCGGCGATCTTGGTGATTATGTATGGTGTGATCACGCAGGGTCGCTTCGAGGATCCGATGTTCCCGTATCTGTATCTTGGGAATGCCTTTTACATTTATGTAGGTTCGATAATGACGGGCGTCTCGTGGGCGGTGATCGACGATCGGGAGCATTACCGCACTCTCAAATACGTTTACGTTGCCCCAATCCATATTCCACTCTACTTGCTTGGGCGCGGCGTTGCTCGATTCTTAACCGGATCGATCGCCGTGGTGATCACGATTGCCGCCGGTGTGCTCTTCTTGAGCGTGCCATTAGACTTCTCTGCCATCCAGTGGGGTCTGTTCTTGCCCACGTTGTTGTTTGGCGTGTTCATGCTGACCATGATGGGCTTGCTGCTGGCCGGCCTAACGCTGATCATGGCCCGCCATGAATTCATTATCGGCGAAGTGACCGCTAGTGCGTTATATATCTTCAGCGGCGCAGCCTTTCCGCTTGAGGTGTTGCCCCCTTGGCTACGTCCGATCGGCTTTGCCATGCCGACCACCTACTGGCTAGAGTTACTTCGCCGTTCCCTGGTAAGCGATGTGGCCCAGGCGTTCCCTACCTTGTCTATATTGAGCAACGCCCAACTGTTGAGCATCTTGATCGGCCTGGGTGTACTGTTCGCCGCCCTAGGTGCGCTGATCTTTTGGTTCTGCGATCGCCTGGCGCGCGAACGCGGCCTGATTGACATCACCACCCATTACTGATGGCGCTTGATTTGGAACACGTCAAAATCCCGCGCCACCACCGTGTTTGGGAAGACAGCTTGCGCCTCAGCCAACACGTCCTTTTCCCGATAGCGGCGCGAGATGTGAGTCAGGATCAATCGCTTGACTTCGGCCCGTAGCGCCAATTCAGCCGCCATGCGAGCCGTTAAATGAGAAAACTGGCGAGCCATCTCGGCTTCCTCGCTAAGATAAGTGGCTTCGATCACCAACGCATTAGCGCCGCGACATACTTCTACCAGATCGTCGGTACGACCCGCATCTCCCACGATCACCAGCTTGGCGCCGCGCTCTGCCGGCCCCAACACATCGTCCGGCGTGACGCGAGTGCCGTTGGCCAGGGTGATCGTCTCGCCGGCCACCAGGCGACCGCGCTCCGGTCCGAAAGGCACTCCCAGCGCATCGGCTTTTTCGGGCAGGAAGGGCCGGCGCGCCTTTTCCTCAAAGAGATAGCCCAAGCAGTCCGGCCCACGATGGGTGACGGGGAAGGCTGTCACCGTAAACTCGTCCGCTTCAAAGAACGTGCCTGGCTGAATCTCGATCAAGCGCAAGGGCATAGGAGGTGGATTGCCACGCAACACCACCCCATAGAGCAAATCGTGAATGCGCTCCAGGGTTTGCCGTCCGGCGTAAATTTCTAGCTCGTCGATCGCTTCCCAGCGCAGAAAGGTCGAAAGTAACCCTCCCAGGCCGAGGATATGATCGAGATGGCCATGGGTGATCAAGATGCGGTTCAGGTGTTTGAATCCAATGCCAGCCTGCAAAATCTGGCGTTGAGTCCCCTCACCACAATCCACCAAAAAACGATATTCGTTATGGGTGACGATCTGAGCAGAGAGGCCGCGTCGGGCCGAAGGAGCAGAAGCAGAGGTTCCAAGAAAGAGCAACTCAAACAAGGCGTATCCTCAGGGCTGCCGCAAGAACCAGACTTGCGAGGCAAGGAATGAACTAGGCGCCACAATTTTACCTTAAGAAAAACCGACCATTTGTGCTATAATCTTTTTATCACGTTGAGTGGTCTTGTGAGTTGCCGATGCCTAGGTCAAGCGGAAAGTCGTCCAAATCTCACAGCCCATCCAGAGGGCCGGCCGGCGGGCGGAAATCGCCCCCCGCTTCTTCTCAGCCGGCTCCTGCGCCTTCTGCGGCGCTCTCCTGGTGGCACCAATTATCGCCGGAGCGCAAGCTGGACATCGTAGGCATGGCCCTTTCCGGCAGCGGTGCGATCTTGCTGCTCAGCTTGTTGGCCGTCCAGCGCAGCCCTTTGATCGGAGGGGCGATCCGTCTGCTCTCACAACTGGTTGGGTGGGGCATCTATATCCTTCCCATTGCCCTGTTGGCCTTCGGTTTGTGGCTGGTATTCCGTCGCATTGAAACCCTGCCGCCGCTCACCTTGGAACGCGCCATCGGCAGCCTGATTTTCTTCTTCTGGTTGCTGATCGTCTTCCACGCCTTCTTTCCCTTAGATCAATCCCTGCTGGCAGCGGCCGATGGACGAGGCGGCGGTTGGATTGGCAGCCTGCTCCACCGCCTGCTCTGGAACCTGCTGGGGGTTGCCGGCGCAGGAATTGCCTTGTTGGCCTGGTTCCTCATTGCTTTGATGTTGACCTTGGACCTCTCGGCAAGCGACCTAGCGGCCGCGCTTGCGCCCCTGTTTGCACGCACCCGCGCCTCCCTTGCCGCCTTCTGGAGACGCCTGACTCGATCCCCCACACCCACCCCTCCATCAATCCAAGTCAACGGTTTCCAACCCCTCACCCCATCGCCCATACAGACGACCGAGGCCCGTCCGCCGATGCCCATCGTCCCTAAAGTGGGCCTAGCGGAGCCGATAGTCACTTGGCAACTGCCCTCGATCGCCACCATCCTCGACCCGGCCGTCACTCCTTCGGTGAATGAGGAGTTCATTCAAAAACGGGCTCGCCTCATCGAAGAGACACTGGCCTCCTTGGGTGCGCCGGCCCAGGTCGTTGCCATCAGCCGTGGCCCCACGATCACCCAATTCGGCGTCGAGCCGCTTTTCATCGAGACCCGCAACGGTCGGATTCGGGTGCGCGTTAGCCGCATCGCCGCCTTGGCCGACGATCTGGCCCTGGCCTTGGCCGCGCCGCGCATCCGCATTCAAGCCCCTGTTCCCGGGCAGAGTTACGTCGGCATCGAAGTCCCCAACGAAGAAATGATCCTGGTCTCCCTGCGAGATATCCTAGAAAGCGAGATCTTTCGACGCAATCGGAGCCCTTTGCAGATTGCTCTGGGTCGAGATGTAGCCGGCCACCCGATCGTGGCCGACCTAACAGCCATGCCCCATCTGCTGATTGCTGGCACCACTGGCTCCGGCAAATCTGTGTGTGTGAACGCCATCCTTACCACCCTGCTGCTCCACAACACCCCCAACGATCTGCGCCTGTTGCTGGTCGATCCCAAACGGGTAGAGTTGACCGGCTACAACGGCATTCCGCATCTCCTCGCACCGGTAGTGGTCGAGATGGAACGTGTTGTAGGCGCCCTCCAATGGATCATGCGCGAAATGGATCGCCGGTATCGTGAATTTGCCCGCATCGGCGTCCGCAACATTTTGGACTACAACCATCGGGCCAGCGGCCTGGGGATCAAAAAACTTCCCTACTACGTAGTGGTGGTTGACGAACTTGCCGATCTCATGATGATCGCCCCCGAAGAGACCGAGCGCATCATCACCCGCATCGCCCAACTAGCGCGCGCCACTGGCATTCACCTCATCCTGGCTACCCAACGCCCCTCGGTAGACGTGGTGACCGGCCTGATCAAAGCCAACTTCCCGGCGCGCATCGCCTTTGCCGTGGCCTCCGGCGTGGATAGTCGCGTGATCCTCGATCAACCCGGCGCCGAACGCTTGCTCGGCCGCGGCGACATGCTCTATCAGGCCCCTGATGCTGCCTCGCCGGTTCGCCTACAGGGCGTGTTCGTCTCCGACCAAGAAATCCAGCGCTTGGTAAATTTCTGGCGAGCCCAAGCTGCTGCAACGCCCTACCTCACCTCATCCTCTGGTCCAGTGGACGCACCCTCCTTAGATGGCATACCTCTCAAACAGATCCCGCTCTTTGCCGATTTGGTAGCCGATTCTGAGGAAGACCCTCTGCTCAGCGAAGCCATTGCCATCGTGCGCAAAGAAGGCAAAGCATCGGTCTCCATGCTGCAGCGCAAGTTGCGCATTGGCTATACCCGTGCCTCACGCCTCATCGATCGCTTAGAAGAAAAGGGCATCGTCGGCCCTCCAGAAGGCCTTTCCCAGATCCGTCGCGTCCTAGGAACCGACGACAACCCTTCAACGACCATCTCTCCCTCTCGAAACGATCTCTCCAAGAAAGACAAGCAAACCTACTCCTCTGAAGCACCCACGATAAATCCAACCACTGATCTTGCCCCCGGAACAACAGGAAACATACCAGAAGGGAAACCTTCCTGAGGCAAATGCACTTCCCATCAACCCGCTAGGCTAGCTCGATGGAGGCAGGCATGGATAGCAGCGAGAGAAAGCCCAGAGACATCTCACCCCTGATAGGTACCATGCCCTTATTATTGCACAATTGGGAGCGGCTAAATTATAGGTTCGATAAACTCATGAGCAGGATAGCTGGAAAAACGCTGCTTGTGCCATGGACGTCGGTTGAAGCAGGACATCAAACGTTTCCAGGCTGCCTGCAAGGCTTCTGGATCACGCGACAAGAAAACAGCGCGAACGTCGCGCCAGGCGAGCGAGATCCTGGCCTCGCTCGGCGTTCTTCCCTTCGGGGTCGGTTTGTGCTTGGGACCCTGCCTCCACCCCGCCGTGTCACGTGACTCACATGGGAACACGTCGATCACAGAGCCTCCCCGCGTCTTTGTGTCTCTGTGTGAAAAAATTCCCTTTTTATCCACTCCCTGCACAATTGCCAAGCTCCCTGTTGCACACTATACTATACTATAATAGAAAACATCTGGCCATCTAGCTCGTCTTAAGTATGACACCTTTAGAATAGGTCTTTGCGTGGTGATGGTTAATCCTCAACCAACCCATTCATCCCACCAATCTCAACCGGGAGAGACCCCTCTGGATACCCGTCGCATCACTCAATCCCTGGACGAGGGAAACAGCTCGTCGCGCCGTCAATTACCGTCGGGCTTCATCCTGGCCAAACGCTATGAGATCCAGGAGGTGATCGGAGTAGGCGGAATGGGCTCGGTCTATCGCGCCCGCGATCTCCACTTTCCCAACATCGTCAAACTGGTCGCTGTCAAAGAAATGGTCAACCTGGCCACCGACCCTGAGATGCGCAAGGCGATTATCCAGAACTTTGAACGGGAGGCTAACATTCTGGCTACTCTCAATCACCCCTCCATTCCCCGGATATACGATTACTTCTCTCAGGACGATCGCTCCTACCTAGTCCTGGAATTCATTTCCGGCAAAGATCTAGAAGCGATCATCAACGAGACGAAGGGCTTCCTCCCCGAAGAACAGGTTCTCGCTTGGGCTATCCAGCTGTGCGATGTGCTGGACTATCTCCACAACCACAACCCGCCGATCATCTTCCGTGACATGAAACCCTCAAACGTCATGCTTAATTTCAACGGCGATGTCATCCTAATTGACTTTGGTATCGCCAAAATCTTTCAGAGCGGCGTCAAGGGAACGATGATCGGCACTGAAGGCTATGCCCCCCCTGAACAATATCGCGGCGAGGCCACCCCTTTAGCCGACATCTACGCTCTAGGGGCGACACTCCACCACGCTTTAACTAAGCGCGACCCACGCCTAGAACCGCCCTTCTCGTTTGCCGAACGCCCGATCCGCAAAATCAATCCTGCCGTCTCAGCCGAATTCGAAGCAGTGATCAACAAAACCTTGGAATACAAGATGGAGGATCGTTTCCGCAGCGCAGCGGAAATGAAAGAAGCCCTGATCAACGTCGGTCGTAAGACGGGTATACTGAACCGCCTCCCAACCGCCGGCCTACAATCTACGACGATCAAACCCATATGGACCTTCACTTGCGAAGACGAGATTCGCGGCTCGTCCACCATCTTCCAAGGAATCCTCTTCATCGGCTCCTACGACAACAACCTCTATGCCCTAAACGCTGCCGATGGCAAGCTGATTTGGAAATACCCCACCGATGGAGGGATCGTCACTCGGCCGGCCATCTATCAAGATAGCGTGTACATCGGCTCGGGGGACGCGCGGCTTCACGCAGTAAGCATCCGATCGGGCAAAGTGCTCTGGACCTACTATACCAAAGGCCCAATCCACTCTTCCCCACGCATTGCTGAAGGGCACGTTTTCTTTGGGTCAGACGATCACTGTCTATATGCTGTCAACCTGAACACCGGCCGCCTTACCTGGAACATTCAAACCAGTGGAGTAATTCGATCCACACCGTTCATTGCCCACGAACGCATTTACGTAGGCAACGAGAGTGGCGATTTCTACGCCTTCGACTTTCGGGGCGAGATCAAATGGCGCTTTACGGCCAAACGCGGCATTACCGGATCGCCGATCGTGGTTGATCAGACCGTTTACTTCTGCTCCTTAGACGGTACGCTCTATGCCCTAGACGCTTTGCACGGATGGTTGGTTTGGCGATTTCGCCTAGGAAAAAGTTCGGTGGTCACGCCGGCTGTGTCTGAAAACATCATCATCACCGGCGCTGCGGATGGGTTTATTTATGCAGTGGATATCCAGAATGCTCGAGAAGTGTGGCGGTTTCGCACCGAGCATCAAGTCAGCGGTTCACCAACCATCTACCGCGATGCGGTGTATTGCGGCTCGGCCGATGGAGTGCTCTATTGCCTGGAATGTCGCACCGGACGTCTGCGCTGGAAGTTTGCCACACAGGGGCCGATCACAGGAACCCCCATGATCTATGATGATATTGTCTATATCGGTTCCAGTGACCGAAACGTATATGCTCTATTTGCTTGAGAAGGAGTTGCCGTGCTTGATGCTTTCCGTCGGTTATTTCAAAGGCGCAAAACCGCTGTGGATGTATCCACCGCCCCCCTCACGCCGGACCAGCTTGAAGCCATTACAGGGACGATCGGCCCGCGCACCGATCCCCCACAGCTGATCGCTGCTTGTGGGCAATCGGTAGGCAAGCAGCGCGATCTTAATGAGGATAGCTTGCTCGCAATCACGGCCACTTTGGCAGGCAACACTAACTTCTTGCCATTTGGCCTGTACATCGTCGCCGATGGCATGGGAGGGCATCAATTTGGGGAAGTAGCTAGCAATGCTGCGATTCGCACAGTAGCTGGCAGCGTTCTGCGCAAATTTCATCCGTATCTCTTTCACCTCAACTCTGAAGTTCCTGACGAGTCCCTGCAAGAAATCATGCAAATCGCTGTGGCCGAGGCCCAGCGCATCATCCAACGCGAAGCTCCTGGCAGCGGCACCACCATGACCGCTGCCCTAGTCCTCGGTCAACAGGTGACCATTGCTCACGTAGGAGATAGTCGCGCCTACCTGCTCCACTCCGATGGTCGTGCCGAGGCCATCACACGTGATCACTCCCTGGTCAAACGCTTAGAAGAACTGGGACATCTCACCCCGGCCGAAGCCGAGAAATACCCTCACCGCAATGTCCTGTACCGTGCTCTCGGACAAGGGGATATCCTCGAACCAGATATTTTCACCCTTCCATTTCCTCGCAATGGGTTCTTGATGTTGTGTAGCGATGGACTATGGGGAGTTATCCCTGAACCTGAGATCGTTCGCATCGTTCAAGAGTCGGCCACCCTGCAGCGCGCCTGCCAGGCTCTGGTCTCGGCTGCGAACGCAGCCGGCGGACCAGATAACATTAGCGTGATCCTCGTTCAGCTATTGACCTAAAAACCACCTATGAATCCCAGACCCGATTTCTACGCTATTCTAGGGATTAGCCGGGATGCTACCCCCGAGGAAATTCGGCGTGCTTATGTTGAGGCCGCTCGTCGCTTACATCCGGACAAGAACGTGGCTCCAGGGGAAACCGAACTCTTCTTGGAGATTCAGCAAGCCTATGAGACCTTATCCGATCCGAAGCGGCGGAAAGCCTATGATGCCACTCTGCCGCCGGCCGAGTCGACCTCAAGCATTCTCACTCCCGAAGTGATCTTCAGCCGACCCCAATTGGTGCGTTTGAACGAACCCCAGTTGATCTACGTCCTGCTCACCCTACGCCCCAGCCCGGAACAACTCTCTCTACCGTTGCCTGCGCTCAATGTTTGCCTGGTGCTCGATCGATCTACTTCGATGAAAGGGGTGAAGATAGACCTACTCAAGGCGGCCACCATCCAGTTCCTGCGCAGCGCGCGCCCAGAGGACATTGTTAGCGTGGTCGCCTTCAGCGACCGAGCAGAGGTGATCATCCCGGCTTCCTATTACCGCGATCGGTTGCGGCTGGAAACCCTAGTTCGCAACATCCAACCCTCCGGTGCCACCGAGATCTTTCAGGGCCTGCAAACTGGCCTGGCCGAAGTGCAACGCGCCTACAACAATCAACGTATCAACCACATTATCCTGCTCACCGATGGCTACACCTATGGCGACGAGCAAGCCTGCCTAAACCTGGCTGAAGAAGCCATGCGCAACGGGATCGGAATTAGCGCCTTCGGATTGGGCACTGAATGGAATGACATCTTCCTCGATCAACTGGCCGGCCGGACAGGCAATACCAGCGCCTACATCGCCCATCCAAAAGACATCCAAAAATTTCTGCTCGAAAAATTCAAGGAACTCACCAACATCCTGTGCGATGAAGTTGTCCTGATGGGTGAATTGAGCCAAGGGGTGCAGGTGAATTACGCCTTTCGTCTTCAGCCCCAGCCCGGACCTATCCCCTTTCATCACACCACCGCTCTGGGCACCGTGATCAGAAGCGAGGGACTAAGTGTCTTATTTGAATTTCTCATCCATCCCTCCGCCCTAAATTCCTCTCCCTTGACACTTTGGAGCGGTCGAATCAGAATTTCTATGGCCTCTCAACCGATTCCACCGCCTCCTATTCCCTTGCGCCTGGAGCGCCTCGTCGAAGAAGACGCTTCCCCCGAGCCACCTCCGCCAGCAATCGTGCAGGCTCTCTCGCGCCTCATGCTCTACCGCCTATACGAACAAGCCCGTCAAGACATCCAGGCCGGCCATCACGAACGGGCAACGCGCTTACTCAAAAGCCTTGCCGAACACCTTATTCGGCAAGACCAACATCAACTGGCCCACACTGTCCTGCTCGAAGCAGAACACCTCCAGCGTAAGCGCACGTTTTCTCTGACTGGAGAAAAAGAGATCAAATATGGCACGCGCGCATTGTTATTACCTCCCCCAGGGAGTAAGCAAACATGAACATTTGCAGCAAATGCCTCTGCCCGAATCCGGTGGGTGCTCTTTTCTGTGCTGAATGTGGCGCATCCTTGATCCCCACAGAGCTGACGACCCAGTCATTTCGCACCGATCGTTTCGATGCTTCTGCCGACGGCGCGATCGTTTCGCCTCCTCCCATTACCCTTCCCCATCGAGACCAAGCTTGGGCATCGCTGCACTTGATCGAGAGCGGTCACATTTTGCCCCTCGCCGACCGCAACGACTACACCCTCGGACGATACACTGAAGGCCAACCGATCCTGCCTGATATCGATCTCTCCCCTTATCAAGCCTACGCAGCAGGAGTTTCGCGCCTCCACGCCCTGATCAAGCGTGAGGGCAAACGCGTGATCATTGTCGATCTGGGTTCTTCCAATGGAACCTACGTCAACGGGAAGCGACTAACAACCCGCACAGAACACCTCCTGAACCATGGCGACATCATAGCGCTTGGCAAACTCAAACTTCAAATCCTACTACACTGATTAGGAAGTATCCTATGCCACACTTAGTTCTGTTACATCTTGCCGGCGAAGAAGCCATTGTCGGAGAAGTAGACGAACTGCCCAAGCCTACTGATAACATCATCACCGTGAGCCATCCTCGCCGTCGCGATGGCAAGGACATCCACTACATCGACTCGCGGGCGGTCAAGGTGATCTGGCCTTTGGCCCGGATCAGCTTTATCGAAGTGCTTGGCGAAGAAGAAGGCGAACAGATCATCAGTTTCGTGAGAGAATAACATGCCCGACGATTTTGAACGCCGAAAGATCCTGATTGTTGACGACGAAGAGCGCATAGTGCGCTTCATCCGCATGAACCTGGAGCACGATGGCTTTATCGTAGCCGATGCCTTCAGCGGCAAAGAGGCCATCAGCAAACTGCGCGACTTCAATCCTGACCTCATCCTGCTCGATGTCATGATGCCCGACATGGACGGGTTTGAGGTGCTCGAGACGCTGCGCGAATTCACCAATGTGCCGGTGATCATGCTCACTGCCAAAGGTGAAGAAGACGATCGCGTGCGCGGCCTCGAGTTGGGCGCCGACGATTACATCACCAAGCCGTTTAGCCCTCGGGAGCTGGTCAGCCGTATCAAGGCCGTCCTGCGCCGCACCGAAGGCGTGACCGGCTCCATGCACGGCCTGATCGAAGTGGACGAACATCTCAAAATTGACTTTGACCGACGAGAAGTTTGGCTGGATGGCAAACTGGTTAAGCTGCGCCCCACCGAATATCGTCTCCTCTATCACCTGGTCCAAAACGCCGGCTGGGTGGTCTCACACGATCAATTGCTTCAAAAAGTGTGGGGCTACGAATATCGGGATGAGCCGCACTACGTCCGTCTCTACATCAACTATCTACGCCAAAAGCTGGAGAAGGATCCCTCCAACCCCAAATACATCCTCACCGAACGCGGCGTTGGCTACCGCTTTGTGGACTTTCGTCGCAAAGCGGCCGGCAGCGAGAAAGAAACTCCCTGATCGATTTTAATGAAACCCTCCGTCTGCGAGCGTCTGATCCAGCTCAATCGCCGCTTCTACGAACAATTTAGCGCGGAATTTTCGGCCACCCGCCGCCGGCTCCAACCCGGCGTCTCCCGCGTCCTTGACACCCTCCACGGAAACGAATCCATCCTCGACCTCGGCTGTGGCAATGGCGAACTCGCTCGTGCCCTCCTCCACCGCGGCCATCGCGGCCCCTACCTCGGCCTCGATTTCAGCCGGCCCCTGCTCTCCGAAGCCCAACTTGCCCCTGACACACAGGCTCCGATCGTTACCTTTCTCCAAATCGACCTCACCCGGCTCACGCCCGACCAAATCCCGCCGCCGCTCTTCCACCCCGATCCCACCTCAGTCAGCCGCTCGGCCTGGATGGTGATCACCTGCTTTGCAACCCTTCATCATATTCCCTGCCAGACATGGCGCTTCCAACTGCTGCAAACGATCCACGCCCTCCTGGCCGACGACGGTCGCTTTCTTCTCTCAAATTGGCAATTTCTCAACAGCGCCCGTTTGCGCCAGCGCATTCAACCCTGGGAACGGATCGGCCTCACTGCTGACGACGTAGAACCAGGAGATTACTTGCTAGATTGGCGACGTGGCGGCGAAGGCTTACGCTACGTTCACCACTTTACCGAACAGGAATTAGCAGCCCTAGCGCAAGCCGCCGGCTTTACCATTCTCGACTCTTTTTACTCCGACGGCGAGGGGGGGCGCTTGAGCCTATACCAAACCTGGACAAAAAGACGTTGAAAAATCCTCCCAGAGAGGCTAGAATCAAAGTCAATGCACGAAGGACACACATCTCGTCCCACCTCCCCCCGCTGGAGCGGAACCACTAAGCTGGTCGTGGCCTTTACCTTTGTCGCTATGGTCGCCGCCTTACTGATCCGTTTTCAAGTCATCATTGGCCCGCTCTTCTTGGCTTTCCTGCTCTCTTACCTGCTATACCCCATCGTCAACTGGCTGTACCGTACGATGAAGCTGTCGTGGCGCACCTCGGTTGGCCTGACTTTCTTTGTGATCCTACTCCTTCTGCTCGGCCTGTTGACTCTAGGAGGTTTTGGATTAATCAACCAGGTGCAGAGTCTGATCGGGTTCGTGCAAACCAGCCTGAACGAATTGCCAAACATTATTGATAACTTCGTAGCCTGGGGAGTGCGCTTTAACCTGAACCTGAGTTACCTTGACCTCACTGATCAAGCCCTCTCCCTGGGTCAAAATCTCCTCGGGCGTATGGGAACCCTGCTGGCAACCGTGGCAAGCAGCGCTGCAACCTTTGTGGGCTTGACATTCTTTGTACTGGTGATCGCTTTTTTCATCCTGGCCGAGAGCGGCGGCTTGCGCAAAGATATTCTCAAGATCGATATTCCCGGCTATTCTGAAGACCTACGCCGTCTAGGAGAAGAATTGGGACTGATCTGGAACGCCTTTCTGCGCGGCCAAATCATCCTCTTCTTGCTTAGCGTTCTCATTTACTTCATCGCCCTGACACTGCTAGGCGTGCGATATGCCCTGGGCCTATCCCTGGCTGCCGGCTTTGCGCGCTTTGTCCCCTATCTTGGCCCAGCGATTAACTGGATGGCTCTGGCTTTAGTTTCCTTCTTTCAACCTTACAAACCCTTTGGGCTAGAACCCGTGTACTATACGATCATCGTTCTTGGCATATGCTTCATCATAGACCAAATCTTTGATAACATCGTTCAACCGCGCATCATGGCCAAAGCCCTGCGCGTTCATCCGGCCGCCGTGTTGGTGTCGGCCATCATTGCTGCAAACCTGATCGGTCTTCTGGGAGTGGTCCTGGCAGCTCCTATGTTGGCTACAGTCCAGATGCTCGGAATCTATATCTTTCGAAAAATGCTTGACCTCGATCCGTGGCCCCTCCGGCCGGCCTCACCTCCCCCATCTCCACAACCGACCTGGTTACCACGGCTGATTGCGTGGTGCCGAACATTTTATGCTCGACTTCGTAAACCGAAAGGAGTATAACCATGCCTCAAGAACCCCGAACCGAAACCATTGCGGAAACCGAAAACTACCTGGCCTGGAGAGCCGAAGAACCCGACGGCGAAACCACCTACCATCTCGAACTAAACAACATCACCGTCCACTTTTTTGAGGAGGAGTGGCAGGAATTCCTTAACCTGGCTCGTCAGCTCCTGGGTTAGGTTATGAGCTCTCAATCATCGATCACCGATGTGCCTGGGATTGAAGTTGGTCATGCGCAAGACGAGGAAGCCCTAACCGGCTGTACAGTTGTGTTATGCCGCAAGGGCGCTGTCGCCGGCGTGGACGTGCGCGGCGGCGCGCCCGGCACCCGCGAGACCGATCTGCTCAACCCGATCAATCTGGTCGAAAAAGTCCATGCCGTCTTGCTCACCGGCGGTTCCGCCTTTGGGTTAGAAGCCGCCACCGGCGTCATGCGCTACCTAGAAGAGCAAGGCATCGGTTTTGAAACCGGTGTGGCCAAAGTGCCGATCGTGCCGGCAGCTGTCTTATTTGACTTGAACCTAGGACGAGCCGATCGACGACCGGACGCACAAATGGGGTACCGCGCAGCCGCCTCAGCCTCCAAAACGCCGCCCCAGCAAGGCAACGTCGGTGCAGGAACGGGCGCCTCGGTGGGCAAATTATTCGGGATCAAACAAGCCATGAAATCGGGCATCGGCGCAGCAGCCATCGAGATCGGTGGCGGCGTGATCGTGGGCGCCTTGATGGTCGTGAACCCCTTTGGCGACATCGTGGATCCCGAAACCAACCGCATTCTCGCCGGCCTGCGCTCGGCCGACTTCGGCCCGATTCACCTCGGCCAGCCCGGCTACTTTGCCGATACCCTAGCCACCATGCGCTCCCTCCTCGGACGCACCGCGCTCTCCTTTGCCACTCGCACCAACACCATTATCGGCGTGGTAGCCGCCAACGTCGAGATGACCAAAGCCGAAATCACCAAAGTCGCCCAGATGGCTCACGATGGACTAGCGCGCGTCGTCCGACCCGCCCACACCATGCTCGACGGCGATACCATCTTTGCGCTCGCTACCGGTGGCAAACGAGCTGATCTCACCACCGTGGGGGCATACGCCGCCGAAGCCACCGCTCAAGCCATCCTCCAAGCCGTGCGGCATGCTGCCTCAGCAGCCGGCCTGCCCGGTCTCTTGGACTACGGCCTATCTTCAGGCCCTGCCTGAACGGCTAACTTACAGCGCTACCACACGATTTCGCCCCTGGTTTTTGGCCATATACAGAGCCTGATCGGCCTGCGCAATCAAAGCATCCAGATCGGACGTGTTGTGATCTTGCTCGGCCACGCCAACGCTGATTGTCACACGCACCTCGCCGGCAGGGTGATCAAATATCAACTGCTCCACCTGAGTCCGCAAGCGTTCCCCCACCTCACGCGCCTGCTTCAGATCGGCCTCCAACACCATGGCCACAAACTCATCGCCTCCATACCGCCCGATCGGATCAATATCCCTCATTCGTTGGCGACACAGCGCCCCAATTGCGGCCAACACCTGATCCCCAAACATATGACCATACGTGTCGTTAACCTTCTTGAAGTGGTCGATATCAAACATCATCACCGACAATTGGCGCTTATAGCGCCGAGCACGCTCAAACTCGATGTGCGCCAGCTTCATAAAATGACGACGGTTGTACAAGCCCGTTAACTCGTCTATAATCGCCATCCTCTGCACCGCATCAAACAAGCGGGCGTTCTCAATGGCCATCGCCACCTGATCGGCAAAAGCACTCACCAGTTCAATGTCAGCCTCACTAAACTGAAACGGATGACGGCCATCAACCGCTAGCAACCCGATCATGCGACTGTGCACGATGAGCGGCACGCCCAGCCAACAACGAATATGATTGTGGGGGGGATGACGAAAACCAGAATAGACTTTCTCGGCTTCTTGGACCAGATAGGGACGGCCGGTTTGGATCACCACCGTGTTCGGATTATCGCCCGGCACCGGAAAACGTAAGCCGATCACCTGCGAAGGGTCCTCCCATCCATCGCCGCCAATGATCTCCAATTCCCCATCGCGCAACAACTGAATAGAGGCGCTATCGTGTGGCAATACAAACGCCAACTGCTCCAAGATGCGGGTGATTGTCTCTTGCAAATCCAGCGTTTCAGCAACCGTTGCCACGGCTTTCCGCAGCGTCTCCGCCTCCTCCACGCGGCGCTGGGCTTCTTCCATTGCTATGTTGCGCGCTAAGGCCAGGGTAAGCAACTCAGTCGCTTGTTCGGCAATCTGGATTTCCTGCGGAGTAAAGGTATGAGCCTGAGAAAAGCCGATCAACACCGCACCCAATCGCTTCTGCCCGGCGATCATCGGTACGGCCAACACCGACCGAACCTGGAATAACGCTGCAATCCTTGGGCTAATATAAGGGCTATTCATCACATCTTCGGCGATCAGCGGATGGCCGGCCTCGAGCACAGAAACAGTAAACGTCTTTTCTTCGGGATCCAAATACACAGAGCGATACGATTCGGTGGGCATGCCATACGCAACGAATGGAACCACTCTCCTAGAGCGTTCATCCCAGCGAGTCAAGAAGCATCGATCGGCTCCCAGAAGCCGGCCCAATCCATCCACCACCACCTGCGCCATCGCCTCCGTATTCGGCTGTTCCAGCGCCAGACGCAAGATAACCTGCAGCAAATCCTGAACCTGCTGCCGTTCACGCAGGCGCAATTCGGTCTTACGACGTTGAATCGCTGCCCCGAAGATCCCAGCTGCTGCCGAAAGCGCTCCCAGCTCGGCTTCGCTCCACTCCCGTTCCTGCAAGCAATCATCGAAACCGATAAAGCCCCACAATTCGCTGTCTGAGAAGATGGGCATCACCACCAGCGATCGAATATCTTGGGCTGCCAAAAGCGAGCGCGGTTGCTCAGGCAACTCGCGCACCTTGCAAACCACCGGCTGATGATTGAGAAAAGCCCGTTCCCACTCCTCAAAACCCACCTCAAGATAAGGGAGATTTTGTAACTCAGGATTATCGATCTGCGGCGTAATCCCTGGCGTAGCCCACTCATAGCGTTGACTGACTAAAGGGGCGCCTGTCTCAGATACATGACGCTCAAAGATATATACCCGACTGACCTCTGCTGCTTGGCCCAACTGTTCCAAGACATGCGACACACTCTGTTCCCAGTCCGTTGCCAGAAACTGCTCAGCCGCCAGGCTCACAGCATGCAGGATCGCATCCCGCCGCCTCAAAGCCTGTTCAGCTTGAAGGCGTTCGGTTACATCGTGAACAATCATCAGCTCAGGAAAAGGCAGCCTAGCCGTGTTTGTCCGAGCCACCTCCATTCTCGTTCGATACACCTCGAACGTGCGATACTGATCGTTCACCTGCTTGGTATACAAAATGGCCGACGAGACATCTTGTTGAAAAAGCTTCTCGGCATCGAGACAGACCATCTGGATCGGTTTTCCAGTTGCCTGATCCACGCTCATCCCGCAAATCTCTTCCATTCGACGATTCATGAAGAGAACCCGATATTGATCATCCACCGAGAGAATGCCGTCGTTCAAGCTATCCAAGATCGCGCTTTGGGCCAGCGGCATGATCTCCAATAACTGGGAACGAGCAATTGCCCAAGCCAGCGCCCCCGCAGAAGGCAAAAAGAAGAACACCGTCAGATCCAGCCCGGCCAAGCCGGGGATCCAATTGAAGAGATAGGTCAAATTGCCCAACAGAGGAAAAAGAGCAGCGATCAAGATCGCCGTTGCTTGCGAGCGATACAAACGCGGTGCATGCAGCGCGTTGAAGACGAGCATCGCATTTCCTATTCCGAGCAAACCATACGAGTACGCCGTATGCACCCAGAACATTGGACCGTAGCTTGAATCAAGCAAACGCAGCCCAGACAATTCAATCAGATCAATCTGCGTCCAGATCAGATGGTGGATCTCGTTCGTCCAAACCAACCCCAACGTGATCGACGGCAATACGAAAAGCAACCGCCACCAGCGTTGCTCGCGCCACCCCCCACGCCCAGTATACTCAACCGCAAACGTCAGCCAAAACAGCGGAAGAAAAACAATCCCCACATATTCCACCTTTGCCCAGAAGAGCTTCACAGCGAACGATTCCGCCAAGAGTTCAAACGCATACCCTAAGGTCCAAATCGCAATCGTCAACATCAATAAGCCAAAAATCCGACCGCTTGAAGCACGCCGAAAAGACCAGCCATACCCTATCAACAGCACATAAATTCCGCCCAGCAACAACAACACAAACGGCAGTAAAGGGATGCTAGAGGAAAAGATCGGCATATGAGCTCCTCATTCTCTCTAATAAATTTTAACGACTAGATAACCGCTGAGCATTGCAAAAGTCATTTAATTCACAATTCATTACCCCTGCCGGCATAGTATAGAGGAGAGAAGACAAGACAAGAGAGGAGAGCATCTTCCCACAAGCACGCCCAACCGATCCCCATGTTATAATCTCTCTGATGAACGAAGGCGACCTGCTCAACCGGCGCTATCAACTACTCGAGCGCATCGGCTCCGGCGGCATGGCCGAAGTCTTCCGCGCCCGCGATCTGATGCTAGATCGCCTTGTCGCCATCAAAATCCTGCGCGCCGACTATTCCAGCAGCCCAGAGTTTCAAGAACGATTTCGCCAAGAAGCCCGCGCAGCGGCCAACCTCTCTCACCCCAACATCGTCACCGTCCACGATTTCGGCCTGGATGGCGGTCGACTCTTCATCGTCATGGAACACGTCCCCGGCGCCGATCTCAAGACCCTGCTGCGCCGGCGCGGGCGCCTCTCAGTGGACGAAGCCATCCCCCTCATCGTCCAAGCCTGTGCCGGCCTCGGCTACGCCCACCGTGCCGGCCTGGTGCACTGCGATGTCAAGCCTCACAATCTGCTTATCACTCCCGACAAACGCCTCAAAGTGACCGACTTTGGCATCGCCCGCGCCCTCACCACCATCCGCCCTGACCAACGCGAACAAATCGTGTGGGGATCGCCACAATACTTCTCCCCCGAACAAGCGCGCGGCCTGCCCCCCACCCCGGCGTCCGACGTCTACTCCCTGGGCGTGGTGCTCTACGAAACGCTCACCGGCACCCTTCCCTTTCATGCCACCACCGCCGAGGAGCTGGCGCGCCTGCACATCTACGCCCAACCCATTCCCCTCAGCGAATTCGTCCCCGACATCCCGCCCACCCTCGAACAAATCGTGATGAAAGTCCTCTCTAAAGAACCGTCCGCCCGCTACCGCACGGCCGACCAACTCGGGCGCGTTCTCATGCGTTTTGGAATGACGAACCAAACGCCCCCCGTGCCGGCTCCTACGCCCACTCCCCCCCTGCCCTCGCACCCCTCCCTGGCCCCGACGCCCGCTTCCTCCCTATACCCCAAGCCGGCCGCGGTCGTTCCCGAGCCGCTCCTCCCCCCCGACCTGGACTGGCTCTCCATCTTCCTAGGCATCCTGGCCCTGATTGCCGTCGGCGGCTTGATCCCCTTTTGGATGTGGATATACTACCTCTGGATCCCATGAGCCGCACCATCATCGCTCCCTCCATCCTCTCTGCCGACTTCACTCGCCTCGGGGCTCAACTGATCGAATGCGAATCGGCCGGCGCCGACTGGATCCACGTCGACGTCATGGACGGTCACTTCGTCCCAAACATCACCGTCGGCCCCCTGATCGTCGAAGCTTGTCGCCAGGCGACCTCTCTGCCCCTCGACGTCCACCTCATGATCGAGCCTCCCGAGCGCTACCTCGAAGCCTTTGCCCAAGCCGGCGCCTCCTCCATCACCGTCCACGTCGAGACCTGTACACATCTGCATCGCACCATCCAGCGGATCAAATCCCTGGGCTGTCAGGCTGGAGTCACCCTCAACCCGGCCACCCCGGTCCTGCTCCTCGAGCCGATTCTTCCCCTAGTAGACTTGGTGCTGGTGCTCACTGTCAACCCCGGCTTTGGCGGCCAACAATTCCTCCCCGAAACCCTCCCCAAGATCCGCGAGCTGCGTCGCCTGCTCGATCGACTCAACCCCACCGCCTGGCTTGAAGTGGATGGCGGAATCTCGCTCAACACCCTGCCACAGGTGCATGCGGCCGGCGCCAACGCCTTCGTCTCAGGAAACTTCATCTTCCATCATCCCCAAGGCATCTCGGCCGGCATACAAGCCCTTCGGCAAGCCCTTTCGCAAGAATAGCTGATGAACAGCCTGATCGCTCTTGTCTGCTTCTTCAGAAAGCCATCTCTTGGCTCCAAGAACGGCTGTCTCGCCCCAGACGGTTCGCTTTCCTCAGGCAAGCCGGCCCAATGGCTCTGCCCAGACGCTGTCAAACACAGCGCCAGCGGCGACCCACACCAAGCAAAAAAATCACGGCATCCCTGCCGCGATTTTCCAAAAGCGTCCCCTGCGTGCCAAACGCACTCTAAACGGTTTTCGTCAGAGTGCGAATGCACTTTGTGCACAACACCTTGCGCACCTTGCGCCCTTTCTCAATCACCGTCACCCGTTGTAAATTGGGTCGGAACGTTCGATTGGTAGCGCGCATCGAGAACGAGCGATTGTGTCCAAAGGTGGTTGTCTTACCACAATGAGCGCATTTCATAGCAATCCTTTCCTTTCCATTCAAGCTTGCACATCTGTGCCGCGCAGGTTATACATTCTACTACATTTCGCAACCATCTTCAACAATCTTTGTTAATACAATAGCAAGCAAAGGAACGAGTATGACTCAAGAGAGCACTGTCTACGGCAGCATCCACATCTCCCCCAAAGCCATTGCCGCCATTGCCTATCGCGCCACCTTGCAATCCTACGGCGTGGTTGGCCTGGCGCCACGCAACGTCGTGGAAGGCATAGCCCACCGCATCACCCACGAACCCCTGCGGGGCATTGATGTTCGTTTTGACGGGGAAAAGATCGAAATCTACGTTCACATCATCGTTGAATATGGCACGCGCATCACCTCAGTAGCACAGAGCGTCGCCAACACTGTTCGTTTCTATGTCGAAAAGGCCTTAGGGCTCAAAGTCCATGCCGTCAACGTCCACGTAGCCGGCCTGCGGATCAGCAGCCTTGATTAATTCGATTGCCTGGCATGGCGGTCGCTCTCACCCAACACACCCAGCCAACCCGAATCCATTCCAAGGAGACTTGATGAGCTTAGCTTCCTCTGACCTTCAAGCCAGACACCTCCAAGACTTGCGCAACAAGCCGATCGATGGACAGGTGTTCAAAGAACTGGTCATGGCAGGGTTGACCTGGCTGCGCACCAACCAACAAACTGTCAATGCTCTGAATGTCTTCCCGGTCCCCGATGGAGACACCGGCACCAACATGACCCTGACCATGCAATCTGCCTGGAACGAGATTGCCGAGCTCGGCACGCGCCATCTGGGAGAAATGGTGGCTGCTGTAGCCAAGGGCGCGCTCATGGGAGCCCGTGGCAACTCCGGCGTGATCCTTTCCCAATTATGGCGCGGCTTCTCGCGCACCCTCCAACACGCAGAAATCCTCGATGCCCCGACGTTCGTCAAAGGCTTGATCGAAGCCCGTGATACCGCCTACAAAGGCGTTGTCCGCCCGGTGGAAGGAACCATCCTGACCGTCTCCAAAGATCTCGCTGCTGCGGCGGAAGCCGCCCTACAAAAAACCCAAGACCTATGCGAAATCCTAGAACAAGTGGTCGCTGCAGCCGATCGCTCGGTGCAAAACACCCCTAACCTCTTGCCCGTGCTCAAACAAGCCGGTGTGGTAGATTCAGGCGGCAAAGGCTTATTCTTTATCCTAGAAGGCATGTTGCGCTACGTCAACGGCGAGTCGCTCGATACTCCAACCGTCACTGTCCAACCCATCTCGGCCATGAATCTCAAAGAAGCCATGGAGTCGGTCGAAGAAGGTCAGGATTACGAGGTGGTGGTGGATTTCTACCCCAAAGGCATCCTAGACCTGCAAGCCTTCTACGGAAAGTTAGAAACCATGGGCACCTCCATCCAGGTTGGCGAAGGCGATGGAATGTATCGCATGCACATTCACGTGCCGCTGGAGAAGCGCTACGAGCCGATCGATTACATCATGACTCTGGGAACGATCACCAAGATCTCGATGGAGAACCTACAGGCCCAGATCGAGGACATCCAGCAGAGCAAAGACGAGAGCATCGAGTTTCAGCCGGTGGAGCCTGGGCAGATCGCTGTGGTTGCGGTTTCTCCTGGGCGCGGGCTGAGCCGCATCTTTGCCTCTCTAGGCGTAGCAGCGATCATCTCGGGCGGCCAAACCATGAATCCCTCCACCCAGGAGATCTTGGCCGCCTTTGAAAACCTACCCACCGACAAAGTGATCATCTTGCCCAACAACAAAAATATCATCCTGGCCGCCAGACAGGCAAAAGAAGTGACCGTCAAGCAAGTAGTGGTTGTCCCTACCCAGACTGTCCCCCAAGGCTTAGTGGCTATTCTGGCACATGATCCCTACGGCGATCTAGAAGCGGTAGCCGAGAAAATGAACAACTCCCTTGCCTCAGTGCAGACCGGCGAGATCACCGTGGCCACCCGCATGGTAGAGATCGACGGTGTTCGCGTAGAAGCCGGCCAGATCATCGCCTTGCTCGACGGCAAGCTGGTCCTCTCCTCCACCTCCCTCGATGAAGCCGTGCTCGGGCTGTTAGAAAAGGCTCACGCTGCCGATCACGAACTGATCACCTTCTATTTCGGCGAAGACCTAAGCCGCAGCGAAGCCAACCGCATTGCCGACCTAGCTTGGGCCCACTATCCTGCTCAGGAGATCGAAGTGCAGGAAGGCGGCCAACCCCACTATCCGTTAATCATTTCCGTGGAATAAGGAACACATTCGCCCCGCCGCAAGGGCGTTCGACCTTACCCCCATGAGCATAGGGAGGGCTCTCGCGCCGGGAAGAACGCTTGAGGAAGTCGGCCGGCCTGAGGATAGCCCTCCCTAGCGGTAATACCAGCGGAAAATGCGGTTATAGATCCCCAACAGCGCTTTCTTCACCGGACCCCACTCTAGCAAACGCCGTGTCCAACCAATGCGCTGCATCGGGCGTCTCTCTCTCTTCAACTCGCCCCGCAGGTATCCCAACGTGTTCGAGAGATTCATCGCCAGCGGATCGCTCACCATCAAGCGCAGCAGGCCGGCCTCGTTCATCCGTCGGTCCAATTGGCGAACCTGCCCCATCGGCTTGCTCATATCGAACGGCAAGAAGCGCTGTAAGGTGGATTTATAGGCCGTAAATTGCCAGTGCGATGCTCCAGCAAAGGCGGTCACTCCGCGATAGTGAATCTGCCAATCGCGCGTCTCGGCGTAGACTTTACGATTCTCCTCTTCCGTCTGTCCTAGCGATAAATTGAACTCCAGGAACATCTCCCAAGGGATGAACTGCCCCTCCTCCAGCACGGCATGTTCGCGGGCCCAGGCCAGGGTAGCGGTCAAAAACTCCGGCGGCGTGCGGAACGGGCGTGCCGTCACCATACCCACGTTGGGAAACGTCTCCAGGATCTCTACCGAGCGCTTCAGCCAATTCGGAAAGAACAGCACATCGCTATCGGTGTAAGCGATGATCTCCCCCGGCGCTCCGCCGAAGATCACGTTCCACGCCCCGCCTTTGCCCATGTTCTTCTCCGAGAGGATCAAATATTGGATCCGTCCCGCTTCTTTCTCTTGGATCAGAAAATCGCGCACCTCGGGGCACGACCCATTATCGAACACCATCAGGTCGAAGGGCAGGCCGGCATGGGCGCGTAGCGATTCGAGGCACACCTTGAGCACGTCGAGCGATTCCGCATAGTAACCGCTCAGGAGGGGAATGTAGTTCAACAAGGCCACCGTGATCCGCTCGGGGCGGGCCACCTGATCGACGAACTTGGCCGGATTCTGACCTTTACGCATGGAACACCTTTCCCAGCCGGCGCAACCAGGTTTGAAAGCGCTTCTGCCAGCGCTGCGGGCGAACCAGGCCTTCTAGGACGTTCTCCGGCACAAAGAACAATACCTTGCGCAGGAAGACCTCCAATCGGCGTAGCAAGCGCTGGCGAGTCCAGCGCGGGCGTCGAAGCGTCCCGTTGACCAGTTCATGGGTGGCATCCAGAATCGTGTAGCGGACGTTGGCCGGCCCACCCGCTAGGCGGATGTTTTCCAGCGTATCGGGATGATCGTGATGGGAACGACCACCGGGCAGGTGGCCGTAGTCATGGTTCTGATGGATCACAATGGCTGACGGTGTGATGTCGACCACCGGCCAGCCCTGCCGTCGGGCGTGATAGATCATCCAGTTATCCCAGCCAGCGCGGCCGATGGCAAACTCGGGCACCTCCCAATAGCATGCCCGTGGGAAGACAAAGAAGTCTGAACCGGCCGGCCGATGCAACACCCCGCAATCGATCACATGATCACGCAGCTGCACCTCCCAGCCGGCCGCAAAGGTCAATCGATCGGTGATGTCCACATCCCAGCGCCGGCCCAGCAAGACAAAGGCCGGCCAATGCGGCCACACCTGACGCGCTGCCTGAAGAAAATCGGGCAGCAAGATCACGTCAGCGTTCAGAAGGCACAACAATTCCGCCTGACTCGCCTGACGGGCCAACTGGATCATCGAGGACACCAGGGGAATGCCGTTGGGGTTGCAGGCCACGCCAGGGATGTGACGAACCCCCAGGTCTTGGGCGGCTTCGGCAATCCCCGGGTCATCGCCAAACAGAATCACCTCTACGTCGGGCAGCAGGGTCCAGGAGCGAATCGCATTGTGTTGAATGGTGACCACATGGGGCCGGGTGAATGGCTTGGGAGCCGAAAACAGGGTAAGCAGTGGCATAGTTCAAAACCGTTCTAGCGACGGGCGCGATTATCCACATCCTTAAGCGTCTTGTGA
Source organism: uncultured Anaerolineae bacterium (assembly GCA_937120535.1). Classification (GTDB taxonomy): domain Bacteria; phylum Chloroflexota; class Anaerolineae; order Anaerolineales; family Villigracilaceae; genus Denitrolinea. The sequence goes on from CAKZJX010000010.1 coordinate 46,130, forward strand.
CGAACCTTGGCGTTGATCGCCTGGAGCTGGGGTTGGCGCTGCACCAGGTCGAGGATGTCCTTCCACGAGAAATCCTCCTGGCCACCAAAGTGAGCATACACCTGCCGGACAAAAGTCAAATCCTTGCGAGTATCCACCGTCCAGCGATAGGCGCCGTAATCGCTCGGGTGATACAGCACAGCGACCCGGAATCCTCGCTCAGAGAGCCCTTCCTCGATGTTGAAGGTGAACGGCGCGCAGTGGGATGTCTGCCCATGCGCAATCGGCGCCAGACGTACTCCTTCATAAAGATAAGGCATCACGTGTTCCCGTTGATGGGGCTCTTGAGCTTCGCGCCAGGCGCGCTCCAGGGCAGCAAAGGTGCATGCTTCCACGTCTAGGCCGATCGGATACGTCCGTCGCCAGGGAGGTGGCAGGCGATTGGCGGCAAAGTCCAATGAGGCGGCGTCCCCTTCGCCGTCGTCGTGCGACAGGACCATCACCACATCGTCGATCAGGCCGGGGTCGATCAGTGGGCAATCAGCCGTGATGCGGACCACGATCTCGGCCATCGTCTTGCGAGCGGCTTGATAGTAGCGATCCAGCACATCGTAGAGACTGCCGCGGGTGAAGGGAATGCCGTTCGTTTGACAGTAGGCCGCTACGGGGTCGTCGGAGGCGTCGGTGGTGGTCGCTAGGAGGACGTCGTGGAGCAGGCGCGCCCGAATGGTTCGGTTGTAAACGCGCCGTAACATCGGTTGTCCGCCAATGTCGGCCAGGATCTTGCCCGGCAGGCGGGAGGAACTCATCCGGCCCTGGATCAGGGCCACCACGCGCTGCGTCATAGCGGTTGGGCCGGCGCGGGAGGAGTGGGCTCTTGGTTGGACAGGGCCGGCTGGGCTGAAGGGATCGAGCTGGCAGCCTGTTTTGCGGCTTGAGCTTCGGCCTGGGCCTGAGCCAGCTTTTCTTTGTGCTGTTCGAGCGAGGCTTTCAGCTCTTCGATTTGCTTGCGCTGTCGCAAGTTGGTCAGGCCGCTCTTGATGCGACCGGGCAACATCACCAACACGCCGATCAGAAAGCCGAAGGCAATCCCCAACAGCACAAAGAGCGCCAACGACCCATCCACCCGAACGCCAAAGAAGTTGGCAGCGACCGGCGTCGGGTTTTGCAGGGCAAAGATGGCGGCCACAATGGCCAGCAAAAAGGCAAAAATCAGAGTGACAACCATAGGGCGCTCCAAGTATCCGAGTTTGGTCTATTTTAACCGACTTCGGCGAAGCCAGCTGGTTGGGTCTACGCCGAGGAGCATCGGTGGAGAAGGGAGCCGGAGATGCGGGCTGTAGGTTATCGGTGCATCGCGGCGTTCAACGCCTGAGCGAGGGAACGCGCCTCGATGATCTGGATGCCCGATGGATACGGCTCAGCCTTGCGCAGCGCTTTTGGGATGACGGCCTTTTGAAATCCCAATTTCTGTGCTTCGCGTAGGCGCGCCGCTATTTGACCAGGCATGCGCAGTTCGCCGGCCAGCCCGATCTCACCGATCAACACGGCCTCTGCCTGCACCGGTCGGTCGTACCATGAGGAGGCGATGGCCGCCGCTACCGCCAGATCGGCGGCCGGCTCCTCGATTTGGAGGCCGCCGACCACGTTGACGAAGATATCTTGCTCGGCCAGCTTCAATCCCACGCGGCGCGTTAGTACGGCGGCGATCAGCAACAAGCGGTTGAAGTCTACGCCGTTGGCCGTCCGCCGGGCATTGCCAAATTGGGTGGGCGAAGTCAACCCTTGGATCTCCACCAGGAGCGGTCGCGTGCCTTCCATGGTTACGGCAATGGCTGAGCCGGCCACGTTGACCATGCGCTCGGCCAAGAACACCTCGCTGGGGTTGGGCACTTCGATCAGGCCTGCCTCGCGCATTTCGAACACGCCGACTTCTGAGGTGGCCCCGAAGCGATTCTTCACCGAACGCAGGAGGCGGTAGGCCTGAAAGCGGTCGCCTTCCAGGTAGAGCACGGTATCTACGATGTGCTCAAGCACGCGCGGGCCGGCGATGGCGCCTTCTTTGGTCACATGACCGACGACGAAGACGGTGATCCCGCTGGATTTGGCCAGCTCACGCAACTGCGAAGCGCACTCGCGCACTTGGGTCACCGAGCCGGCGCTGGATTCCAGCTCGGGGAGGTAGGTGGTCTGAATCGAGTCCACGATCAGCACCTCGGGGCGCAGATCGCGCACATGACTGAGGATCACCTCTAGATTGGTCTCGGTGACCAGGAACAGAGCTTCGGGCAACGGTTGCCGGCCGATCAAGCGCGCCGCCCGCATTTTGATCTGCTTTTCGGATTCCTCGCCAGAGACGTACAACACCCGCCGGCCCGGAAGAGCGATCTCAATGGCCATCTGCGACATCAGGGTAGATTTGCCGATGCCCGGATCGCCGCCGATCAAAATGATCGAACCGGGGACAAGGCCGCCTCCCAAGACGCGAGCGAACTCGGCCATCGGCAGCGGAAGGCGATCGTCCACTTCACCGGAGAGTTCGCTCAACCGCTTAGGGATCGAGCGTCCGCCTAGACCGCGCGTTGCGCCGGGCCTGGCTGGCGCCTCCTCGGGAAGCAGTTCTTCGATCATCGAGTTGAACGCGCCGCATTGAGGGCAGCGCCCCATATAGGTCGCTACGATGCGTCCGCATTCCTGGCAGACGAAGCGTGTCTGAGGGCGAGGCATGGATCAGGCCTTCCCGCGGTGTTGCTCGCAGGGGCACAAAGCACGCAGGTAAGACCAGTTGTAGATGCCATAGCTGTGCCCATCGCCCCACACAAGCGAGATGGCATAGGAGCCAACCGCTTGAATATCTACCAGTTGCGTCTCAGGCGACTCGGGCAAGTGCACTTCGAAGACACTGGGATCAGGTTCGGCGCTCATCTGTTCGTGACCGCCGCGACACGAAGCACAAGGACAGCCGGCGCGCAACAGGTCGAAGGGATATATGCTCACATGTCCATCTGACCAGGTAACGGTCATTTCGCGCTTGGAACGACTGGCAGCGATGCCCGTAGGACGTATAGACATGGTTCACCTCAAATGCGAAATCAAAACGTGACCCTTCAAAGCGTGGAAGGTGCTCACGGTGGGGTAGGGATGGCGATCAGGTAATCGGCTGCCGCCCAGCCGGCGCGAGTTTTATCGTATGGGGCGACAAGGTACCACCAAATGTATCCATCGGCCTGGCGCGGGCCATCGCGCACTTGAAAGACCTCCGCCTCCTCGCCCAAAAAGAGCAACTCGCCTTTCAAGCCGGGTTGAGCTCGCAGGCGCAAGCCCACCCCGCCAGTGCCGTTGATCTGCACGTAGCTGCCGATCCAGATCAGGCTGGGGATGGTTGTCTCAGCGCTGACCACAGTCATGGTCGGGGTGGGCTGGAGGAATAAGGTGGAAGTGGGGGCCGGAATGCGGGTCAACGAGGCCGGAACCAGCGCCACCGCTCCAGGTGGTGAAGCAGTCCACCCGATCCATGCAAGAAAGCCGGCCGTGAGCACACAGGCGATGACCGGCGAGAGGATGAGCACCGTGGGAGTGAACAGCCGACGCAGATCGATCCACATAGGAACGAAGAAATTATATCTTGTTCAAGAGCAGATCCCTCCCCTTCGGAGGGACGAGCATCCACAACGAGCGCGATCGCACCATCAGAAAGGCGTGCTGAGTGGCCGGACGCGGTTCACCATCCGTCTGGACCAGGAAAGGAGAGTCGGCTTCCACCCGCAGGCGGTGAAAGGGGATGCGCCGCGCCTGATCGGAGTTGACATGGCGCCCACGCCAGAGATCGTAGGCTTGACGGAAGGCATCGGCCAGGGTACGCCCCCGAAAGAGCCAGAGATCGATCAGCCCGTCGTCCAGATAGGCTTCAGGCGAAAGCACTGCCAGGCCGCCCATGTAGTGGCGAATGTTATTGGCTACCGCCAGCATGAAGCGACCCTCGATCGCGTTGTCGTCGGTCCACAGGCGCAAATTGACGCCGCTCCACTGGGCTGCTTTCCAGATGGTGGTCATGGCATACTCGGGGATGGAGAAGAACTTTTCCACCCGAATGCGCGGCTCGAGGGCGTGGACGGTGAGGGCATCGAGCCCCATGCCGGCCCACATCAGGAAGGGATGATCGTTGCACAAGCCCACATCCACCGCTCGGATCGGTGCACGGGCCTGCAGGCGAGCGCTGCGTCCCAAGGCCCACCAACGGGACCAGGAGAAGACCGGCAAGCCGAATTCTAAGGCCAACACGTTGGCCGTGCCGGCCGGCAAGATGCCCAGGGCGGTGGAAGACCCCACCAGGCCAGCGGCCACCTGACCGATGGTGCCATCCCCGCCACAGGCAAAGACCGCCGTAAAGCCCTCCTCCGCCGCCTGACGCGCCAAGGCGGTGGCGTGCTCGCCGCTCCGGGTTGGAAGCATCCCCACCTGCCATTGGGCACGTTCTAACGCCCGGACAGCAAACCGCAAGAACGGCTTGACAGAAAACCGCCCGGCCTGCGGATTATAAATGATAAGGGCACGAGACATAAGGAAAAGGGGCCGGCTCAGATCTGTTCAAAGCGGTCTACCGGTAAGACAAACAAGGTGGCGCGCTTCTCACCCGGTTTGGCCTCACCCAAGCCTTGGCGCAGCACTCGGATGGCGGCTTCGACATCGGCGTCCTCCACGCCGATCAACAGGGTAACTACGCCCGAGCGCAGGAACCCGCCCGTAGAAGCGATGCGCGTGACGCGGAAGTTTTCGTTGGTCAACGTTTGGGTCACGCGATCGGCCTGGTGGTCTTTGACAATTACAACGATCAATTTCATGGTCACAACTCCTCATAGCGTTCGACCGGCAAGGCAAAGACGCTGGCCCCACCCACCGTGACCGGTATCGGCGTGGGCAGAGGCAAGGGCGTGCCCTCCATGGGCAAGGTCAAATACTCCACCCGCTGCCGGCAGACGCGGTGCAATACCTCGAGCACAGGTCCTTCTTTGTTCTCAGAAAGGCCGATCAGCAAGGTAGCATTCCGCTGTCCGAGAAATCCCCCGGTACTGGCCAAGACGGTCACCCGCGCCCCAATGTCGTTCAGAGCGCGAACGGCAGCGTCCGTATCCTGGTCCTGCACGATGGCCAAGAGTAGATGTCGAATGGCGTCGGTCATGGGTACTCCCTTTCTTCAGGGGATGCTGTGAACGTGAAACATGGGGTAGTATTCTAACTCAGACAACACCGATTCAGCCAGCAACTCGCTTTGATTTCGGGCTGAGCCGGCAACGAGACCTTTAGAGAAGCGGCCCACATCGATCCGATCCGCCCTTCGAAGAGCGACCATCCCAGGCCATCCCAAGCGTTGTTCTTGGAAGTATATCATCTGAACTTTTTCCAAACACAAGTTCCGCGTAGTCGAGAGGACGCATCCATCGTGATGAAGCCAATCCCGATCGTCTTCCTCAAGCGACCGATGTGGTGAACATCTCGACGGTACGATGACCATGAACAATCGATGCGCTACCCTGTTGGCAAGCGAGCAGAGTTTGCTATAATGACGAGCATCTTCTAAGGCACGGAGTGGCTATGCTTTCCTTTCCTTCGCTCTTGCTGGCCGGCCTGGCAGCCGTGGCGGCCGGCGCCATCAACGCCCTGGCCGGCGGCGGCACCCTGGTCACCTTCCCTACCCTGATCGCCCTGGGCATCTCCCCGATCGGCGCTAATGTCACCAACACAGTGGCTCTCTTGCCAGGCTACCTTGGGGGCACCCTAGCCCAGAAAAACGACTTGGCCGGCCAGACGCAACGCATGATCCTGCTCCTGCCGGCCGGTGCCCTAGGCGGGGTGCTCGGCGGTTGGCTGCTCTTCCGGACCGGCGAGAAGCTCTTCTCAGAACTGGTCCCCTACCTGATCCTGCTGGCTTCCCTGCTCCTAGCCGCGCAAGACCCAGTCCGGGCGTGGTTGACGCAGCGGGGGGTCGGGCAATCTCGCCAAGGGTCGTCGGGAAGCGAGCGCTGGTCGTGGCTGCCAGTGGCGTTGGCATCGGTATATGGTGGCTATTTCGGCGCTGGGTTGAGTGTGATCGTTCTTTCCGCCCTGGCCCTCACCTTAGACGATACGCTGACCCGCCTGAACGCCCTCAAGCAGATCATCGGATTTGCGGTGAACGTGGCAGCAGCGGTGTTTTTCGCCTTCTCTGGCCGAGTGATCTGGCCGGTGGCCATCGTCATGGCGATCGGCGCCTTGCTGGGCGGGATGCTGGGCGGAAAATTGGCCGGCAGAGTCCAACCCACCACCCTGCGCTGGACGGTGGTCACGATCGGCGTCTTTCTTTCTGTCGTCTACTTCCTGCGCTAATCCCACCCCTGGGCAACCCACCCCTTTAGCTTGTACGGAGGAGTCATGACACTCGATGATGCCGTTCAAAACATCTCGACCATTATTCGCAATGTTTGTGCAAGCGCCGAGATTCGGGTGACCAAAGTGTCTGACGAGGAAGCGCGGCTGACGGTGCTCGCCCCCGGCGGAGATGTTGCAGCCATCAAAGATGCCGTGTTCCAACCGGTGCTGGACTTGTTGAAGGAGAACCTGGATTTGCAAGTGTTGGTTTACGACAGAGACGCACCGCAGCCCAAAGGGGAGTGACGTTTTTCATCTAGCGATTATAATAAATCTACAAAATCTACATTGACCGCTGGATTTCACTTCATACAATTTGCCCCGAAAATCTCCAAAATCAACTCGAGGGCAAAGAGATGTTCCTTAAGCGCGTTCAACTTGGCTTGATCCACACTGCGGTGGCCATGACCCTGGTCCCCATCAACAGCACCCTAAATCGGGTGATGATTTATGAGCTGGGACTTTCCAAGACGCTGGTAACTCTGCTGGCCATTGCGCCGTACCTGCTGGCGCCCGTGCAGGTGTTGATCGGCTCGTTCTCCGATCGTCGCCCGATCTTGGGCTACCGCCGCACGCCGCTTATCCTGCTCGGCTTGATCCTGTGCACCCTTGGAGTGATCGTTTCTCCCCAAGTGGCGGTGCTGATCGACGAGAACTTCGCCCTAGGCCTGCTAGCTGCTTTGCTGGCTTTTGGGGCGTGGGGCATGGGCTACAACTTCTCGGCGGTTTCCTACCTATCGCTGGCCTCTCAACTTTCCGGCGAAAAAGGGCGTAGCCGCACCGTTGCGGTGATGTTCACCATGATGATCTTGGGAATCATCGGAACGGGCATCGCCCTGAGCTGGTTGGTGCCGACCTATTCGCCCGAGGCCCTCGAACGGGGCTTCCGCATCGTCGCCGGTTCGGCCTTGACCCTGGGCCTGCTCGGCCTGATTCGGCTAGAACCCCGCTCGAGCGAGATCGTGATCCCGACGGCGCGCGCCGAGCGCTACAGTGTGCGCGAAATGACGGCGACTATCACCGCCAATCCGGTGGCTCGCATCTTCTTCGTCTACCTTCTGCTGTTGCTAGCAGCCTTGCTCGGCCAGGATGTGTTGCTGGAGCCGTTTGGTGCCCAAGCTTTCGGCATGGATCTCGAACAGACCTCGCGCTTTGTTTCCATCATGGGCACCTTCACCCTGCTAGCCTTCGCCCTGGCCGGCGCGCTGGAAGGACGCGTGGCCAAGCGCATAGTGGCTCAAACCGGCAACCTGACCGCTCTAGCCGGTTTCTTGACCATCCTGGTCAGCGGCATCCTTGGCTGGTCGGGCATCTTCTACCTGGGCTTGGTCCTGCTCGGCTTTGGAACTGGGCTTTCCACGGTCGCCAACCTGTCGCTGATGTTCGACCTGACTGTGCCCGAACAGGTTGGCTTGTACATCGGCGCTTGGGGGTTCTCGAACGGCCTTTCGCGGCTGACCGGCCTGTTCCTGGCCGGCGTGGTGGCCGATCTGGGCACCCAACTGACTGGCTCGGCGCTGACCGGCTACCTGATTGTCTTTGGCATCGAAGCGGCCATGATCTTCTCGGCGGCCCTGTTGCTCTCGCGCATCGACGTGGGAGCGTTCCGCCGGCGCGCTGCTGAACTTAGCCTGGCCGAGAAGGCGGCTATGGCCTCCGACTAAACCCGAGGCCCTTCCGCCAGGGAGGGCCTTCTCTGGCTCTAACGACGAACCATGAGCGACCTGATCTCCCTCAAAGAAGCGGCCTTGATCCTCGGCGTCCATCCCAGCACCGTGCGGGTCTGGACCAATAAGGGCATCCTACCTTCTTTTCGCACTCCGGGCGGCCATCGTCGCTACCGCCGCACAGACGTGGAATTGTGGGCCGAGCACGCCCGCCGCGGCGGTCTAGAACCGGAGGCCATGATGCAATCGGTGGTGCGCAGTGTGCGCATGCGCATCGCCGAAGGACAGCTGGAGGGCCAAGGATGGTACCGAAAGCTCGACGCCGAGGCTCGTCTCCAATACCGCCAGAGCGCACACTCGCTGTTCCAGAGCTTGTTGGGATTTCTCTCCACAAACGGCATCAACTCTTCTGCGGAGGCGCATGCCATCGGCTTTGAATACGCTTCACGTGCCCGCCGCTACGGCCTGAGCTACGTCGAAGCAGCTCAAGCGTTCCTGTTCTTCCGCAACACATTGATCGAATCGCTGGCAACCGCCTATCGCCAAGCCAACGTGCCTTTCGAGGAGATGCTTCATCGGATGCATGCGTTCACCGACGAAATTCTGATCAGCCTGCTCAAAACCTACCAAACCCTGGAAAAAAGGCCAGATAAACCATAAAGCGCCTTCTGCAGCGCGCCAACAGCCCTTTGCCTGTATAATTGCAGCATGCTTCTCCATCTCCCTCTCATCCTTGAAACTCGACGCAACCATGCTCTAGAACACGCCACGCTGCACATGCTGGCTCACACTCACCCAGGTCCTTTGGCCGGGCATTCCAATCCGAGCGGCTACCTGATCTTTGGCAACGTGGACACCGAGGCGCTACAGGCAGCCGCTGAGGAGGCGCTGCGGCGGTTGAAGGCCGGGGAACGCCATCTGGCGATCCATCCTGGCTGCGGCACCAACCTGGTCTCCCATTTGACCTTGATCCCGATGTTGGCCTGGCTGCCCTTGCGCGGTCGCAAGACTCTTGGGGGGCGGTTGGCCGGCCTGCCCCTGGCCTTCTTGCTGGCTGCCCTGGGGTTTGCCCTGGCTCATCGCCTTGGTCCAGTCCTACAGCAGCACATCACCACCGAACCCGATCTGGGGGACCTGGAAATCGTAGCAATTCATCGCCTGGGTCCGAGCGTCCATCTGGTGATCACCCGCAACCATGCCCATCCTGTTTCTATGCGGCACGGATGAATTTTCCATCGCCCGCCGTATCGCTGAGATTGCTGCCAAAACCGACCGCGACGGTTTGAACACTTCGCGCCTGGAAGCACGCCTGACCGCCGAGGAAGAGCTGTATAAGGCGGTGAATGCCCTGCCTTTCCTGGCGGAAAAGCGGCTGGTGATCCTGGCCCATCCCTCTCAGAAATACACTTCGGCTGAAGCGCGCCAAAAATTCCTGGCCTTCCTGACCAATGTCCCGCCCACCACGTTGCTGGTGGTCTATGAAATCCTGGAGGAGCGCGAAGCGCGCCAGGCCGGCAAACATTGGTTGGTGGGCTGGGCCGCTGAGGCCCTCCAGGCCAAGGTGGAGACCTTTTTGCTCCCCAAACCGCGCGAGATGAAAGACTGGATCGTCGGTGAAGTGAAGCGGCAGGGCGGCGCCATCTCCTCGCAGGCGGCCCATCGCCTGGCCGAGCTGGTTGGCGTGGATACCCGCCAGGCGGCGCAGGAGATCGCCAAACTCTTGACCTACGTCAATTGGTCGCGCCCGATCGAGCTCAAGGACGTGGAGGCGGTGTGCGTTTCCACCGCCGAGGTGAACCTCTTCGATTTCGTGGATCGCCTGGCTATGCGCCAGGTTCGCGCCTCCCAAGCCATGCTGCACAAGATGCTCGAGGAGCAAGATGCTTCTTCCATCTTCCCGTTGATCGTCCGCCAGTTCCGGCTCTTGATCCAGACCCGAGAGATGATCGAGGCCGGCAACAGCGTGCAAACGGTACAAGAGGCGCTTGGACTACATCCCTTCGTGGCCAGCAAGCTTGTGCAACAGGCCGAGCGCTTCACTTTAGCCGACCTGGAGGCGATCTACCGCCGCCTGTTGGAAATTGACGAAGCGGCCAAGATCAGCGCCATGCCGCTCGAGATAGGTTTAGAGATGTTTGTAGTGGAACTAGGTCGATCGTCCCCCTCCGCTTAGCTGCTCTCGAATCAGCCTCCATCCTATCCATACCAACCCAAGCGCTCCTGTGACCACACAACCCAATATCACAGCGGCGGGAGAGAGCATGCCGAGCAAGGGAGTAGCGCGCGTCCACGGCCAGAACAGATACACATCGTCATAGAGCAGCGCATCGAGCAGGACGTGGGAAAAGCTGCCGAGCGTTGCTCCCCACACCACTCCCGACAGCGTTATCTCGCCGTAGAGCACTGATCGGCGCTCGGCTAGAGCCAAGATACGATTCCCAAGGCCGGCCCTGCGCTCCAGCGCCCAGCGGCCGGCCAGACACAGCGCCACTGTGACCGCACCAACCAGAGCAGCGCCCGGCAGGGTGTGCAGGGCGCGGTGCAGCGGCGCCTCGCCACGCATCAAGTAGTACAGCGGCTCTAGATCAATCACGATCTGAGATACAGCAAACGCCGACCAAGAAACGCCTCGCGGCGCCCCTCCTTTGAGCAACAATCCCGGACCCAAATGGAATGGCGTGAACGGCATGACTACATCTACTTTAGCGCTTCTTCCGCCGGAAAGCCAAACCACGGACGCAGGCGCGGGTTGCGATGGATGGCCAGCTCGTAGATCAGGGCAGGGATCAACACTCCGCTCAGAAAGGCCAGCACGATGGCCGGATCAGCGGATAGGCCCAAGCGCACCAACTTTTGGAAAAACGATTCTTGGATCGGCACGTGAAAGACCAAGATCACTAGCGAGATGCGCCCGAAATAGCGAAACACCCTGGCCAGCGGCTCGAGCCACGCGGCCTCTAGCGCGCGCGCTAGGGAGAGAATCATAGCGATCCCCAACAGCGCCTCGGCGGTGTTGATCCATAGCGAGGGATAGGTGCGCGTGTTGAAATCCAGGGCCGGCGGCAGGACCAACACCATCGCCAGCAACAGGCCCAAGGCCGCCGGCAAGACGGCCGGCCAGGCCAACCATCGCTCCGGCGATAGCCGATTGACTTCATAGCCCAGCAGGAAAAAAAAACCGCTCGCCAGCACCAGGTCTAGGCTGAAGGGCAAGCCATACAGCTCGATCTCCAGCATGGGCGCCCAGAACGGCCAAAAGAAGGGCATGACCATCACCCCCAACGCCAGCAGGACAAACAGGACTGCCAGACGCACCGCCAACGTAGGAATGCGCCCGAGCACGCTGCGCCACACCAACCAGGCGAAGAGCGCCACGGCAAACAGGTGGGGCAAAAACCACAATTGCACCCAATCAATGTAGTGACCAGTGGCGTACAGAGATTTGACGATCCTCCCGACGATCACCGGGAAGGTCATGTTGGAAAACGCCGCTTCGCCCAGATAAATCAGAAAGATGGCGAACAGATACGGCCGCAGCAAGGTCTGGAAACGCCGTTGCGCCGTCTCCCAAAACGTGCGTTCTGGTCGAAAAAATAGGCCGGAGAGAAAGAAGAACAAGGGGATGTGGAACGAGTAGACGAATTTATGCAGGGTGGGATGGTAGGCGGCCAGATCGTTGTGCCCCAACACGATCAGTAAGATGCCAAACCCCTTGGCCGTGTCGATGTAAGCGATTCGTGAAGGAACCATAGTGCAGCCTTCCTCAGCGGTTGATCATCCGTCAAAGGCGAAGGTGGGCATGCCTTCAGTGTCGGTGAGGGCTTCGAACAAGCCACCGGAAAGCGGGAATCGTTCCAAGGCCGGCGGTTCCAACCCCACTCGGGCTGTGGTGATATATAACCGATCCAGGCGCTCTCCACCGAAGACGCAGGAGGTCACATGCGGGGCCGGGACCAGCACCTCGGCTTCGCGCCGGCCGGTGAGCGGATTCCAACACACCACCCGTCCCCCGCCCCACAGGGCGATCCACAGGCGCCCCTCGCAATCCGAAGTCATCCCATCGGGCCAGCCCAACTCCGACGGGACGTCCAACGCTACCCGCGGACGCCGAAGATCGCCCGTCTCCAGGTCGTAATCGAAGGCGCGCACTTGACGGGTAGGCGTGTCAATGTAGTACAACATCCGATAGTCGGGGCTCCACGTTAAGCCATTCGAGATCGTGATGCCCTCCAGAAGTTTGCGCAGTGGGCGTCCGGCCGCTAGTGAGTAGAGGGCTCCGCTAGGGGCGGCCTCGTTCATGTCCATTGTCCCTGCTAGGAAGCGGCCGGCCGGATCGCACTTTCCGTCGTTGAAGCGATTGGTGGGCGGTTCCTGCACACGGGCCAGGAGCGTGCGTTCCTTCCCCGTCCGATCCATCGTCCAAAACGAGTCTTTCAGGGCGACGATCAAGCCCCCACGGCGACACGGCGCTACGCACCCCACATACTCATCAAGCTGCACAACCTGATCCTGGCCCCAGCAAAAGCAATGAACTTGCTTGGCCAAGATGTCCACCCAATAGAGCGCCTGGTCGGTCACATCCCAAGCCGGCCCCTCGCCGAGCGTCGCCCGTGCGTCGAGGATCAACTCTGCGCGCATCAGAACCAATCCCTTCGATAAAAAATATACGTCGCAACGAAGGTTAACGAAAGCGAGAGCCACAACACGATAGCAAAGGCCAGCGGATGCTCTTGAAACGGTAAGCCCACGTTCATCCCATAAAACGACGAAACCAGAATCGGGAGATTCAAAAGAATGGTCAAGGTGGCCAACACTTTCATCACGGCGTTCAAGTTGTTGGAGATGATCGAGGCAAAGGCGTCCATCATGCCGGAGAGGATGTTGGTGGCAATGCTGGTCATCTGAATAGCCTGCTGATTCTCGGTCAACACGTCTTCCAGCAAGTCGGCGTCTTCCTCGTATTGATTGAACAGCTTCATCCGCTGCACGCGTTCCATCATCACCTCGTTAGAACGCAGCGCCGTGGCGAAATACGTCAGGCTCTTCTGGAACTTGAGCAATTCCAACACCTCACGGTTGCGAGTGGACTTCTGCAACTGATCCTCTACCGCTTCCACGGTCTTGTTGATGGCGCGCAGGTAGGCCAGATAATGCTGTGCAGCCTCCAAAAAGATATACAAGACAAACCGATACCGCTTGCCGGTGCGCATCCGCCGATATTTGCCGTTCAGCAAAGGTTTGAGCACATCAGCCTCATAGCGACAGATCGTCACCACCACACCGTTGATGATGATGATTCCAAGCGGAACAGTCGTATAAGGAATATCGGTGTTTTCACCCTGGAAACGAGGAATGCGCAGCAAGATAAACGTGTGCCCATCTTGTTCTTCTCGCTCAATGCGCGCCATCTCATCCAGGTCGAGTGAGTAACTGATCAAATCGGGAGGGATCTCAAGTCTCTCGGTCAAAAAGGTGATTTCGTCTGGGGTGGGGTCAACCACATTGACCCAGCATCCCGTCACAACATCATCCAGACAGAGTAATTCACCTTCGTTGCTCTTGTAAAACCGGATCATAACGGCCTCCTGCAAAATCTCATCACGCAGGAGGCCGCGAAAAGGCATCCTACGTGATGGGAAGATGATCGATCAAACGGCGCCGGCCGGCGGTCAGGGACGGCGGTCTATCCTCCGGATCAAGTGAATCGCTGTCAAGGGCGTGGTACATCGCTTCCTGTGACACAAAACAAACCATACCGACAACAACACCTGGCGGCAAAAGCACCCACTTTCTCAATTTTACGCGGAATAAGCCGATCTGGATAGGGGAATTCTCCCCTCTCTACTCTGCTTTCCCCCTCGACCATGCCTGCCGCATAAGCTGAGTATGTTCGACATCCTTCCCCTGGCTTGACAACCCTTTCCTTTGCAAGTATAAGCACGGCATGCTTCCGCATCGCATCCTGATCCTGGGCCTGCTGGCCGCCTTCTTGGCCTGTTCGCCGGCCCCGGCGCTTCGCTTGACGTCCTTCTGGCCCACCGCCACCCCATCGGCCACGCCCATCCCACCCCCCACCCCGACCTTCACCCCTTCCCCGATCCCTACCTCCTCCTCCCGCATTGAGCGCGGCGATCGGGCACTGTTCAACGGCGACTACGACATAGCCCGCCGAGAATACGCCTCGGCGCTGGAGCAGGCCCTCGATCCAGACGTGAACGCCGAAGCGCTCTGGGGATTGGGTCGAACGGCCTTTGCTGCCCGAGACCTGCGCTCAGCGACCAAGCACTTCCAACTCCTGATCGCCGAGCATCCCACCCATCAGCGTGCGGCTCAGGCCCACCTCCTGCTAGCCAAAGTTTATGAGCAACAGAACCGCCCGCTTGATGCGGCAGCCGCCTATGCCAACTACCTGGCAGCGCGTCCAGGGGTTTTGGATTCCTACGTCCTCGAATGGCGAGGCGATGCACTCTTCGCGGCCGGCGACTACGTGGCCGCCCTAAGCGCCTATCAGGCCGCAGCCGATGCCCCACGCCTGGATGCAGGGATCGAGCTGCGCATCAAGATCGGACAAACGCGGGTTGCCCTAGGCGATTACGCCGGCGCCCTGGCACAGTACGATGCCCTGGCGCAAGTTGGCAACGACTTCATCAAAGCCCAGATCGATTACCTAGCCGGGTCGGCCTACAAATTCCTCGGCCAGCCCGAGCAAGCCTACGCACGCTTTCGTCATGCTGTAGAGAACTACCCCCTCTCCTACTACGCTTACCTCTCCCTGGTCGAACTGGTGGACGCCGGTCAACCGGTCAACGATCTCGACCGCGGTCTGGTGAATTACTTTGCTGGCAACTACGGTCGCGCCCTCGAACGCTTGGAGATCTACATCAACGCCGGCCTGGACGCTAACGGCACGGCTCAATACTATCGCGCCCTCACCTTGGTCAAGCTGGGCCGGCACGAAGAAGCCATCGCTGCCTTCCGAGCATTCTTGCAAGCCTATCCTGATCATCCCCGCTGGGCCGCTGCCTGGTATGGTGACCTGAATACCCCCCTGCTCACTCCCGGCTTAGCCTTCATCCAGTGGTACTACCTCAAGCGCTACGTCGAAGCCGCCCAAACCCTGCGCGGGTTTGCCGCTGCCCTGCCCACCCATCCCCTGACCTTCGACTACCTGATGATCGCGGCGCGCCTGCTGGAACGGGACAACCGACTGAAAGAAGCCGCTGACCTGTGGGAGTCTATCGCCGACCAATATCCAGCCGACCCGCGCGCTAGCGATGCGGCCTTCTTGGCCGGCATCGCCGACTACCGTCTGGGTGACCTGCGGCGTGCTCTCGCCGATTTCGAGCGCAGCTTGCTGATCTCTGTGGAGGCGGAAAAACGTGCTCGCGCCTACTTTTGGATCGGCAAGACGCAGGAAAAACTGAACAACCCAGGCCAGGCCCGTCAGGCATGGCAGCAGGCCCAGCAACTTGATTCGACTGGCTACTACAGCCTGCGGGCGCGCGATCGGTTGCTCGGGAGTGCACCGTTTGAGCCGGCCCCCCTCACCCATCTGGAGGTCGACTTGGCGGCCGAACGCGCAGCCGCTGCTTCCTGGCTGCGCATCACCTTCAGCTTGCCGCCTGAGATCGACCTGAACCACTTGGGCCGGCTGGCTTCAGATCCTCGGCTGATACGCGGCAGCGAACTCTGGGAGTTGGGCTTCTACGAGGCAGCGCGTCGGGAATTTGAAGCCTTGCGGCAGACCGTCAGCTCCGACCCGGCGGATTCCTTCCGCCTGGCCAATCTGTTGATCGACCTCGGCCTGTACCGCTCCGGCATCCTAGCCATCCGCCAAGTATTGACCTTGGCCGGATACGACGATCACACCGAATCGCTACAGGCGGCAGCGTACTTTAACCATGTCCGCTACGGCCTGTATTTCCGCGACTTAATCGAGCCGGCCGCTCAACAGTACGGCTTCGACCCACTTTTCCTGTTCAGCGTGGCCCGTCAAGAGAGCCTGTTTGAGGGCTTTGCCCGCTCCACAGCCGGTGCACGCGGCCTGATGCAGATCCTCCCCGAAACTGGCCGCGAAGTGGCCGCCCGCCTGGCCTGGCCACCGGAATTTGATCCCGAGATGCTCTACCGCCCTGCGGTCAGCGTGCAATTGGGCGCCTATTACTTAGCCTCCAACCGCAACCTGATGGAGGGCGATCTCTACGCCACCCTGGCCGCCTACAACGCCGGCCCCGGCAACGCCTTGGCCTGGCGCAACCTGGCTGAGAACGACCCAGACCTGTTCCTAGAAGTGGTGCGCGCCGCCGAGACGCGCGACTACATCCGCCGTATCTACGAAACCTACCACATCTACCGCATGCTCTACAGCCCCCCAAGCCCCTAGGGCGCTCTCAGCAACCGACGGCCTGCAAGACCTGGAGGATCGCTCGGCCACCTCGTGCACCCGATCAGTGGAGCACGAGAAAGCAAAGCGGATGTGGCCCTCGCCGGCCGCGCCAAACGCCGATCCCGGCGACGATCCCATGCCGGCTTGATCGATCAAATACTCGCTGATATTCAGCAGCCATGGCGCGGCTTGCCTCCTGCGGCTCATCTAAGGCGGCTGCCGCTCCGTACTGAGTCACCGAATTGTCGCCTACCGCCGCTCGGCCCCGCCCGGACGATCCCTGCCAGGTGTTCAGCTGTCGACCTGCGGGGAGAACTCCAGCCCGATCTGGCGGCGCTGGACGAAGCACAAAGCTCCTTAGGCCAATCCATCTTTGGCGACCAATGAATGCAACGCCCAGACACTCCTCAGCCAAGAGATGCTTGCCCACCACAAAGGGCGAGGCAGCCGGCGCAACCGCACCGGCATCGGCCGACCGCCGGCCAAGCAAATGTACTCCCCCACCTCGGTCCACATCGGCTCGGGCAAGATCACCTGATCGCCCTGGTCGAGCAGGGCGCGGAAGATCACATATAGCCCATTCATGGCGCCCTTGGTCACGATCACTTGATCGGGGTCCGAGACGCGCAGCCCATTTTCCATTGTCGTCTTGCGCCAAATCGCCTCACGCAACGGCACAATGCCAGTCGAATCAAGGCAAGCCGAATGAGGAGGGGGCCACCCGCTCGCCCGCCGTTGTGACCAGGTGTTCAAGAGCACCCGGCGCAGAAACGCCTTGGCCTAGCTCAAGTGCCCGACAATTCGGTTGTGGGCTTCCTGCACATCCATATCTAAGATAGAGACCAGCTTGTCTCGTCCGTTGGCGCCGGCCACAATCTCTAGCCGAGACTTCGGGACGCCGAGAACTTCCGAAAGGAAATCCAATAACTGCTCGTTGGCCTGTCCTTCATGAGCCGAAGCGGTGAGATGAATCTTCACTGTGCCATCGTTCTGGATGGCAACGATCTCATTGCGGCTGGCGCGCGGGGTGACACGAATGGCCAGGGCAGAGCCCCTTTTCCCATCATGTAGACGATACTGTCGTCTGGGCATGGCTACCTCAATGCATATAATAAGTTAATCAACGCAGATTGAATCACACTAATCAACAGGATTAAGATAATCGGGCTGATGTCAAACATGCCGATCAGAGGGACCGAACGCCGAATCGGTTCCAAGAGCGGACCGACAATGCGATGCAGCGCCTGACGCACAGGATGATAGGGACTCAAGAACCACGACAACGCCACATCGAGAACGATCAACAAAATGAGCAGGTTAGCGACCAGACTGATCAACCGAACAAGCAAATCTATCATCTATCTGCCTCGCTTCAAGCCAGACGTTTGGGCGGTCGCGGCCCTACGATAGCCGCTCCAACCCGCACCAGCGTAGCGCCCTCCTCGACAGCCACTTCGAAATCGGCACTGGTGCCCATCGAGAGCTCTTCCCACTTCCCCTGAGGGAACCGTTGCGCCAGGGCATCACGCAAGCGACGGAGCAATTGAAAGTAGGGACGCGCCCGTTCAGGGTTTTCAAACAAGGGTGGCATGGCCATCAGGCCGCGCACCTCAAGCTGTTCCAATTCTAACACCATCTCGATCTCAGGGAAAAGGTTGGTCCAAGCTCGCTCATCGGCAGCCGGCCAGCCGAACTTGCTGGTCTCGTCGCCCACATTGAACTCCAACAACACCGGGATCCGACACCCCGCCTGCGTAGCAAAGCGGTCCAGGCGCCGCGCCAGTTTGAGACTATCTAGAGAATGAACCAGCGAAAAATGACCGGCGATCAGATCGGCCTTGCGCGATTGAATATGACCGATCATGTGCCACTCCACACCGGCCGGCCCGAGAGCTTGGATCTTGCTCACCGCTTCCTCGGGATAGTTCTCGCCAAAAATCTTTATCCCCGCCTCCACCGCTGCACGCACCACCTCAATCGGTTGTGCCTTGGTCACCACCACCAAGCGGGTGGAGCCAACCGCTCGACCGACGCGTTGCTCGGCGCGTGCGATTTGATCGAGCACCTGATGATATCGTTCGCGAATGGTGTCCACAAGAGCGATCATGCCCTTATTTTACGTCAATCGATCGGGATTTGGGATTGCGAGTTCGTGATAGCAATCCACCCCTCAGCAATTCGATGCGCCCTCGCTGCGAACAAGATGTGCATTGCAGTGCGACGCCTTAGCGTCATCCTCGTGCGCGGCCGATTCGGGAAAGGTGGAGAAAGCTGCCTTGCTCCTAGGAAGGCAGGGCCAATAATACGCCGAAACGGCCGGTCTTGCCCCATTCGGCACGATGGGAATACCAATCCTCAAGGTGGCAAGCAGTGCAGATCTGAGCTATTTCGATCTGCTGTACTCCAGCCGCTCGCAATTGCAAACGATTGGCTTGCCAGAGATCAAAGCACCACCGATCGCCGTGAGGGATCAACACTTGATCAGCCTGCTCGTCGAACACGGTGCGTGCCATTGCCACCACGTCCTCCCCCACTTCGTAGTGATCTGGGCCGATGGCTGGCCCAATGACGGCGCGCACTTGAGATGGATCGGTCCCATAGCCCCGACGCAACGCATCTACAGCCACTCGGGCCACATTGCGCATCGTCCCCAGCCAGCCGGCATGGGCTAGGGCGATCGCCCGATGGACGGGATCGAAGAGGAGGATAGGGACGCAATCGGCGTATCGCATGAAAAGAGTCACCTCGGGCTTGTCGGTGAGCAGGATATCGGCCTGGGGCGGTTTACAGGTCAGGTCGCGAGGCGCATCCACATAGATCACCCCAGTGTTGTGGATCAGCCAGGAGTCGAACATCGAATCGGGATTGCGTTCTAGCGCAAGGAAGGCGCGAATGCGATTCTCGCGCACATTCTGCGGATCGTCCCCCACCGTCCCGCCTACGTTGAGGGTATCCCAAGGTGGAGGGCTAACTCCGCCATGCCGCGTGAAGACGGCATGGACAAGATCGGCCAAAAGATCAAACGTTAGATAGCGAAGGCCATCCTTGTGCTGAAAAGGCATATCAAAAGACGACAGGCAGGAGTGGCCAGAAGGGCTATTTTGAGCCGGCAATGGCGATCTTTTTTAGAAAGAACTGACGCGATTCTGCCATGGATTCTTCAAGATACGGATAGGCAAACCAGGCGGTGGTCATCCCAAACAGCAAGCCGGTGAGCACCCGCAACAGGGGCGTGGACTCACGATAGGGCAATCCTTCGGCCAGCCACGACACGCCAAATTGACTGATAAGCTGTGAACCACCGTCGAGGGCGATCGGCCCCAGGCCGAAGAACAGCCACACCAACCAGTTCAGGGGCCGCAGGCGGCGACCGGTGAGGGCGAACAGCAGGCCGAAGATCAACATCCCGGAGTAAATGGCTACATCACGCTCACAAAGGGCCACTTTGTAGCCTGCTGTCTTGTCTCCGATGAATTCGCGCGCCCGCAATCGGTCAACGCTCCGGGGATTGTTCAGATCGGTCAAACCGCTGATTTCATCGAATGATTTGATGCCGGCCAGGCCGGCGGCTTCCAGAGGGTAATAGAACTGCTCGCCGAACAGGAAAAAGGAGCGGAAGGCGAACTGATGACAGAACGGGCTGTACAAGCGATAGATCAGGCGGGCCGGCCCCTGGGCGCCGATCGCCATGAACACCGGCGCCAGAAAAGCCATGCCCACGTAGAAGGTCATGAATGCATTGAGCAGGAACAGGTAATGCTGAGTTAGCCAGTGCGACAGGCGATCGGCTGTTGAGAGGCGTTCGCCGCGGCGCACCCGTTCCAGGTGCTTCGAATCGCCGATCCGATCCAATTGGGCCCGGCGGTCGATGGCCGCCCCCAAGGTGACGCGCAATTGGCGCCGATCGATGGGCGCGGTCAGCGTATAGGGGCCAATTTCCAACACAGGGATCAGGGTGAAGAACTTCTCGTACAGGGCGCGATCCGACTCAATGTCCAATTCCACCAACCGATGGGGATACTCGTCTTGCAGTTGAGCCAACTCTGTCTTCACCTCTTCGCAAAGGCCGCAATTTTTACGCGTGTACAGGGTAACGGTAATCAATGCTCGCTCCATAAACTTCACAGCACTCGAGAGGGCCTTGCCGGGCTCAAAGCTCATCATTGAGACCGAACGGCTTGGTCAAGCAATAGCCCTACAACCCAAAGTCTATCCAGAAGAATTGCCCGCGTTGGGCAATCACCTGAAACAAGCCGCTAAAAAGCAACGCGCCCAAGATCACCATCACGACTCCCATAGCGATCTCAACGTAACGGGTCACCTTTCCATAGCGGCGCAGGATAGTCGTCACCCAGCCGATTCCCAGGGCGGCAATCAGGAACGGTACCGCCAGGCCGGCCGAATAAAAGCTGAGCAATTTTGCCCCTAAGACCAAGTCGCCGCCGTTCATTGCCAAGGTGAGAATCGCTCCCAGCACGGGTCCCACGCAAGGCGACCAGCCGGCCGAGAAGAACACCCCCATCAAGGCCGAGGAGAGATATCCCCATTTCCGATCGGGCAGGGAATGGACGCGTATATCATATTCCAGGAAGGGAATGCGGAACACGCCGATCATGTGCAAACCGAAGATCATCACCAAGATGCCGCCAATGCGCGTCAGCCACACGCGGATCTCATACAAGAGATAACCGACTGCTGAGGCGGCCAACCCCAGCGTTATGAAGACTACGCTGAAACCAAACACAAACGCCAAGCCGTGGGCAAAGGTCTGCAACTGCCCGGTGTCACTGCCGGCCGAGCGCCCACTGAGATAGCCAACATAGGCCGGTACCAGCGAGAACACACAGGGAGAGAGAAAGGAAGCCAAGCCGGCCAGGAAGGCGAGACCAATGCTAATATTCGAAAGATCCATTACTGCGTTCCTCGTTCTTTTGCGATGACAATCGTTCCATGTTTGGGCAAGGACATGCGCAACTCACTTTGCGATAGACTGACATAGGGTGTCGTCCAACGGAAAATCCATTTGGCATCTTCCGGTCGGACGTTGATACAACCGTGAGACCTCTTTTCGCCAAACGCATTATGCCAGAACGCGCCGTGAATGGCCACGCCTTCCCCGCTGATGAACGTACACCAGGGGACGGCCGGCGTGGAGTACCCAGCCTGGGCGTCGCCGGCCGTCATGTTTTTGGAGATGATCTTCCAGTGGGTGAACAAGTTCCCCACCGGAGTAGCGTACTTGTCCGTCCGTTGACCGGTCACCGGGTCGTACACTTTGCCGCTGGAAATCCGACAGAAAAACACCTCACGCCCACGCTCCAAGCAGGAGAGCGTCTGGTGATCCAGGTCGACGTGGATGACCTTTTCCTTCGGGCCCACATCAGGACTGATCGGAGCGACATCCTCCTCCGTCAGCACCTTGAACGCCCGTGCATCGGCCCAAAAATATTCGCCATACGCCCCATAGCCATAGCCGCGCCCATAGGCGTCCTCGTTCCAGCGGTATTCCACAAAGCCGTTCTCCTGACGAATGCGATCGATCCACACCACCTGACCGTAATACAACCGCGGCGGGAAGTTATAGGCCAAATGATCTTGAAGCCACGGCGAGACGACCTTGCCTTCTAGAGTCAAATCCACATAGGGCACAGTGACCTCGACCCAGAAGCCGGGTTGGCCGGCCGGCATCTCGGTGATCGGGGTGTTGGGCAGGTTGCGAGTAGGCTGGACCATCGAGCCGTAGATATATCCTTGAGGCGTCTCCACGTACTTCTGGTTTACCATGCCGCCAACCACCCGACCGACCACCTCGCGCTGCCATTCCACCAATTGATCGGCTCGTAGGGTGGCGATGACGTTGCTGTTACCAAACGCGTTGGTGGGCTGGCTGCGCAGGACCACGTCGGTGGTCACCACGCGCCCGATGATCTCACTCTTCGG
Source organism: uncultured Anaerolineae bacterium (assembly GCA_937120535.1). GTDB lineage: Bacteria > Chloroflexota > Anaerolineae > Anaerolineales > Villigracilaceae > Denitrolinea. The sequence goes on from CAKZJX010000010.1 coordinate 68,507, forward strand.
GAACTCCGGCAGGGGCTTGGGAGTGTACAGCGCTTCCAGCGCCTTGGTGCTCAGGCGGAAGGGACGAAAGGCCAAGGCACCCAGCCCCAGGCCGGCCCACTTCAAGAAATCGCGTCGAGAGAAAGAAGTCATCACACACATCCTGACAGGCAACAGCGATGCCTGAGGATACCCATAAGGCGGCGTTGTGTCAACGATCGGATAAATGCTGCCTTAGCCGGCAAGGGCGCTTGGTAGCCGGCTGCGACGCCAGGACTCACGGCCGGCCTCGTCGAGGCACAAAGCGCGCCGCCGCAAGGCCAGCGCCCTCCGATTGTACCAAGTGTTCTCCGAGAGAGACGAGAAGAAACAGGGTGCTCTTACGTTTCAAAGTCCTATCGGACCCCCACCCCGCTCATGACAACCAAGCCCTGCCCGAGGCAGCGCTGCGCCTCACGCTGGCACTGGCAGAGCGGCTCAGGCCATCGGCAGCCTGTCGCGACTCATTCGGCAAAAAACGCCTCTAGGGCGCGCAAACACTCTGCGCTGACTTTATGCCCCACCTCCGCCTCGCAGTAGGTCACCTGCGCGCCGGCCTGTTCCAGCAGCGCCAGCGAAGCTCGGGCGCGATCGACCGGCACCAACTTGTCCTGCGTGCCGTGGGTGACGAACACCGGCTTGCCCGACAAGGGCTTTGCGGCCACCAGGGCCTCCATCCCAGCCGGCATAAAGCCCGCCAAGATCGCCGCCCGCTGGACGCGCTGCGGATATAGGCAAGCGATCACGTTGGCTAGAGCGGCGCCCTGACTGAACCCCATCACGTCAAACCGATCCGCTTCCAGGGAATGCCGTTCGGCATAGGCATCGACCAGTTCGATCAGCGCTTCGGCCGCCGGCCGCAGATCGTCCAGCGTGGGCCGGGCAAAGGTCCCCTCGCGTAGGGGGCGCCAAGAGTAGCCGCCCTGCGGCGCCGGGTAGAGGCCGCGCGGGGCCAGTAACCACAAGTGGGGTGGAAAGTTGCGGGCGAACACCCACATCGAGTTCTCGTCACCCGTCCAGCCGTGCAACATCAGCAAAAGACGATGCGGCGAACGGCTCGCCGGGCGCACCTTCAAAATCCAATGATCCAAGGTTTCTAGAGAAGGGTCATTCACGACCGGCACGTTTGAGTATCCAATCAACGATCCCAAAGATCAGCGCAATCAGCGCCACCGGCATCAATCCAGCCAACAAGCAGACGATGCCCAGCGCGGCGCCTCCTGCCCCGTAAAACCACCAGATCAAACCGCCGCCGACCATAAACAGCAAGATCAACACCCCCAAGATCAAACGCCGCTGAGTCTGGCGGGCATACTCTCGCAAATCGCGCATTATCGCACCCTCGGCCTGCGTCGCAAACGCTGCAACCAGCGCCCCGGCCAGGAGGTGGCCCGCCGCAGGGCCGGCAGTGCTGCCTCAACCGCCTCCTCGCCCAGGCGCGCCACCTGATGGACGTTCACATTCCCCAGCAAGGGGATATGCGAGACTGCCGGACGGATGATCACCTCTGGGCGATCCACCTTTAGCCGCAGCTCGGTCATCTGACGATTAACGATATCCACCGCCTGTAAGAAAATACTCAGGGCCTGGGCCGGCCGCCAACGGGTGATCTGCTCCTTCAGGATCGGCGGGATCGGGTAAGGGAGAGGCAGCCTGAGCAGGCGCGTCGGCTCCCCCAAGGGAGCGGTCAAGACCACCGCCACCACCGGCAGATCGGGCGCCAACCGGCCCATCGCCCGGCAGATGGCCGAACAGGCGCGACTGGTCCACGCCGGCAAACAGGTTCTCGATTTCATCTGGCGTCTTGCCGAATGCATACAAGGCCGCCACCACGCCGCCAAAGCTGGTCCCCGCCACCGCTCGAATGCGAAAGCCTTCCCGTTCCAGCCGTCGGATCACCCCCAAATGAGCGTTCCCTTTGGCACCGCCACCGCCCAACGCCAGGGAGATGTCCATAAAATCCTACCCCTCCTCCAGCAGAAAATCGCCGCCTTCCAGCAATCCCTTCAAGATGGCCTGAATAGCCTCCGAGGCCAACAACTGCTCCGGCCGAAAGGGTTTCAAGCGGGCCTGCGTGGTGCGCACTGAGGGCTCCAGAAACGCCTCAAACGGCAAGGAGGCGCGGAACAGTTGATAATACAGAAAACGCCGCGCATTGCGCTGGAACTCTTCTGGGACGTAAATGGTCTTGGCCTGCAAAAACTCCTCCATTTTCTGGCGCACCGCCTGCGGGGTTTGGGGAAAGAACACCGTCGGATACTGAGTATACCGTGCCCGCCCAGCACACAACACCGGCACCCCCAAAATAGACGCCTCCAAACCGATGGTGGAATTATAGACCATCACGAACTTGGAACGCTGAATCAACTCATAGGAGCTGAGCGGTTCGCGCGGCCCGATCACGATCACGTTCGGTTCCTGCCAGACCCCACGCTGGGTCGCCCACTCCTCCACCGTCTCGCGGCTCGCCTTGCGGACCCGTAGCTCGTCGGGGTGAGCGCGGATCACGAACAACGTTTCGGGATGTCGACGAATGACCTCAAAAACCATATCCAGCCAATCGAACATATCCTCAAAGACAGTGTTGGCGTGAGGCTGGCTGGTATCGAAGATCACATTGGTGAAGATGGGGACGATCTGCTTGAACCCGGCCGCCTCTTGCAAGAACGCCTGGTCGAGGCCGGCCATCGAGGGCCAAAAGCGGATGCCGGCCATGGTGAAATCGCCGCGGAAACGCTTGCTGAGATACGCATCCAAGCGCGCGTTCTGCTCAGAGGTCAGCTCAAACGTCTCTGGAATGTGGATCGGATAGGCGGTAGCTTCGCCGTCGGTGAAGAAGGCCGAGGCCGGCTGCAAGCCCACCTCGTGGGTGATCACCCGCAAATCGTGGCGCAATGCCACCCAACGGACCGCTGCCTCTGGGAAAAACTGCCCGTTGAACAGCACCACCGCCCGTGGCCGAATCCGATCGAGCAGATCGGCAAACTGACGGGCGATGCTCCAAGCCGAGAGGATATACTCCCGCAGCAAGAAGCGCGTCGGCTCGTCGTCCTCCAGGTGATGACGTCGCAGGATCCAGCGCAGGCCAGGCAAGCAGAGTGCGCCCAAGGGCATGCCCTCGTGTTCGAAGATCATCAGCTCGACCAATGAGCGCCCTTCCAGGCGCGCTTCCAGGCGCGGATCGCGCCTAAAGGAGAGCCAATACACGCCTGATCGGAGCGCGTCGTCGGCCCCGCGGCCGGCGGCCGTGGGCCGGCGCTCGAACGACAAGGACGATAGCCCACTGAACAAGACACGCGATTGGTACACACATGAACGACATGGCATAGGCCGCTGCGGGCGATCGCGATTGGTCCCTAAGACGCACTTGCTCATGCCCGAACGGCAAGCCACATGTACCACCGGCACCCCTTTCAAGCGCAACGCCCAAGCCGTGAGCAGGTGAAATCCGCTATTCCAGGATAGATCGTCTATGCCAGTAGAGGCCTTGAAAAACACGATCGGCGCCCCCGACGGCTCAGGAGCTTGACGGGCGATCTCCAGGGCCATGCGTGCGATCCTCAGATTGTTCCAGTGGCGCACCACCCGGCGCTTGAGACGTTGGGTGTACCACTCGTTGACCTTACCAATCATTGCTCTGCTCATACCCCAACTGCATCAGTAAATCGCCCGCCACATCCTTGAACAGACGTTTGTGTTCCTCGGTAAAATGCTCGCGCCAGGCGCCGACCTTGCCAGCACGAAACGTGCGGCTCTTTTTGGGTTGAATGGCTTCCATCAAGCGTGCGAGCGCCTGAGCACGCGGCAGGGGGAGGCGATAGCCTGTGCTCTCGACCTCATCTAGCATGGCTGAGAGCGTCTCCTGGCGACGCTGGATAAAATCCTCGTAACGCAGGCAACACACTCCAGGCGTGGCCAACCAAGCCAAGACGGCCTCGTACCGCTGTCTCACGCCGACCATGCGTACCCCGTCCTGATCCACGCCGATGATGGCCGCCTTGAGCCGTTCCCCGAAGTCGGGCAGCGAGCGATAGTAGGCGTGCATGCCATGCTCCTCGTGCATCTCCGTGGCGTAGAACACTTGCGAGACGAGGAGATCGCGCGGGTCGCGATAGAGGAAATAGGTGACGCGCCCGCGCGAGGTCAAGAACGAAACGTTTTCGGGGGTAGCTTCCACATATCCCCAGCCGATCACGCCGCAGGGGATGCGTTTCAAGTCGCCCAAGATTTCTTCGGCGGTTCGGCGACGCCCCTCTCGGGTGATGGTCCGCACCGGCTCGGCCTCTACGTACTTGTAGGGCATGATGGAGGTAAACCCGTTCAATACTTGCCAAAGCAAATGCGATCCGCTCTTGGGCTTGGAATTGCCGAAGATCGGCGGCGCCTCGTTGAATTTGAGCCGTCGCCAGCGCAGCATGGCCTGTGCTGTCTTGACATAGGGGCGAACTAGATGGCGCCAATTCATGGCAGAACTGGTCTCATCACTCGTCGTTGACCCTGCGCAATTTCATCAGGGATGGCTTCTCCGAGTCGTAGACGCGCTTGATGCCGTCTCCCAACGCCATTTCGGTGACGCGGATATACTTGACCAGTCGCTCAAAGCCGCCAGGCTCCACCGAGGCCGCCTGATCGCTGCCCCACATAGCCCGGTCCAGCGTGAGATGGCGCTCCACCATACAAGCGCCCAAGGCGACCGCCACCGCCGTGGGCACCAAGCCGACTTCGTGGCCGGAGTAGCCGATAGGAATGTTCGGAAACTCGCGGCGCAGGGTCTCGATCATGCGCAAGTTGAGTTCGTCTGGCTCGCAGGGGTACGTGCTGGTGCAGTGCATAATCACCAAGTCTTGTTCACCGAGCACGTTCACCGCCCGGCGGATCTGCTCCATCGTGGACATGCCGGTCGAGAGAATCACCGGCTTGCCCGTCTTGCGCACGTAGCGCAGCAGGTTATGGTCGGTCAATGCCGCTGAAGGGATCTTGTAGGCCGGCGTATCGAACTGTTCCATGAAATCCACCGCCGGCTCATCCCACACCGAGACTAGCCAGGGAATGTTCTTCTCCTTGCAGTAGCGATCGATCTCCCGATATTCCTCTTCATTGAACTCCACTTTATGGCGATATTCGATGTACGGAAGGTATCCCCAAGGGGTCTCGCGCATTTTATGCTTTTGCGCTTCGGGAGTGGAAACATCGGGAGTGCGCTTCTGAAACTTGACGGCATCTACGCCGGCATGCACTGCAGCGTCAATCATCCTTTTGGCAATTTGTAGATCGCCATTGTGATTGATGCCCAGCTCGGCAATGATAAACGTGGGATGTCCGTCCCCCACCAAGCGATTTCCTATTCGCACTTCACGTGCCATACGTTCCTCCTTAGACTGGTATCGATCCCTCTGCCATGCGGGCCAGCACCAAGTCGCAGACCTCGCGCAGCGCACCACGTCCACCCGGCCGAGAAAGCACATAATCGGCTGCTTCCAACACCTCTGGATAAGCATCGGGCACCGCCACGGCCCAGCCGGCGATCTCAAAGCAGGGGAGATCGTTCACATCGTTGCCGATGTAGATCAGCTGGGCTGGATCTACTTTCTTGCGGGCCAGCAACTGCTTCAAGGCTTGGCCTTTCTCTTGGATGTCGATCCCATGAATGGCCTCCACCCCCATCTTCTCAGCGCGGGCGCGGACTACCGGATTGGGCTCTGAGGAGAGGATGACCACCTCCACCCCGCGGGCGCGCAACTCGCGCAAGCGCATCGAGTCAGAACGGGTGGCTGCCACTGTCTCGCGGCCGGTCTCGTCGGTCCACACCAAGTTGTCGGTGATCACGCCATCGAAGTCGGAGACGATCAGGCGGATCGTCTTCGGCATCGGCCGTCGCGGCCGGCCCGGCCAGACCATCTCCAAGCCGGCACTGCGCACTAGGTGCTCATAGCGCGCCCAATCCTGCAACGTATCAATATCCACCGTATACCGCGGATCGATCAATAGGGGATAAATGCGCTTGCCGCTCATCGAACCGCCGAGGATGGTTTGACTTCGAATGGCGTCAATGTGTCCAGTTTGCCAATACACAGGCGGCAGAATTTGGCGCGGCGCATTATACGGTTCATCGATCCCATCCACCTGCAATAGCGGCGTCATCGGTCCCTCCTCACCGTGAGGCAGGCGCCACATCTTATAGGGGTTCTGGCCGGCCGGCACCACGCCGCGCACGCTATCGGCGTCCGGATGAGCCAACAAGATCTCCACCGCCCGATCGACCAAGCCCGGCGGACGAATCGGCGAGGTCGGCCGCAATTGGACCACCACCTCTGGCCAATAGCCCTCGTGCTCGGCCAACCACGTCAGGGCATGTTGAAAGACCGGTAGATCGGGAGTGGTATCCTGGGCAAACTCGGCCGGCCGTAGGAAAGGCGTCTCGGCCCCAAAGCGGCGCGCCACCTCGGCAATCTCCTCGTCATCGGTGGAGACGATCACCCGTCGCACACAATCTGCCTGACGAGCCGCTGCAATGCTCCACGCAATCAACGGATAGCCAGCGAAACGGCGGATGTTCTTGCGCGGAATCCCCTTCGAGCCGCCGCGAGCCGGGATCAGCGCCAACACCTCTACCATGCTGTCCATCCCCCATCCACCACGATGTTGGTGCCGGTCACATACGAAGAAGCATCCGAAGCCAAGAAGAGCAGTGCGCCGTTCATCTCGTCCTTGCGGGCCATCCGCCCCAAAATAGTCTTGGCCGAATAATTCTGGACGAAATACTCCTCATGATGGTTGAACACCCCGCCGGGCGTCAGAGCGTTGACCCGGATCTCGGTGCCGGCGTAGTAGGCTGCCAGATACTTCGTGAACCCCAACACCCCGGCTTTGGTCACCGTGTAATACACCGGCTTGTAGGCCACCCGCCGACCTTCCTTCACATAAATCCGCTGATCGGGGCCGTTCAACCCATACGTCGAGCAGATATTGATGATGCTGCCCTTCTTGCCCTGGGCGATCATCGGCCGCACACAGGCCTGGGTGACCAAGAACATGCCGGTCAAGTTCACGCTCAGCGCGGCGTTCCAATCGGCCAACGGATACTCCTCAAACGCCCCCGGCGAAATTCCACGCGCCGCCGCTTGCGGATCGAACTTCGGATCAAGCGCCGCTGAATTCACCAAAATATCCACTCGACCGAAGGCTGCCAACACGGCAGCGGTCATCGCTGCCACCGAGTCGGGCTGAGTGATATCGGTGGGAACTGCCAGAGCCCGGTAACCGGCGCGGGTCAATTCCTCGGCAAACTGCTGCGCAGCTTCAGCGTTCACATCCACCACCGCCACCGCTGCGCCGGCCTCCGCCAATGTGCGGCAGAACTCCTTGCCGAGCAACCCCACGCCGCCCGTCACCACCGCCACCCGACCATCTAGCCTAAATTTCTCCAAAACGCTCATAGGATCTTCCTAATACAACAGAATCGGAGTGTGATACACCGTTCCCTGGCCGGTCTTCAAAGCCACCGGCAACCCCTCCGTTAAGATGCCAAAATCGTCCCCAGGTCGATCAAACACCACCAAGATGGCCAAGCCGGCCTTCACCTCCTGTCGCACCATTTCCATCCCCTGCTCGAAATTATCGTGCTCCAAACCGGTCACCGGGTCCATGCGGACAGGCAAGGGGCGGCAAGGATGGCCGGTATACAAATAAACGGCTCCTGGCTCGTTGGTATAAATCACCAACCCCTGAGGCAACCGACGCAGATAAGACATGATCTCGGAATTGGCCCACCGAAAGGAAGCGAATCCCAATCCTCCTTTTGACAACTCCGACACGGTTCGCCCCTGACCCACGGCGGATACGCTAAAGAGGAACAACCCCACCGCCAGGACGACTCCTTGGCCCACCCGCCCGAAACGTCGCCAAACCCAGGCTCCGGCACCCACCAAGAGCAGCAACAGCGGCAAATAGATCGGCGCCAAGATGCGCGCCTTAAGGGGCGTGCTGGCGTCAAAGAAGCTGATCGAGAACAAGATAGCCCCCAAGTAACCGAAGATATACAAGCCATTGACCCATCCGAGGATCTCCGGCGACGAGGAAGAAGGAGATAGCCGCCGTTGCCTTACCTGTCCGATCAGCCAGATCAAGATGACCAGAGCGATCAGGCCGGCCGCGGCCAGGAACAACTCAGGCGTCTTGAACAGCGGCTGTCGCCACTCCTTGATGGGGATCAAGAAGCCCGAGAAAGTGCGCAATCCTTGCATCAGCGTCTCAGAGTTGATCGGGTGCCAGAACAACGTGCGATTGGTGAGGTTCCCAGCTGCCCACACATTCCGAACCGACCAAGCGATGACCAGCGGCAAAAAGCCGGCCAAAAAGCTGGCCGCTCGACGCAGGCGCAAGCTCCAACCGTTGCCCAGGATCAAGATAGCCACCAAAAAGGTCGCCGCCAACGCTAGGGCAGAATAACGGGTCAAATATGCCAGAGAGGTCAACAGGCCAGTGATCCCCATCCAACGCAGGGATCGATCGGGCGGTTGGGCGAGCGATTTCTTCCGTCGGGCCGGCGCGGTCGGCGGCGACATTGTCTGCCAAGCGCGCTCAAAACTGAGGAAAGCCAACAAGCTGAAGAACAAGAACAGCGGCTCGCTCATGGCCACCGCATGCACTCGCAACAAAGAGTCGTTGACCACAAATAGCGCTGCCAGGGCCACCCCCGCCCAAGCCGAGCGAGTCATCCGCCACCCGAGCCACCCCAACAGCGCGGCATTCACGCCGAACAGCAGCATGTTAAGCAGCCGCGCCCCGTTGAGCGGGTGCGCGCCCAGCAGACTGAGGGCGGCCAAAGCGATCGAGAAGCCCGGTGGAAAATGGGTGATCGGCTCGTTCGACTCCAACCATGCTGCCCGGTAGCCCTGGCCGGCCAACAGACTCTGCGCGCCGACAACATAGGCGATCGAGTCATCCGAGAGCCCTGCCCCATCCGGCGTGGCCAACCACACCAGGCTCATTCCGATCACGGCCAGCACCGCCAGCAGAGCCATCGGCAGCCGACGAGCGAACGATGGATCGTGGAGCAAAGAAAGAAATCTCATCACAGCACCCGCTTTCACTGCGGTAGCAGATACCCTTGCTCTTCGAGATAGGCGATGAACTTGCGGGCGTTCTCCTCGGGCGAGGAACCGTATCCCTGCAACGTGATCTCCGGACTGATCGGCGGTTCGTAGGGATCGTCGATCCCGGTAAAGCCCATCGGTTTGCCCTCGACCATCGCCTGTCGGGCTTTTGCATACAAGCCCTTCACATCGCGCTGCTCGCAGATTTCCAACGGGGTATCCATGTACACCTCAATGAAGTTTTCCCCGACCATCTTGCGAGCCTCGTTGCGCGTGGCGCGATAGGGGCTAATAGCGGCACAGATCACCGTGCCACCGGCGCGAACGATCTCCCCAGCCACAAAGGCGATGCGCAAGATGTTGGCATCGCGATCCTCCTTGCTGAACCCCAGCCCCTTGCTCAGGTGGGTGCGCACCACATCGCCGTCCAGCAGGGTCACCCGACGGCCGCGCTCCAACAGCAACGAGGTCAACACTTGTGCTGTGGCCGACTTGCCGGCGCCACTCAGGCCGGTGAACCAGACACAGAATCCCTGCTTGTGGCGCGGCGGATACATCTCCCGCAAGATCTCGGCCGTCTCCGGACGAGTGAACCACTCGGGCAGCAGTTTACCCTTGGCCAAATACTCCTCACGCACCTGGGTGCCGGAAATGGTCAACACACGCGCCCTGGGCGAGACGTCCTCCTGTTCCACATACCGATCTTCGTCGGGCAGGTAGACCAACTCTTTGAAGGGGATCATTTTGACACCCAGCTCGGCTTCGTACTTGAGCATCAGCTCCTGGGCGTCGTACGGGCCATAGAACGGCTTGCCGGTGGAGTCCTTGCCGGGGCCGGCATGATCGCGTCCTACAATGAAATGATTGGCGCCGTAATTGCGCCGAATCAGGGCGTGCAACAAGGCCTCCTTGGGGCCGGCCAGGCGCATTGCCAGAGGCAGCAAGCTGAGCAAGGTGCGGTTCTTGTCGTAGTACTTCTCCACTAACACCTTGTAGATGCGAACACGAGTGTAATGATCCACATCGCCCGGCTTGGTCATCCCAACCACTGGCTGGATCAGCAGGGACCCATTAACCCGTTCGGCGGCGCGCTTGGTCAGCTCCTCATGGATGCGATGCAAGGGGTTGCGCGTCTGAAACGCCACCACATTGTCATAGCCCATCGCCTCCAAGCGAGCACGCACCTGGGCAGGTGTAAGCCGCAACTCCACAAAATCGTAGTATTTGGGCAAGTTGACCACCTTGATCTCGCCGCTGATACACACCTTGTTCCAATGCTCCATCTCGGAGACCATCGGGTGCTTCGGGTCAGTCGTGCCGTAGGCCAGCAAGGCTTCACGACCTAGATCCCAGCGGTAGACCTCATCCAAGCGCATGATGGCCAACACATCGTTGTTGGGGTTGCGCAGCACAAGCTCTTCGCCTACTGCTGGCAACTCCTTCGGATTGGCTGTCAGAGTGATGGGCAGAGGAAATAAAGTTCCATCGGCCAGGCGCATCTCATGAAGGACCCGCTCGTAGTCAGCCTTGCCCATAAATGTAGTCAGCGGCGAGAACCCGCCCGTGGCCAGCAACTCAAGATCACATACGTTCCGTTGACTAATTTTGATAGAAAGAAGTTTGGGAGCGCGCGCAAGCAAGGCTTCGCGCTCTTCCCCTTCGACGACCAAGTTCACCAGCTTGCCGCCGTAAGGGGGGATCAATTTCGCTTTTGCCATGGAAAACTCCGTGATGTAAGACTTCGAAATCTAACGACTTCCGAAGTTTGAATTATACTTCAAAATTCAGCATTTGAATTTTGGAGAACGACCACCCTTCCGCTCTCCTGTGAACGATGCGCCGCCAACGCCAGGCGCAGCGCTTGGATCCCATCCTCCAAGGTGCAGCGCGGCTCGGCCGTTCCAACCACTACGTCCAAGAAGTGCCGCGTCTGTTCAAGGAACAGGTGATTGCGCTCGAAGCCCTCGGGCGGGGCAAAGCGCTCGACCTCGACGGCCGGCGGGGTGGGGCTCCAGCTCCCAAAGGGGGCCGGCGCTCGATACAGAGCAAGGACACCATCGTCGTTGTCCCAGCGCAGGGTGCCTTGAGTCCCGACGATCTCCAAGCGGTGGGCAGCAGGTCTTTGCACGTAATTCAAGTGAACTCCCCCCAGAGCGCCTCCCACAAAGCGCAGCCCGATCTCAGCCACGTCCTCTACATCCACTTCAAGCGGCGAGAGATGGTGATTGAAGGACCAAATCGCCTGCACCTCTCCGATCAGGTAGCGCAGATAATCGAAGGGATGGGTCAAGGTGCGGATCACGCCCCCGCCCAGCTCAGCACGAGCGGCATAACTGCCACGATAATCCTCCCAGGGGTGCCATTGTGGAAGATACTCCCCCCAATGGGCATGCACGGTAAGCACCTGCCCCACCGCGCCGCTCTGGATCAGTTGACGCGCAAGGTTCAGGGTGGGATGGTAGCGAAATTGAAAGCCAACTAGAATGCGGATGTGATTGGCCTGAGCCACCTGCTGCAGCAGGTCCAATCGATCCAACGAGTCCGACACCGGCTTCTCCAACAAGAGATGGCATCCCGCTTCGGCCGCTGGAATGGCCACATCCAGGTGCAGAGCAGTCGGGTTGGCCACGATCACAGCGTCTGGGCGGTGGGTTTTCAAGGCGACACTCAGATCGGTCTCCACCGGATACCCTTGCAACTCGTCATCTGGCAAGGTAGCCTTGTGAGTTCGCAGCAAAACAATATCTCTCTGGCCGAGCGCCAACAAATTACGAAAATGTCGGCGCCCGATCGATCCCAAGCCAACGATCAAAAATTTCATACGCTATCCTTTTCACCAATCCAATGACGATTCATATCCCCACCGGATCAATGCTTGGCCGGCCACGGCTTTGAATACCTCCCGATCGCGCTCTGTGAACAAGCGCTGCCAGTTTCCCACCTGTCCTTTAGGAAGGAAGGAGGCGATATCGCTGTTGCGCCGTTCCTGCCATTCCTCATCGGGATTGGAGGCCAGCTCCTCCTGGATCGCCTGTGCCAGCGAATCGGCGATGTGATCGACCCCTAGAAACGCCCACAACCGGCTCAGCTGTTCAAACGGTTCGCGCAGCACATCTTCATAACGCAGGGAGAAAAAGCGATCTCCAAAGAGACGTCGGCCCTCGGCCTCCACTTCGCTCAGGTTGGTTGCCCAACCGCCGCCCACGCGACGCAGAAAAGCCTCGGTGAAGATCGAGCGCCGGCCCTGACGAAAGGGCGCGGCATCCCGCCGCAACTCGGCCAGGATACGCCGATCCTCGGCATTCAGAAAGCGCGATTCCTCGACGAAATTCCGAAATCGCTCCGAGACAGCCACATCGCGCCCATCGCGCACGATGTACACCAGCCGAGCGTCGGGGTAGACGTCGTACAAATCGCGCACCGCTTGACCGTGGATGGTGGACGAGGGGCTTTTATCGCCGACGATCGGTTTTCCGGCTCGGGCGGCCTCGCGCTCCAGAATCATATCGGCAACCGCACGCAAAACGATCGGCGAGAGATCACGCCCGCAGTTCCAGCGATTGGACTTGCGCGTCAGCCATTCTTCGATCTCAGCCGAGTCCACCAGCGATTTTAACAACGGCCGACGGGTGAAAAAATGGGCCTGGTAATTGCAGTGTACCTGCGGGTGCAGGCGCATCAAACGCATCAACAGCGTCGTCCCCGAGCGAGCATGTCCAAAAATAAAGAATTTTGGACGGGAGAAGAATTGCTTGATTTCAACTACTTCCTCCGCCGTGATCGCCGGAACAGGAGAACGACGACCCTGAGACGAAGCCACCTGACCCTTCAGGAGAATTTGCAGAGCGAGACGCAGGCGGTGAACAAAATTCATAGCAACGATTGCTTCTTAAGAGGTTTCGATCGGCTAACTACGGGGCTTGCAGAGTGACATAGGCCTGCCCCCCCTGGGCCAGATAAATCAGGCGGTTTGGGCTGCAAGCCAGCGCCCCCAGCGGGTTGGCCGGCAGATCCTCCTCCGCGGCGCGCCAAATGCCCTGCAACTCAAAGCCCGGAAGGCTCAGGCGATAGATGGATCGCCCGTCGGCATCCAGGAGCAGGAGCACCGAGTCGGGGATACCGCTCAAGATCAATTGCGTGAAATGAGCCTGAGCAAACACGTTTTGCTCTCCATAGGCAGGGAAACGGTTAATCAAAGGCGCCGGCGAGACACAACGGGTGGGCACCCCTTCCAAACGGCTGTAGGTGCAGTGGGTGAGCCGGCCATCGGCGTGCAACAAGTAGAGATCATCGCCCATCACGGCCAGGTCAATCGCATCGCGAATCTCGGGAACCTGACTGTCGAAGAACAACAGCGGCGGATCGAGATAGACCCCATTCTGATCAACGTAAATCCACACCGCACGGGCCGGCGCGTCCAACACATACAGACGGCCGCTGTCCAGCGCCAAGGCGGTGACCCGACCCCAGTTGGTCGGCGGCAGGGGCAAGGCCATCCATCGCGGCGCCTGACCAGGGGCGCAATACAACAAATTCCCCATCGCGTCCACCCCTAGCACCGAAGAGTTCAACGCGTTCACCTTGGGCAAGACCAGCAGATCCACGAAGGATCCCACGGTCAGATTGCCGTAAGTGCCGGGTTTACAGGAAAAGCTGGCGTCTAGCTGATAACTCTGGCCGGTAATCGCCACGCGCAGGATGTCGCCCTGTACGGCATCCAACAAGTACAGATCGGTATCACTTGCCGCCATGCGACTGACCTGGGCATTCAGCTCGGCAGTCAGGATCGGCGTGAAGCGCAAGCGCGTTACTCCGAGCAGGGCATCCAAGCGAGCTTGGGCTTCGCGGCGCAACGCCTGAGATTCGGGAGTTCGATCGTAGGTTTCTGCCTGCTCCACGCGCTGCAGGACGCTGGCCCAAGCCTGCCGCTGATCCACCGGATTGCTCGCCTTCAAGGCCTGTTCGCGCAGGGCGCGCGCTTGGAGGAGGTAGGCATCAAACTGGGTGCTGACGCCGAAGCGCAGATAAATGGCCACCCCTACTGTGGCCACCAGGATGGGGATCAAGATGGACAGAAACACCTGCACCGATAGGGGTGCCATTCCACTCGGCGCATCGGTCGGCAACAGACTAGGCAAGAAGCGGCTTAACACTTGACGGATGGTGGTCATCAACCCCCGCCAGCCGTCCAAACTGCCTAACACCAGCCGTGCCATCTGCCGCTGGGTGGTCGGTTGAGAAGGAGACGACGGGGGCCAGCCAAGCGAAGATGATCGGGCCGGCTGCCGGCCCTCGAGCGCCGGCCCGCCATCGGCCGGCAGGCCGCCCTCTGCTTCCCGTCGCGGCAACGAGGGCGGCGGTTCGCCGGCCATCACTGCTGACGCCAATTGCTCCACCAACGCTTCCGGATCGGCCTGCGGAGGAAGAGCATAGGCCGACGGTGCTTCCAGGGGCGGTAGTCCAACGTGGTGCGCAACCGGCGCCGAAGCGGCCGCCTCGGCCGGCCCGGCTGACGGCGATTCGCCCCGTTGGGGCGACTGCCCTTCGCCCGACCGAGGAGGCGCCTGGACGACCTCCTGACTCGTAGACCAGGCAGCCGGCTCGGGGGAGGCGGGAAACGCCGACACAGCAACCGCCGTCCGGGCGGAAGCCTCCGCTTCGGGTTCAGCCGGACACGCCGCAGCCTGTTGCGCCCATCGAATCCCAGGCGTTCCGCCGCTGACCTGGATCAACAGGCCGTTCGTATCCCCCTCCACCATCGCCAACAGCTGTTTACGCCGTATGTCTGGCGTCCCTCGACCGCGGTCAACGGCAAACGCTGCTTCCCAGGCCGGCGGCAAGTCCGGGCAGATCAACAAGCGATCGCCCGTCTCCAGAACAAGCTGCGAGAAAAAGCGACTCACCCCCTGGCTCAGACCCAACCCTCTGCCCGCCAAGCTCGGATCATAAAAATGGCGGGTCTGACCGCCATGCCACGCCAACACATGCATAAGGCCGCACTGCAGCCACATCAGCTGAGTCTCGCGCAGCGCCGCCACCATCAGGTGACCGATCACATATTGACTACGTCCGCTATACGTCAGATTGCGCTCCAACAACGCCTGATTGACGCTCTCGGCGGCCGCGCGCAAGGCGGTGGTGAGTGGGCCTGGCGTGGTATAGAAGCGCTCCGCAGCCCGTTGTTTCAACGCTCGATGCTCCTCCGCCGAAAACGTCAGGTTGCCGCTCAGGTGGAGAAAGATCAACAACTCAATCCGTTCGCGACCGCGCACCACCCGGCGCAACGGCTCAAAGAGTGCCACGTCGGGCACCTCAACATAGTCCCGTCCCTGATGGCGATAGAGACTGAAGAGCGTCAGATCGACAGACACAAGGCACTCGCAGAAAGAAAAAGTAGAGAACGAGGGGCCAATTGCTCAGAAGGACTTCTGATCGTTCTTGTTCTCCGATACAATTCAGCGGCTCGGCCTTTGGCCGATCCACCTCACGCAATCTCGCATTCTAACCAAGCATCATTATACTGGTAAAATTCCATCCTGAGATTCCATGGACTTTCAACTTCACACCTCCTTTGAAACCCTGGCGCCGTGGGCCGGCACATGGGATCGCCTGCTCAGCCAATCCATCACCGATGCGCCCTTTCTGCACTTCGACTATCAACGAACTTGGTGGAACACCTTAGGGGGTGGAGAATGGTCTCAGGGCGACCTAACCATCGTCGTCGCCCATGAACAGGGCCAACTGATCGGAGTTGCCCCGCTGTTCTTCACCACCAATCGAGAAGCCGAGCCGGCGTTGATGTTCGTCGGATCGATAGCAATTTCAGACTACCTGGACCTGATCGTCCGCCCAGACGATCTGCCTCACTTCCTGAACGGCTTGCTCGACGTCCTCGTCTCTCGACTTCCCCACGCGTGGCGCGTCCTCGATTTATACAATCTCCCCCAAGCCTCTCCCACCCTTGTAGCTCTCGAACGCGAGGCGACTGCCCGAGGCTGGAGCTACTCTTCTCAGGTCTACCAACCTGCTCCCTACATTCCCCTGCCTTCCGATTTCGAGACCTACCTGGCCAGCCTTGACAAAAAACAGCGCCATGAAATCCGCCGCAAACTGCGTCGAGCAGCCGAGCATGATCCGCCGGTCGATTGGTATCTGGTACAGGACGAAGCAACGCTCGACGCCGAGATAGAAGACTTTTTCGACCTGATGTGTCACGACGCTGAAAAGAAAAAATTCCTCAGCGAACCGATGCGTCGGCAAATCAAAGCTGTTGCTCACACGGCCATGCGCAAGGGTTGGCTATGGCTGGCCTTCCTCAAGGTTGGCGAGAAGAAGGCCGCCGGCGCCTTCAACTTCGACTACGGCAACCGCCTGTGGGGCTACAACTCGGGCATCAACCGCGAATTCCTAGAGCTTTCGCCAGGCTGGGTGCTGCTGGCACACACACTAAAATGGGCTTGTGAGCATGGGCGCAGTGAATTTGACTTTATGCGTGGCAATGAAGAGTACAAATACCGCTTCGGCGCCCGCGATCGACTGGTGATGCGCGTCAAAGTGGAGCGGCGAAGAGACCCTTCCCCGGTCTAGCCACTGCCCCTAGGCCCGCTGACCAGCGTGACGACGTCCAACCAAATAAAACAGCGCCCGAGCCAGGGTGATGATCAAGGCCAGCCCTGAGAGGGTTCCGCCCACCACAGCAAAAAAGAACTTCCATGATGCCAGCCGTTTGGCTACCAAGCGCGGCGGCGGCAGGGTGATCCGTTCCCGCAGGCGTTGAACCAAATCGGCTGGCGGTGCGACCGGCCTCAAGGTCCGCGCCAAGCGCGCTTCCAGATCGCTCAAGTCGGCCTCTCGATTGACCTTGGAACGACGCGGCATTTTCGGCGACATACAGCCTTCCCAAACAACTTCACTCTACCGGATACAACACCAATCCCAACGTTCCAGGACCGAAATTGACCGCCAGCGAGATCGACAACTCAGCCAGATAGGCGTCTTTCACGTTGAGTCGCTTTTTGGCCTCTTCCAGCAATGCTTGAGCAGACGGCAGATCGCGCGCATGCAATATACCCAGCGAAACCGGCAGATCGCCCACGCTCTGCTGGGCCATCTCGAGCACTCGAGCCAGCGCCAAGTGGCGGGTTCGAACCTTATCCACCATCTCGACTACACCATCTTGCAGGCGCGCGATCGGCTTGACGTTGAGCAAAGAGGCCAAAGCTGCCGAAAGCGCTCCTACCCGGCCGGATCGCTTTGCAAACTCCAGCGTATCCAACGTTAGGATCACCTGTACCTTGCTGCGCAACTGCTCCAACGTGCGCACGATATCTGCTAAGCTCTTGCCGGCCTGTTCCAACTGACGGGCAAAGCGGCACAGAAAAGCCAATCCCATCGAACCACCCAACGAATCAAAGGGAATGATGTTGTACTCGCTCTTCAATTCCTCAGCCGCTGCCACGCAAGAAGCATACGTCCCGGAGAGCTTGCTGGTCACGTGGATGGATAGAATGGTCTCCCCAGGCTGAAAATGACGGCGATAAAACTCGACAAACTGATGGGGCGATGGCTGTGAAGTCTTAGGGTGTTCCTTGTTGGCTGCGATCTCGCGATAAAACTCATCGAACCCCATATCCACAAACTGCAAGAACGTCTTCTCCCCAAAATGAATGTTGATGGGAACGATCTTGATGTCGTACTCTTTTTCCCAACCTTCTGGGAGGTCAGCGGCGCCATCGGTCACAAGACGTATCACGTATCACTCTCCTTAGAATAGATTGTTTTCGCCGATTTCGTTGCGCAAGGCTAGCAAGGTGCGATGATACAAACTCTTAATAGCGCCTTCGCTACGGCCCATGATCTGCCCGATCTCAGCGTTCGAAAGATTCTCCACAAATTTGAGGATCAGCAAATGCTGCCGATCGGGAGGCAAACGACGGATGATCCGCAGCAAAGCTTCTTTATCCTCATTGTGCACCAGACTAGTTTCCGGATGCTCCGCTTTGGCTGTGAGAGCCGGCAAATCATCCAGCGGAATTTCCTGCTTACGACTGCGATCACGATGCCAATTCGCAACCAGATTATGAGCGATCCGATACAACCAAGCCGAAAACGGGATACCTCGATCGATGTAATTCTGGATGTGATTCATCGCCCGTTGAAAGACGCGGGCCGTCAGATCTTCCGCGTCGTGCACATTGCCAGTGCGATAATATACGTAGTTATAAATGCGCTCCGCATAGCGCTCATAGAGCAAACCAAAAGCCTCTTTATCGCCCTGCGCAGCGCGTTTCAGTACGTCCTCTTCTCGATAGTCCAGATCCGCCAAGGCTCGCACATCCTACCAGCGGGTCTATATAGAATAACCCCGCCGGATTTCAAAGGTTGCAACCTACAGTATTTGTTGACCAACATCTTTGGTCCGTGTCCTCTACAGAACAGTTAACCGGCAAGAGGAGAGGGCTCTTTCTCCCGTGTTTCCTTGGAGACCGCTTTTCCCGTTCCCAACACACCTGGCCGGCCCCTTCCATCCGCATAACCGCGACGAAGCCATGGACACATAAAAACGAGTATATCACGAAGATGTTTCGAGATTGGGGCAAATAAACATGACTCACGAGCCATGAGTCATGTTTATATTCGGAAGGCTTTGGTGCATAAATCGATGAACAGGCGCAATGCGCCCGTTGCTCTTGGGAACGGTCAGGCAGCCTCTCCGGAAA